>JAHDFZ010000217.1 GCA_020627905.1 Verrucomicrobiota bacterium
GCATCTTGACGTATGGTCGCGGAGATTGATTTAGCCCCCAAAGAACTTGAGTTTCTGACTGAGCATTTTGGCGTAGATGATCCTTCCAAGGCACTCCGGATGGCGACGGATGAATACATCCGATACCGTAAACGGATGAATCTGATTGAGGCGCCGAAAATCGAAATTGACCCTGAGGTCATTGCTCAGATGAACCAAGAATAAGGCTCGCTCTTCCTTCCATGTCATCTCCATCGGTTCTAGTAGATACCTGTGTCTGGATCCCATTTCTTAACCAAGGACGGAGTCGTAACCAACACGCTCTCGCAGGTTTACTTGAGGCAAACCACGCCGTTATCATTGGACCGATTCTGCAAGAGATCCTAGTTGGGATTCGTAGGACCGAGCAGGCCCGTTGGATTGCTTCTCAGCTAGAGGGAGTCAAGTGGATCGAACTTTCCCGCAAGGATTTCATACTAGCTTCCGATCTTGGCAGGAAGCTCGCTCGCGACAAGCATGTCTTGCCAGCTGCCGACCTGCAGATTGCATCGGTTGTCATAAACTCAGGTCTATCGTTATGGACCACCGATCCTCATTTTGATCTAATCCCCAACTTATTGAGATTCGATCCATAGAATGCTGGGTGTCATCATAGGGTTGGGGACAATGCCGGTCGTCTCTAGACGGCAGGACAGGAGAATGAGGCAAGAGAGCGCTCTTCGAGGAAATCCAATTAATCCCTCAGAATCCAGCTAGCGCGCCGATTGATTCGCCGAGGCAGCCATGCGAAGGAGGAAGCTTTAGCGAAGGAGGGTAGGCCGCAGGCCCTCCATGCAAAAAGCGCCCTACGAGCCTCCTACACTCTTCGCCTCAGTGCGTAGCGACTCACCAGTGACAACCACGCACTCATGAACCCTTGAGTTTCATCCCTGAATTCGCTTGATGCCAATTGCGCGCCTTTTCAGAGGGGGCTCCACACTGTATTCGCATCCCTATTATGAGGGATGCCTCATTCATAGCTTTCGATCACAGGGGCGCTATGGTGGGGGATGCGATGGATCTGGATAGTGTTGGGGTTCATTTTGACCAATTGCACCGGCCTCCTTGTAGAGGGAGATGAGGAGATCGATGTAAACCGTTTGTCCAGTGCGACTCTGGAGGAGCGGCTTGTAGAACTTGATGCCGAGTTGCATCAGCTGGCCACTCTCAGCCTGCGTGGCGGTGCCGGTGCGGTAGGCTATCGATCCACACCCTGGTTCGAGACAGACCCGGATAAATGGATTCAGATAGACCTCGATCACCCGCAGCCTGTCGACCAGGTGATTCTGGTGCCGGTGATCTGGCGGGATGCGAAGCGGGGTTTTGTCGCCGATGGCTTTCCGATCGAGTTCCAGGTCATCATCGGTAAGGCGGGCGATAAAAATGGCGAGGTTGTCGCCAGCTTCAATGCCAACGATGCGTTGCTTCCCCGGATCGCACCGCTTGTCATCTCATTCCCCGAATCGATTGCTTCCTGGGTGAAAATCGAAGCGGCAACCCTCTCCCGTAGTGTTTACGATGAGGCGATGGTTCTGCAATTTTCAGAAATACTGGTATTCAACGGACCTGATAACATTGCCTTACATGCAGACGTCACTCCTTCGGAATACCATCAGAATGACACCTGGCATCCGGATAACCTGGTGGATGGTTTTGTTCCCTATCTGATGGATGCAGCATCGGGCTCAAAGAGTCTCGGTTTCGTTAGCGTTTCCGAACACTCTGATCCCTTGGCTTTGACTTTCGACCTGGAAGAAATTCATTCTCTGGATCGCGTTCACCTGCATCAAATTGACCTTAGTGACACCGTTCCACAGGGCGCTGTGTCGGATTTTGGGCTCCCGGAGCAACTCGTAATCCAAGCAGCCAATCGGGCTGATTTCTCCAATGCCGTTCAGCTCGCCGAGTACCGAAAAAAATCGATCCGCGATATCGGCCCTGTCTTAAAATGGCGATTCCCGCCGGTAGCCAGTCGTTACGTTAAGCTCACCGTTGTGGAACCATTCCAGAAGAACTCTGGCTGGAGAGTGAGCGGCTTTGCCGAGATCGAGGTGTTTTCCGAAGGGCAAAATGTCTCGCTGGGAAAAACAGCCACATCGTCAATTGATTTGGGTCGCTCAAGCCAGCGCCTTGCCGCGCTGACCGACGGCGACAATTTCCAGGGCGAGATCCTCGCAGAACGTAAATGGCTGAATCAGTTGGCCCGGCGGCATGACCTGGAGGTAGAGCGCCCCTTGATCATCGCCGAACTGAACCGCCGCTACGGTCTCCACAAAGTCTATCTCACTCGGATGGGATGGCTTGCCGCCCTGCTCGGTTGCGGGATCGTTATCACCTTTCTCATAGGCAGAATGATCAGGCTACGAAAATTGACTGAAGTCCGCGAGCGATTTGCTGCAGATTTACACGATGACCTCGGAGCCAATCTGCATACCATCGGTCTGCTTAGCGATTTGGCTGTTCGCGCCAAAGAAAACCCTGAAAAACTGACTGAACTACTGAGGAAAGTCCGTTCGGAAACAGAACGCTCGGCAACGGCCGTCCGCCGGTGCGTCAACATTCACGAAGCAGGCGAATACCAGGGACTGATTGAGGATATGCAGCGCACCGTCCGCCGAACTCTGGGGGCGCTGGAGCATGAATTCACTGTCCACGGGGAAAGTTATATCAATCAACTCCCTTCGCAGGTGGCCTACGACCTATTCCTTTTCTATAAAGAGTGCCTGGTCAACATTAGTCGCCATTCGGAAGCGAGTCGATTTGAAACCCACATCACAGCCGACCACAAAAGCATCCGCCTGATCGTGAACGACAACGGAATAGGACTAACGAATAAATCCCTGATTCCAAAGTCCTTGGAACGGCGTGCACGGCTACTCAAGGCAAAGTACACCGTCGAGCGGAACAATCCCCAGGGGACTATCGTTCAGCTGGATTTACCAGTCACCTTTCAAGTTTCGAATCAATAGTTCCTAATAACTGTCCATTTCATGAATCAATCTATATCTATTGCCGTTATTGAAGATCACCCGGAGTTTCGGGAGACGATTGAGTTGGCCCTGGAAGACGAACCGGGCCTGAAACTCGATGTCTCATTCGGAACTGCCGAAAGAGCTATCGATTATTTCGAAGGTAATCGGGATAGTAATCCAGATATCATGCTGCTGGATTTATCCCTTCCGGGAATGAGTGGGCTGACTGCCATCCCACGACTGAAATCTCTGGTCCCAGGAACGCAGGTTATCGTGCTCACGCAGTCCGATCGTGAGCAGGATGTGATTCGAGCCATTTCTTCCTGCGCCTCCGGGTACCTACTAAAATCAGCGACCGTTGAGCAGATCTGCGCCAGTATCCGAACCGTTATTGCAGGTGGTGCGCCGCTGGAGCCCTCTATTGCGAAATACATTATCAACACGCTGAAAGCCAAGTCTCCAGTGTGCCAGGGCAACAGCCTATTGTCTCCTCGTGAGATGGACGTTCTCCAGCTCATAGCAGAAGGCAAAGTAAAGAAAGAGATCGCGGAAGATCTCGGGATAGGTACTGAAACAGTAATCACACACGTCAAGCATATCTACAAGAAACTCGATGCGACGAACGCCCCCGCAGCAGTTGCGAAAGCTTTTGGAATCGGCATCTTACCGGGGTGATTGAAAAGCCTCCCTCGAAATAGGGATGCTGCCGAATCTTGATTTGCGTCACGCTTCCAGCACCGTAAGCGGTGAACATGACTGCTGGAATTTGCGACAGAGAACGTATAGCGAAAATCTTGACTATACTATGCCTGATAACCCTATTGGTGGGCTCAACCATGGCGGAGCCACCAGCCGATCCTGCTCAACAGGCAGGTTCCAAGATGGTGAAGACACCCCCGTTGTCTTCTCGCTGGCAGGAGGAGCTGCTCTCTTCGACCCCATTGCCAGAGTATCCACGCCCTACCATGGTGCGGGAGAAATGGCTAAATCTAAATGGGCAATGGGAATTCCTCCATCAGGGACCACGCCCCCCTCAGCTACCTGAGAGTTTTTCCGGCACCGCACACGTGCCCTCCGCTATGCAAGCGGCCACTTCCTGCGTGAAAAAGGGCGGCGGTGGCGGTGGATACGGTTGGTATAGAAAAACGATCTCTATCCCGCAGGAGTGGGCAGGGTCTAAGGTGGTGTTCCATGGCGAGGCTATCGGTACTAAGTCTACCATTTTCTTTGATGGACAAGAACTCGGGAGTCACGTTGGGGGCTTCAAGCGGGTTTCTCATGTATTGCCTGGTGCGACGGCAGGCAGGGAGCATGAAATTGTGGTCTTCTTCGACGACACCGACAAGCGCATGTCACGGGGCAAGTCAGGTGCCCTCGCGGGGATGTGGCAGACCGTTTGGTTAGAGCCTGTCCCGCAGGACTACATCACTTCCTATCAGCAAACCCCGGACATAGACGGCTCATCCCTGGCGTTAAAGGTAAACGCTACAGACCAAACCCTAACGGTCGCAGCTACGGCACTGGATCAAGGGCAGCCCGTCGCCACCGCAGAGAGTGCTGCGAGCAGTCCTTTTCAGCTAGAAATCCCTAACCAAAAACTCTGGAGCCCTGAATCCCCCTTCCTCTATGATCTGGTTCTCGAGCTCAAACGAGACGGCAAGACCATTGATCGCGTGGAAGGATACTTCGGCATGCGGAAGATCTCCACGGGCGAGGTAAACGGAAAGCCCCGCATCTTTCTCAACAATGAAGTTTACTACCAGGTGGGACTCCTAGACCAAGGGAGCTGGCCAGATAGCTTCTTTACACAGCCCTCCGATAAGTGCCTAGAGTTCGAGATTCAAACCGCCAAGGACATGGGTTTCAACGTCATCCGAAAGCACTTTAAGGTCGCCGCTGAGCGGTGGTATCACTGGTGCGATAAGATCGGGATGTTAGTTTGGCAGGACGCTCCACGCCAGATTCTCTTCGTCGTGGATCCGCATCAAACAGAAGCGGATAAGCAACCCCAGCGCGAGGTAGTGACAGACATGGTCACACAACGCTATAACCACCCGTCTATCATCACCTGGGTGCTCTTCAATGAGGGCGGGGCTCAGTTCGATCCCAGGGGAATGACAGAGATGACCCGCCAGCTAGATACCTCTCGCTTGATCAATGCCACCAGTCATGTCCACGAGCGTTTCGCTAAGATCGGACGGCGTCGCTATGAGGTGGATTTCCATGATACCCACTGTTATGACCGCACCCTAGAGCTAAAAGACTATGACAGCCATATTCCGGCGACCTTTGGAGAATACGGGGGAATTGGATATGAGATTAAGCAGCACTCCGTGCAGAACGAGAAGAAAAACTGGGGATACGGCGAAATGGTTTTCTCTGCTGATGAACTCCTCTCCGAGTATGAGAAGCTAGTCCAGCAGGCTGTCGCGATGCGTAAAACCGACAATGTCTGCGCCCTCATTTACACCGAACTCACCGACTTCCACAATGAGGTGAATGGATTTATCACCTTTGACCGTAAAGTCGTGAAGGTGGATGTCGAAAAAGTGCGTAAGATCAATATGAATTTCCGTAACGTCGGAGCGGAAGACTGAAGCCATGCTGAAACTGAACAGACCGAAAAGAAGTATATCAAAGCGGTCGGGCGTGATACTGCTCACAAAAATCAGCAACTTCGCGCTTATGTGCTCCGCACTGCTGACAGGTTTCACATGGGCGGAAGAACGCCCAGCTGGTCTGAAGGAAGTTTCTTACGACACCGACTCTGGCCCCGATGTTATCACGTATGACTTTCGCTTACCTGCATTTAAAAAAGCGGCTCGCATATTATTCATGGGGGATTCGGTTACCGATATGGGCTGGGACCGGAAAGCCGACCCGAACGATGCCAAGCAGTACCTGGGTCATTGCTATGTGCGTTTTACCCTTGAGCAGATAAATGCAAAAATGCCCGAAAACCAGTTTGTTTTTATTAACCGAGGCATTCAAGGGAATACAGTGGCGGACCTTCGAAAACGTTGGCAACGGGATGCACTTGATCTCAAACCGGATGTGTTGAGCATACTCATCGGGGTCAATGATGGGGCAAAGAAGGACTTAACAGTCGCGTCCTTCGAGACCGACTACCGAACTATTCTTGAGCAAAGCCGGAAGATAAAT
>JAHDFZ010000007.1:0-2879 GCA_020627905.1 Verrucomicrobiota bacterium
CTTCCGGCCCTGGCGGGGTTTACCCGCCACAAGTCCACAGCCTCTGACGGCGCGATAATACGAGACCGTTGAAAACTATGCAAACGATGATGAGAAAAGATTTGAGTGATTGTTTCGAAAGAACAGAAAACGATTTCTGAAGTCTCACCCTTCGGGCTGCAGCCCTGCCTCCGTCTGCCTGCGTTCCTCGTCACTCACGTAGCTAAGGCTACGCTCATTCCTCGCGCCTTGCCAGTCGGAAGCAGTGCTACAGTCATCGCTCGCCTATTTTTCAGCGGGCTCGCACTACGCTGAAGCTCCAGCGACTTCCACCCCGTTTTTCGGGATTTTCGCGGTGTCTGTTCGGTGAGCTTGAGCGTTGAAATTTAGGTCTTTCTGGATACATTTACCGCCCCATGAGCGTTGCCTCTTCTTTTACTCAAGCCCCGGATACCTCCGGTCATTATGGAACCTTCGGTGGGCGCTTTGTCCCCGAGACATTGGTGGCAGCTCTCGATGAGCTGACGGAAGAATATCAGAAAGCCCAGGCCGACCCAGCCTTTCAGAGCGAGCTTCAGCAGCTCCTGCGCGAATTTGTCGGACGCGAGACGCCGCTCTATTTCGCCGAACGCTGGACCGAGGAGCTGGGCGGTGCCCGCATTTACCTCAAGCGCGAAGACCTCCTGCACACCGGAGCTCACAAGATCAACAACGCCCTCGGTCAGATTCTCCTTGCCAAGCGCCTTGGCAAAAAGCGCATCATCGCCGAGACGGGAGCTGGTCAGCATGGTGTTGCCACCGCTACCGTCGCCGCCCGCTTCGGTATGGAGTGCATCGTCTACATGGGAGCGATCGACATGGAGCGCCAGCGGCTCAACGTCAACCGCATGCAGCTGATGGGAGCTGAAGTGCGGGGCGTCGAATCCGGTCAGAAAACCCTCAAGGAGGCGGTCAATGAAGCCCTCCGCGACTGGGTGACCAATGTGCGCTCCACCCATTACATCCTCGGTAGTGCCCTCGGCCCACACCCCTATCCCATGATGGTGCGCGACTTTCACCGCATCATCGGCGTCGAGGCCCGACGCCAGATCCTCGAGCGCGAGGAGCAGCTCCCTGACCTGCTCGTTGCCTGCGTTGGTGGCGGCAGCAATGCCATCGGTCTGTTTCACCCCTTCCTCGATGACGAAGGCGTCCGCATGGTCGGAGTTGAGGCAGGCGGTCATGGCATCCAGAAGGGCGAGCACGCAGCCCGCTTTCAGGGCGGCAAGCTCGGTGTCCTGCAGGGGACCAAGACCTGGCTGCTGGCCAACGATGATGGTCAGATCGAGCTGACACACTCCGTCTCCGCCGGTCTCGACTACGCAGCTGTCGGCCCCGAACATGCCTGGCTGCAGAGCGAGGGGCGGGTGGAGTATACCTACGCCACCGATGACGAGGCGCTTGCCGCCTTCAAGTCGCTGGCTGAGACAGAAGGGATCATCCCGGCGCTTGAGACCTCTCATGCCCTTGCCTATGTCCGCAAGGTAGCAGGAGACATGAACCCGGATCAGATCATTGTGGTCAATCTGTCAGGGCGTGGAGACAAGGATGTCGAACAGGCATCAAAATATCTGCTGCCGGAGAGCTGATGGCGGAATCCTCACCACAGGACCTTTCGCTGCGGGGCACCCGTTTGTTTTCGTGGCTCGATGGCGTGTCCTACATCGCTCTGCTGGGAGTGGCCATGCCGCTCAAGTATATCTGGGATCGACCAATGGCGGTGACCATCGTCGGCGGTCTGCATGGCTTCTTCTTTGTCGGGCTTTGTGTTTTTCTGTTAGCTGCTTTCGTCAGGGGGAAACTCAGCTTTCTCTGGTGCGTGGCGATTTTCTTCGGGGCTCTGTTTCCCTTCGTGCCGTTTTTTCTTGAGCATCGGCTGAAGCGGATGTGAGGGGTTGGTGATGTCGACGGGTCCGATTGCGAGCACGGATAGCAGCGGATTGACTGCAGGCAGTGATCAATTACCTTCCCTCGACCGCATGGCCCGCTACCCCGCCGCTGCGGATTGACTGCAGGCAGTGACCAATTACCTTCGGTCAAAGAAAAAGCTGGCGACACCTGCAGCTGCGGATTGACTGCAGGCAGTGACCAATTACCTTGCGCATCCTTACCGACGATTCCCTGCGGCCGCTGCGGATTGACTGCAGGCAGTGACCAATTACCTTCGTGCGTCGAAGAATCCAGTGGGTCTTCGCGCTGCGGATTGACTGCAGGCAGTGACCAATTACCTTCTGATTCCTAGTTCTTCTGCTGGTGATTCGCTGCGGATTGACTGCAGGCAGTGACCAATTACCTTTCTGCGCGCTGATGGTGATCCGATGTGGCAGCTGCGGATTGACTGCAGGCAGTGACCAATTACCTTCCCAGAGCTTCCAGAAGACGACACGGTGACGCTGCGGATTGACTGCAGGCAGTGACCAATTACCTTCTCTAGCCTCATCGTCACCTTTTCGACGGTGCTGCGGATTGACTGCAGGCAGTGACCAATTACCTTTCCACACAACACATGAGTAACAACAGGACAGCTGCGGATTGACTGCAGGCAGTGACCAATTACCTTCCGCATCTGCCCAGTTGTTGAGCAGTTGGAGCTGCGGATTGACTGCAGGCAGTGACCAATTACCTTGGTCGGGTGCAATGGGTTTATGCTGGGGGTGCTGCGGATTGACTGCAGGCAGTGATCAATTACCTTTTTGTATTCGTTGCCTCGGATGTTGAAGCAGCTGCGGATTGACTGCAGGCAGTGACCAATTACCTTCTGGTGGGGCGAAGGGGTCGTGACGGCTGAGCTGCGGATTGACTGCAGGCAGTGACCAATTACCTTGGCATCGATCACGCGATCTCGCATTTCAGTGCTGCGG
>JAHDFZ010000007.1:2889-3753 GCA_020627905.1 Verrucomicrobiota bacterium
ACCTTGGCATCGATCACGTCGCATTTCAGTGCTGCGGATTGACTGCAGGCAGTGACCAATTACCTTAGGAATCGAATCTCTTTTGACTGATCCTACTAGCTGCGGATTGACTGCAGGCAGTGACCAATTACCTTAGAACGCCATCACCTCCTCATCCGTTTTCAGCTGCGGATTGACTGCAGGCAGTGACCAATTACCTTTGCCGGAGATTACTTTTAACGTGGTGCACTAGCTGCGGATTGACTGCAGGCAGTGACCAATTACCTTTGTTAGCTCCGTAATTCTCTCTATTGGAGGGAGTTACGGAGCTTTTTGCTAAAATAATTCAAGCTGAAGAGGTGGATCCTCGGTTTTGACCCGGCGTTTTCCGTGAAACACTTCCATGCGCTCGAATTGTTTGTCCGTGGAGACGAAAATGCGCACTTCTCCATCAGGTGGCACATTACAACGGATTCTCTGAGTGTGGACGCTGGTGTTCTCTTTGCTGGCGCAGTGACGAATGTAGACGGAATATTGCATCATGAAGAACCCATCCTCCAGGAGGCTCTTCCGGAAGTCGGTGTATTGCCGACGCGCTTGTTTTGTGTCGGTGGGGAGGTCGAAAAAAACGAGAATCCACATGCTGCGATATCCGGAAATCTGCATGTTCGTCAGAAGGTGGGGACGGTGAGTTGATCGCCCTCGCGCACTAGCAAGCGATAGAAGCTGGCGATATAGCGAGGGAGGGTAGCAAGAAGCGGCCCTGAGTGTTCTCCGAATCGCACCTTTTCCGTCAAGAGGCTCAAAAGCTCGCGACGATGCGCTTGCTCGAGTTGTGTAGGGAGACTTCCGTCCGCTTCACTGATCATTGATCTCACTCTCCGG
>JAHDFZ010000007.1:3763-34783 GCA_020627905.1 Verrucomicrobiota bacterium
ACGTCGTCGGCCAGACAGAAGGGATTATTTCTCCGATGGTGAAAGACGCCCAGAGCGGGATTGAGACCTGCCGAAACGAGAGCGCGTGCCACAGCGGCTCGGATGATGGCATATCCGTAGTTGAGAGCAGAATTGTAGAAGGAATCACTCTGTGGATCGCGTTTATCCTTGGCGGCATAGCGATCAGGGAACATCGCCTCCCAGTAGAGCCGCGCAGCCTGGGCTTCATGGTTTTCGGGATCGCCGGAGCGGACATCGTTGGCCAAACGTCGAAGAACTGCTTGCGGATGTCCCCCGATTTCGTTCGCTTGCGCCCGGATCTTAGCGCGGACGATCTGCTTCCAGGCTTGCTTGCGGGCCGGTTGCTTCGTCTCAAGTTGAGCCATAAGCCGCGGAACCAGTTCCGTGTGCGTGATGGTCGGAAGGAGCAAGCCGGAAGGGAGATGGCGTTTGTCACAGATGACAACAACTGCACCGGAGAGCAGCAAACAATCCAATAGGGCAGCGGACAAGGAAATGGCCGGGTTCTGTAAGACTAGCACTCCGATGTCTTCGCAAGGGTAGCGGTGTTCTCGGCCGCTCGACTCGAGAACGAGTTGTTTTCGGTCAAGAGAAAGGCGAGCAGGACGCTCGCTCACCTCGATAGTATGCTTGATCACAGCGGAACCCTTTCTGCAGCGAATGACCCTCCCGATTGTCCCAAAAGCATCAAACGGGCCGCAATTCCCCGTTTGGCAGAATTTCCACCTTTTGAGCGTTCGGGAAGTTCTTTTCGAAGGTCCCGGGGCGCGCAGTGTGTTCCTTCCGTCCCCCTGAATCTCTGGCATCCGTGTGATGCACAAAGACCGCTTGCTTCGTGGTGGCGCGGATCGAAAGAAATACGAAAGCGTCTCCGTCCGATTCGATGATGTCTCCGCTGCAAAGGGACATAACGAATTCCGCTCCTGGATATCCAGGAGGAGGGGTAGGGTCCACTGCTGGCCGCCCAATCCGCAGTCTTCGCGAAGCCTCAAGCATGCTGACTGTTTCGAAATGGTGTTTCCCATTCCCGAGCGAGAAGACCGTAAAATGATGAGTGTTCCCTGGCTTAACATATTCCTTCGTGTTCGCCTCCCGTAGAGGTCTAATTGTTTGATCAGTGATCAAAATTCTTGCCCGTTTGATGGGGATGCCAGAAGAGTGAGTGATGCGGTGGGCATCGGCATCGAGCAGTGGCTTTTTCGTCTTCAGTCTCTGTTTCAAAAACTTCCGCAGCTTGGGGTCGTCGATCCGCTCGATATCTTCCTGCGTCAATCCAGCGCTAGCGGACCGGTTCTGAAAGAGCGCGTCGATTTCCTCTTTGAAAATCCGACCGCCTATGTTCTCGCGGAAGAGCTGCTGTGGGCCATGAAGGTATTCATGCACAATCGCCCTGACTTTAGGATCGCGAATTTTGGAGATCTCCTTCTCCGTCATGGCGGAGATCGCCTTGCGGTGGACCACAATTCCTTCTTCCTTTGTGGGCCCGTAGTTTGTGTCATTGTGCAGGCGACCAGAGACTTTGCGATGGGGGCGATGGGAGACCCAAATAGCATTCAAAGAAGCGTCGACCGACTCCGAGAATTTCTCCCACGGTGCAGTGATGCCATTGGCCACCGGCTTCAGCCGGAAAAAGCGCACGGGAGCTCCATCTTCATCGTGTTTTTCCTTCCAGTCGCTTTCGAATCGGAGCTCAGAAGAGATCTGTTGCAAGCGGCTGGGAGTGCAGCAGGCGGTGACAATGGCGTCGAGGGCATGGTGACGGTGGTCTTCGCGAGATTTTAAATCGAGATTGTCGCTCCGCAGGAGGTGGTTCAGCCCCCACTGACGGCGGAGGAAGGCGGTGTGTTTCCCCTTTGTGCAAAAAATCTCGTGCTCCTGCTCGACTACATGGGCGAGATATTGCCGAGCCACTCTCGTCATGTAGGCAGTATCGTTGACATCCTTGGACGCGAAATCATCCGGGGTGGTTTTGGCGAGCAGGCGATTCCGCTTCCCATAGGGAAGAGACATTGCTCGAACTGCCAGCTCCTCGAATCGGGTCGAACCCTCTCCCAACCACTCTAATGGCAGGCGATCTCCTTTCTCGCGATTCTGTTCCGAAAAACAGACGACCTTGTTCATGTAGGAATGATCTTGCGCTCGCCGTGGGTATATGTGGTCGATGTCGACAGCGCCACTGATGAGCTGATTGAAAGAGATAGACTGGCCAGAATAGATGCAGACATGCTCCTGCTCCTCCCAGAGCCGGTAGAGTAGGATGGTGTCTCGCGTTGGCTGGATGCCAGCTCCTTCTAACTTCGTGGCTGCTAGCTCGCGGGCTTTCTTATGCTCGTTGGTCTTTTTCGCATAGGCTTCGCGCTGCTTGGCGGACATCTTTAGGTCGCGAGCCATCTCCAGGTGGATGCGTGCAGGTTTCCCATATTTCGCGATGAGAGAGTTGACGACCTTTCGCAGTTCGTGCAGGGAGCGCTCCACCAGAGGGTTGGTATCCGCCGGGAAACTGGCGTTGTATTCAGGGAGATGAGGGTCCCGAAGCTGCGCGAGAGCGGGGAGCTTGGGTAAGGTCTGAAGGGGTGACTCGTCACGACGTTTGTATCCCGCTCGATGAATAGCGGAATCCTCTTCATCCTTCGCTAGGTAGGTCATGCGCTCCCGCAAAAAGGGCAGAATCCGCTCCAGTGCTTTGCTGGATAGACTGCCGTATCCGGCTGGTAAGGCGATCCCCAGCAGGGCTTCGATGTGCGACGGATCGAGGTAGGGGAGTTGTCTCAATAGTTCTCGATTCTCGTCGTCGGTGCGCTGGATGACCTTTGTCGAGTCGGGGTCTGGAAGAGTGAGAATTTCGACGATGGCGTTCTTCTCCTGCTCCTGCAGATTTCGCCATGCCTCGGAGCCCAATGCTTTGGCTAGTTTCAGATCTGTAGGCAATCCGCCAATGGTGGTTCGCCCGTCTTTTTCGAGGTTAAAGCTAAGCTGCGCCGCCGCAGGGGAGTCGGGCAGTTTGCTTAGCTTCTTTTTGATTCCGGCGAAGGTGGGTTTCTGCGTGCTCGACAGATACTCCCGTGCCGTTCGCCATTCTTCTGCTGAAAGATTCCGCTCTGATGGTCTCCCTGGTGAAGACTGATCCAGGATGCGCAGATTATTCAACTCAGTGAGCATGCGGAACTCCTGAAATCGTCGATCTGCGATGGGCGCCCGTAGCTCGTTCGGTTCATACTCGCATCTGCCGATGGAGTTGGTTTTCCAGTAAACGCTGCGTTGGAAGAAGGTGAGATTTTCCAGGCCGAATTGCGAGAGAAGCGTCTTGCCCTCCTCCCGAGGAACGGGTTTCCGGACAGCGACAGGGTTGTCCTCGGGGCCATGGGTGCCATAGCGTAGCTCGGGAGTCAGCTCTGGGTGATAGCTGCTCTGATGGTTCCAGATCAGGTCAAACTCGTGATGCAGCATCTCCCGTCTGATGAGGAGCCTGCGCACAGGGGAGGGGTAGCCCTTTTCCCTCGACTGCTCCCTGCCCAGATGGAAGAGATAGTTGCCGAGAGTTTGTTCATCGGGGTTGGGGAAACGCTGCTTTATGCGTGACTGCAATAGCTTCATCTCCTCCTTCATCCCCTCTAGCTGCTTTTTGTCGTCTCCCTCGGCAGCTTCGATTTCAGATTTTCGCAGAGAGAGAAATCCGCGGCGCTGGTTCAGATGCAGCAGAATCCGGCCAAATTCTTCAAGGCTGACCTCCTCGCGAAGGGCGCGGGATCGCAACTCATAGACATCTAATCCCTCCCACGCTGATCGCTCAGCTTCAGAGGAGGGCATCCATCCCAAATCGCGGAGGATGCCACGAATCAATTCCTTCCGCTTGGCGCGACGCCTCACCCGTCGCCGCGCACCGCGCGCTTTGCGACGCTCCTGATTAAGATGCGTATCTTTCCCTGTGCCAAACTTGTCGATGCCTGCGGGGAACACCCTCACGCCGCAATCCAGAAATTCGTCTTCTTCTGAAACAACTGCCCAGCCCAAAGACGAAACTCCCATATCGAGTCCTAATGTGTATTTCATTGGTTGACACCTAAGCAAATCTTCATATTTTCACCAAGGTAATTGATCACTGCTTGTTGTCTTTTCGTAGCAACAACAGAATTTGCGGGCGCTGCCCTTCGGGGCATCCCGTTTTTTTGTGCCCTTCTCTGATTTGGAAGACGTGCTAAAAGCTCTTGAGCCCCCTTTATTCTTTACTGGTGATACTCTCCTGCAGGGGCGAGGGTGAGGGAACGATGGAAGAGCGATGTGTAGATTCGATGGCCCTCTGCTTTCGGGACATGTTCTCTCGATTCATTGCCCATGGCGGTGACCACTGGCATATCCCTGGCCCTCACGAGAATCTGTCTTATGGGATTGGGTTAGTCGCTTTACCCACTCTTGCCGCATTGGTCGGATGGGTCAGGCGGAAGTCAGAGCGGGGCGCAAAGCTGATGCTCCTCGCACTCAGCATGGTGGGGGCAGCAGGCCTAGCGTGGGCGGAGCACAACTGGATCTGGTTTTTTCCAGGGTTGATCGTGTGTGGGCTGATCAGCCAATTGATCTGGTGTTTAAGCAGCTTGTTTTTCAGAGGGGGAGAGTGAATCTCCCCCTGAGAGGCAATCGCTAAGCGGAATGCCTTTTACCCAAGGATATCCTTCACCACATGCCCGTGCACATCGGTGAGACGGAAGCGTCTTCCCTGAAAGCGGAAGGTCAACTGCTCGTGGTCGATACCCATGAGATGAAGGAGGGTGGCCTGGAAGTCGTGAATGTGAACTTTATTCTCGACGACGTTGTAGCCGTATTCGTCCGTCTTTCCATACTGCATGCCGGGCTGGACACCGGCTCCTGCCATCCAGAGTGAGAAGGCGGCGCCGTGATGATCGCGACCGTGCTTGAGCGGGTTGGTGATGTCGCCCTGCCCGAACGGCGTTCGCCCGAATTCACCGCCCCAGACGACAAGGGTGTCGTCGAGCAGGCCTCGTTGTTCGAGGTCTTTCACCAGGGCCGCGCTTGGCTGATCGGTATCCTTGCACTGGATCGCCAGCTGGGTGGGGATGTTGTTATGCTGATCCCACCCTGCGTGCATCAGTTGCACATACTGCACGCCCCGCTCAGCCATGCGGCGGGCCATCAGGCAGTTGCGAGCGAATGAGCCGGGGCGATGGACATCGGGACCATACATGTCGAGGATGTGCTGAGGCTCATCCGATATGTCGGTCAGATCCGGCACGGATGTCTGCATCCGGTAGGCCATCTCGTATTGGGCGATACGTGTCTGGATCTCGGGGTCGGCGACTTCGTTGTAGTGCTCTGTATTGAGCGCAGCAATATCGTCGATCATGCCCTTCTTCATTTTCCGGCTGACGCCATCCGGATCAGACAGATAGAGAACAGGATCACCGGTTCCCCGGAATTTCACACCCTGGTGCTTGGTCGGAATGAAGCCGCTACCCCAGTAGTAGTCATAGAAAAGTTGGCCGCATGAGTTCTGACGATCGACGGATGTCATGACCATGAAGTTCGGTAGGTCTTCGTTGGCAGATCCCAACCCATAGCTGAGCCAGGCACCCATGCTCGGCCGACCAGGAAGCTGATGACCAGTAAGGAAAAAGGTCACAGCAGGAGCGTGGTTGACCGCTTCCGTGTGCATGGAGTTCACGACGCAGATCTTATCTGAGATCTCGCGTGTGTAAGGGAGTAGATCGGAGATCATTGTCCCGCTTGGCCCCCGGTGGAATTGGGCCTGCGGTGCCAGCGTAGGGTAGTTGTCATAGCCGGCTGTCATGGTGCTGAGGCGGACGCCTTCACGCACAGAGTCGGGAATGTTCTCCCCGTGTTTCTGGAACGTGAGTGGTTTGTAGTCGAGCAGATCGACGTGCGACGGAGCACCCGTCTGCATCAAATAAATGATCCGCTTCGCCTTACCGGGATAGTTGGGAAAGTTGCTCAAGCCACCTAGCGGCGCGGAGGCGCTCGTTGCCTCTTTTCCTAGCATAGATGCGAGAGCCGCCGTGCCGACGCCCATTGCCGATTTCCCGAAGAATTGCCGCCGTGTATTATTGAGGCAGCTTGCCTGATGTTGAACAAATTCTGAGAGCATGTCTTTGTGGCGGTTGAGGTTGAGTAGGCCGTTCCGGTTTATGGGCGATTGAGGGTTTCATCCAGGTTCAGAATGACCTGGGCGATGCGGGTGTAGGCAGCGGCTTCTGCTACAGACAGTTGATCAGACTGGAACGCTTCCGACCCGATGTAAGAGAGCGAGCCTTTTTCATCCTTGGAAAACTCGTCAAGGCTTTCGATGAATCCAGAGAGCAAAATTTGTCGTTCTCTAGAGCTTGGCTGGCGAGCTGTAGCCGCCTCAAATCCGAAGCTGATGCGCTCTTCAGGAGTGCTGCCACCTTCTAACACCATGCGACGGGCGAGTGCGCGGGCGATGTGCACGTAGGTTTCGTCATTCAGAAGGGTCAGAGCGTGCAGCGGTGTGTTCGTAATGGAGCTCTTGACGGAACAGATCTGCCGGGATGCGGAATCGAACATATTCGGTGGAGGGGTGGTGCGACGCCAGAAGGTGTAGAGACTGCGGCGGTGCAGCTGATCTTCCTCCCGATTGTGCGGGTAGGAAATTTTCCCGAAGGAGAACTCCGTCCACAGACCTTTCGGCTGTTGTGGGTAGACTGGCTCACCGCCTATTTCCGGTTTGAGCAATCCTGCGACGGCCAATCCCTGGTCGCGCAGAGTCATGGATGGCAGGCGGTAGCGCGAGCTGCGCATGACGTAGCGATTCTCCGGGTCGAAGGCCAACTCTTCTTCGGTCGCCGATGCGGTCTGGCGGTAGGCGGCACTGTTCGTAATGAGACGAATCATGTGTTTCACGTCCCAGCCGCTGTCGACAAATTCGGCTGCCAGCCAATCGAGAAGCTCGGGGTGTTTCGGCAGTTCGCTCTGCACGCCGAAGTCCTCGGATGTTTTGACAATGCCAATCCCGAAAAACTGTTGCCATAGGCGGTTCACTGCGACGCGTGCCGTAAGGGGATTGTTCCCATCGACAAGCCACTGAGCAAGGCCCAAACGGTTTTTTGGTGCTCCCTCCGACATGGGTGGGAGAAAGGCAGGTGTGCCGGGTGACACTTCATCCGTAGGAGATTGATAGTCACCGCGAGCAAGGATGAAAGTCTTTCGTGCTTTGTCGGCAGGAAGATCCTCCATGACCATGACGCGGATGATGGATTCATCGAGAGCCTTAATTTCGGCATTGAGGGTATCCAGGCGGCGACCATATTCACTCCACTTTTCAACTCCATGGTCTCCTCTCTTGAGAAAGTAACTGCGGACCATCCCTTTCTGGACCTTGTTCCGGTGTTTTGCGGGAATCTTTACGATGTTTGCGATCGAACCGGGAATAAGTTTGCGATCTTCTAGCTGCTGGGGGGTGAAAGAACTCTCCCAGGTCGCTTGTTTGGCCTGAATTTCTGATTGCAGGGAGTCCAAATACTCATTCTTCTCCTTCAGCTCGTCGCGCTTGCTGCGCAGTGACTCATTGATCCGAGCTAGCTCTGCTTCATCCATGTAATCATGCCAGGGCTTGGATAATTGAATGGTCGACTTGGATCCCAGATCACATCCGCGCCCGAGTCGTTTGTCAACTCCGCCGGTCTCGGGGACGTTATTGAAAAAAGCGAAGAACTGGAAATACTCCTCGTGGGTGATGGGATCGTATTTGTGCGAATGGCACTGAGCACATGCCATCGTGAGTCCCAACCAGGTGGTAGCCGTAGCGTCGACGCGGTCGATGACGTAGTTGATTCGCTGTTCTTCTTTAATCGCGCCGCCCTCTCCGTTAAGCATGTGATTGCGGTTAAAACCGGTAGCGATGATTTGCTCGGGGGTCGGGTCTGGTAAAAGATCCCCTGCCAGCTGTTCGATGCTGAATTGATCGAACGGCATATTTGCGTTGTAGGCATTGACGACCCAGTCCCGCCATGGCCACTGGTGGCGATTACCATCCTGTTGGAACCCGTTGGAATCAGCATAGCGGGCAGCATCGAGCCACGGCATAGCCATGCGCTCGCCGAAGTGTGGTGAGGCGAGCAGGCTCTCGACCTTTTTAGCAACAGCAGTGTCAGCATTTTCCGTGAATTCAGCGACGAAGATTGCCACTTCCTCCTGAGTCGGCGGGACGCCTGTCAGGTCGAGAGCGAGGCGGCGTGCAATTGTCTCGGGGCGGGCTTCAGGGTTGGGAGTCAGCCCCACCATGTCGGCCTGTTTGATGAGAAAGGCGTCGATGGCGTTTTTGCCCCAGGCGTTTTCAGACTCCTGAGTGACGGGATCTGCCTTCTGGACTTCAGCGAAAGCCCAGTGTTTGTCATATTGGGCACCTTCTTCGATCCAGCGACGGATGATCTCTTTATCCGCAGCGCTGAGTTTGCGATGTGAGCTCGGTGGTGGCATCACGTCATCAGCATCCTCTGACAGGATGCGGATCCACGATTCACTGGCTTCGGCATCGCCTGGCTTGATCGCTTGATACCCGCCGAAGTCCTCTGTGGCCCCCTCAAAGGTGTCCAGACGCAGACCAGCTTTGCGCTCCGCCTCATCCACTCCATGACAGAAGAAGCAGTTCTCGGATAGAATGGGGCGCACGTGGTGGTTGAATGAAATCACCTCAGGCACCTTTGGTGCTCCCTCAGGGATACCTCCCCGTGGAGAGCGGCTGTTGGCTAGAGCAGCCGCCCCGCTCAAGGCAACGGCCTCGTCATTTTTGTCGTCATTCTGCAACCCTGCAGCTCGGACGGGTGTGGTAAGAGAGGCCAGTTCAATGCGGTCGTCAGCTACTGGACGATGAGCTTTCTCGGCAGGCTTCCGTTCGGTTGTTTCTGCTGCTGCCACTGTCTCATCTCCCGACTCGGTTGGACTTATTACCAGGAGAAGGCCAAATGCTAAACTCGCAGCGAGGCCAGCTACTGCATACACACGGCGTCGATCTTTGTAGCTCGATTGCCCCGGCTCTGTCTGATGGATGGAAACAATGTTTGTGGGAGTTTGCTCGTGACCGAGCGATTCCATATCAGAAGGTGAAAGGGATGCGATATCCTCAATCAGTGCGAAATGCGCGTAATAGAGCTCCACGCGAGTCTCGTCCTCTTCGAGAAGCTCCCAGAGCCGTTCGCGTTCCCAATCAGAAAGGGCTCTTTCATGAAGAGCGCTTAGAATGTCCTGAAATTCGTGGTCTGAATCCATGTTTGTCTTTTCAGTAATTGTCTGAGCCGCCTGTTTGATTACGCGTTTTTGGCGGAGGGCTGTTTTTGTATGCACTTGAGAAGAGTCCGGCGGATCCGGAACAGCTTCTGGGCGATGGCGTTGCGCTTCAGTCCCTCGGAGTCGCTGAGGGATTCCAGTGAGATACCGTCCTGATATCGAGAAAGAATGAGAGTCTTGTGCGAGTCAGTGAGCTTATCCAGGCAGATGAGGAGAGCCTGCTTGCGGCTGTCATCATCCTGAGCACCGGAAAAAGCCTCCGCAGCCGTGTTGGCCATCTTCTCCATCAGGCTTTCGGAAGGGAGCTCGCGGGACTGACGTCGCGCCGTCTTCCGTCGGAAATTCTGCGCCTGATAAAAGGCGATTTGAAAAGCCCAGGATTGGAAATTCTTCTGCGGATCATACTCATCCCGCTTTTCCCAAAGGACAAGGCAGGTCTCCTGCGTCAGGTCATCTGCTGCGCTGTAGTCAGCGATGAGCGAGTAAAGAAATGCGCGCAGACGCGGCCGCAATGGCTCGATGAGGTCTTCCATTGGGCTGCTGGTTTCGGTAGGGTCTTTCAAAACAGATATCATGGTATCACCACGAGTGATTGTTTTGGAAGGCCGGAGCCATTACGCATGAAAGATTAGATCATGGGCCGCGATCGCGTATGTGTGTGGACGGATGGACCTGTCGCATCCGCTGGTGGGGAGCGTTGGGGAGGACTCGCTACTGCCGCAGCCTAAGATCCACAAATTTCGCTGCTGCCTCTTGGACGCGCACGCCCAGCTCGTCTCCGAGGTCGCGCAGTGGCTCTGTGGTGGCCATCTGCTTCTCTCATTGGGTGTGAGCGTTACGGCGTGATTGTCATCAGCCCTAATTTCCAGCTTTTGGGTGGCAGCTGTGGCAAAGTGACTTGTTTGGCAGGTATGAGGTTTCTCTCTTTTGCCGGAAAAGACCATGGGGCATGACAAAGCTCCCATGGTGCGATGCCTGTGCGACATTGATCAATCTATATCGAGCGTCACTTTTTCGATCTCATTGCTGTGGTGGCGCGTTTTGCCGTCGACAAGGATGGTAAAGCCTGCCTTGCGGCCTTTATAATGGTTACCATCTCGATCCCATATGACGGTGATTATCTTGCCCTGGCAATGGACGTTGTCTAGACAGAAGTGATCCCAGCTGTCCGGGACTAGGGGGTTGATGACCAAAGAACCATCCAATTCGGGCCGAACGCCGAGTAATCCACTGATTACGAGATCACAAAAACCAGAGTGATTGTAGTCTTTGGCTCTGTTTTTCTTTCCCCATCCTCGCATCAGAAACCGATACCGAGCAAGCCAGTTCCCTGTGTAGGGATCTAGATTCTCGTCGATCCACATTCGATCTTCATCAATTACTGTTGGAATCTGATTTCTGAATGCATCCAGTTCTCTTATTTCTGGTTTGATTTGCCTGAACCGGTGCGAGTTGGCATAGATGTTCAGTATTTGAAAGTAGTCCGACTTATCGACCACGCCCTGATTGTAGTCGTTCAGGAGGTTTGCGAATGCAACTAAGGTCTGGGTTGTAGCGAACGGCCAGGATGGGCCGCACCATTGACAGTTCGGCTTGATTGTCTCCGCATAATCAATTTTAAATCCTGGATGACGCTGCTCGCAGGTCGTCGGGCCGAAGGGAGCAAAGAAACCGTCTTTGTCCATTAGTTGGGACCAGGATTCGGAAAAGGTAGCCTGATCCGGCGGTAGATTGAAATACCAGGGGACGAAACCGATCAGCTCCCGAACTGCGATGGGCTTCGTTTCTGCATCGTAACGTTTCGGCATAGGAGTGAAGAATCCAAGTTCTTCGTTCCATAGGCGGTTTACCACTTCCGTTTGCAGTGTCGCAGCGGATTCTTCGAACTTGATCGCCAGATCTGATTTGCCATGTCTATGTGCGAGTTCTGATAGCGCTATCGCATCGCCATACATATAACTGTTTATTGTTGGCCTTGTCATAGGCGTGGAGAACTCACGAACCCCACCATTAAGAACCATTCCTCCGACAGTGTATTCCATGCCATCCCAAACATCGTTCTGCCAATACAGCTGATTGCCTTCGAGTCTGTGATCTTCCCATTCATGGTAGCGATCGACAAGCAGGGGAAGGATTTGTTTTTCCCAAGCCCTATCAGGGTGGAGGCTCAAAAATTGCTTCGCGGAATCAGCGATCCAAAAACTGAATTGTCTCGGCTTCGATTCAGGATCGTTCAAATAGAAGGTGAGCAGGTCTTTCAGGTATTTTGGATCGGAAAGCCATCGCCCCTCGTAAAAGTGGTGTCCCGCTGGGCACACGATCGCACCGTGCTTTCCACCATAGGGCAGTTCATGATCAAATTCTGTAATTACCCAACCATCTTCTGTTTGGCGTAGATGCTTACGGAATGTCCACCACCGAAAGTAATAGGTCTTTTCAATATTGCTATCCGGGCAGTCCAGCAGGGGGACGTTCTCTGAAAGGAATGCATAGGCGTCCTTGTTCTTGATGGTCCATCCGTGTGGGGGGAGGTCATTTGCATTAAACGAATCGACATAGTCTTTTACGCGATCAAATGAGTCGAATGCGCTAGGCTCCTGGCTGTAAATATCTATGGAGTAGCAGAAAGAGAGAAGGGCTAGTGAAATAGGAATACGAAGCAAGTGTTTTCGGATGCTCATGAGATATAGGTTGGAGTCAAGGGAGGAATTATGTAGGAGAGAAAGCGATCTTTTTTGCGAGTGTATTTCATCGGGCCTCTCTCCGGCGGACGAGTAACGTTTGGTGGAACTTATTGATCAGTCGCAGAATCGTTCGGGCGTTTTGTCAGGTAATAGATTCTTGAGGGATTCCCTTGTTCTAGTCCGTTGTGTATCAACTGTTGGTGCCAGAGAGGTGATGGCGGATCGGTTTAATCAAAAGAGACGGAAAATTCAGTGAAGAGCGAAGCGGATTGTTCAACACGCACGCCCAGCTCGTCTCCGAGGTCGCGCATTGGTTTCGTCCTGGCGATTTGTTGCCCATTAAGAGAGAGACTTACGGTATGATCATCGTCAATGCTGATTTCCAGCGTTTGCTCGTCAGTGGTGGTGGAGTTGACTTGCTTCTCTACAATGAGTTCGGTTTTTCCTCGTCGGATCCGGGAAATACCGGCCACCTGTCTGGCCGGTGCGATATAGGCGTAATAGCCATCCATTGCGAATCGGCCCAAAGCATGGCCAGAGGATGAAAAGGCGATGCCTGCTGAGGCCTGTTCGGCATCGGATTCGAGAAACTTGAACGATGCCGAAATACTCCGTGCGCTAGGGGCTACCTCCCGCAGAACGAGTTTTTCTCCTGTCCGAAAGTCGTTGACCGGGGCTTCAGGGGAGACACCGAGAGCGATTCCCTCTGCACCACTTTCGATCCGCTGATGGTGGCCGTAATAGCGAAATGAATCGAGCGCATCTGCCTGCGCGAGATTTATTGAGAGAGAAGTCGTGAGTTGGGCAGGCAATGCTTCGCCAGCTGGGCGCGCTAGCCCCTGCAGGCGATCTACGGGACGGCCGAGATCCGGCGAAAGGTCCCATTCTTTGAAGGTCATGGGCTGGATGAAGACTCCACGGCGCCAGCCATTGCGCCGATCCTGCTTTGCGTGAAAGACGTGCCACCACTCGGAGCCATCCGGAGACGGAACGAAGCAGGAATGGCCGGTGCCGTAGGTGGTTGGAGTGCTGCGGAAAATCGGTCGTTTCCCTTTTACCCAGGAAAGCGGGTCCAGCGGATCAGCACCGGTCAGCTCAAGGATTCCCAGCTTGTAGGTCGGCAACCAGGAGGCACCCGTGGAATAGGTGACAAAGGTGCGTCCGCCGTTTTCGATGACCTGCGGGCCCTCATGCAGACCGCGCCCTTTCCCGGCTTCTTCGGTGAACTCCCACGGGTGTTCGTCATTGGCGGTGATCAGAACTCTGGGCCCTGATATCTCTGTCGGTGAACTCATGGGGGCGATGTAGAGAAACTGACGGTCTGTCCCGGGGGCATCCCAGCCTGACCAGATCGCATAGAGATTTCCGCGGTAGGAGAGCGGTGTCATATCAATCGACCAGATGTTCGGAGACCTGCCGTCTTCGCCGTCACCCGTGGCCAAGGGCCCGACAATCTCGTAATTGCTAAAGGGGTCTGATGTTTCTGACACCAGCACATAAGTGAGATGGTTCTCGTTCTTTCCATCTGAGGCGGCCATGTAGATGTGCCATTTTCCATTCAGGAAATGGAGCTCCGGAGCCCACACTTGTCGGGAATAGGGGCCGGATTCAGGTGCCTCCCAGACGATGTGTTTCGTGCCAAGATCCGTGAGCTTCTTACTGTCATGGATGGCGATTGCCCGGTTTTCTTCCGAGAAGCACCAGAGATAGCGGTCGGCATTGGGGTCGCGAACCACCCAGGGGTCTGCCCCTTCGCCGATGGGATTGCGGAATTCGCTTGTCTGATACAGCGGGGCAGGATCGTAGTCCGGATCACCAGCGTCCTTGGGCTGTTGCTCGTTCCACTGATTGAGCAGAGTATCGAGTTTTTCCACAACTTCGGGTTTGGCTGAGGCGAGATTATTCGACTCGGCGAGGTCCTGGCTGAGATCGAAGAGTTGAGGCATGCTGCCGTCGAAGTTGACGGTGTATTTCCAGTCTGCAAAGCGCACGGCCAGGTCCGGGTTGTCCACATCAGGGAGCTCATCGCCTTCGGTTTCGGGGAGGATCGGGCGATCCGGAGGACGGCGGAAGAACAGTGGGGCGGCACGGCCTTCGACCGTCTTCCCCAGGAGGGTGGTCGCCAGAGTTTCCCCATCCAGCGAGACTTCGGCCGGTAGATCGGTGTTGCTAATTTCGTAAATCGAGCGCGTCAAATCGATGGATGATAGGACGGCTATTTCGTTGACGGATCCCGCTTTGTTTTCGGCCATCAGACCAGGTGCCCAGACGATTAGCGGCGATCGCAGGCCTCCTTCATAGAGGGTTCCTTTGGTGCTGCGCATCCCGCGTGAGTCGCCTGCACCAGCTTCCGGGCCGTTGTCAGAGAGCACCATCACAACTGTATTATTCAGGAGTTTTTCATCCGATCGTAGCTTCTCGAACAGAGGGGCAAGCTGTCGATCCATCCCTTCCAGGACAGCTGCGTAGAGTGCTTTCTTGGAGCCATCGGTTTTCTCTCTCAAATCTCGTGGTGGAAAGAAGGGGCTATGGACGTCGTCCGGCCATAGATTGATGTAGAATGGTTTTCCCTGCGCTTGAGACGTGTTAATGAATTCGATGGAACGCGCCACGTAAGCTGAGGTGACTTCGCTTCGATCCATTTTCATAACTGGGCCAGTGGGGAGCCGGTCGGACCCGAGAGCGTGGAGTAGAGGCTTAGAGCCGTCATAGGCATCCTTGAGACCTAGAATGCGGGGTCCCAGTCCTTCAAAATTGGTGAGGCTACGGTCGAAGCCATAGGCTTCAATCAAGGGGGCATTACCGACATTCCTTTGTCCGCCCATGTGCCATTTGCCAAAGTGACCAGTCGCATAGCCAGCTTTTTTCAGCTCACGAGCGACAGAAGGAGCCTCCACATCCAGCCAATTCGCCATTCCTCTCGCCTCGTTAGAGTCACTCCGCCCGAGATAGGAGGTGATGCTCCATTTCTGTGGATACTGGCCAGTTGTCAGCGCTACTCGCGATGGAGAGCAGATCGATGCGTTGACGTAGAATTGTGTGAATCTCAGGCCTTCTGCCGCCAGGCGGTCAAGCTGTTCTGTATTGGCGATATCACCACCGAATGAGGTAAGGTCTGAAAAGCCCATGTCATCAATGAGAATGGTGATGATATTTGGCTGGTCGTCACTCGGTTTGCTAAGCGGTGTCCCGTAAACAGTCTCCTCGTCTCCAGTGTCTTCTAGCCATGCATCAAGCTTTGCGCTTAGTTGGTCGCGAAGCTCTAGCCTGTCTGAAGAGTTTGCCAGGTTTTTCCACTCCTGAGCGTCGGTGTCGAGTTCGAAAAGCTCCTCCGCTGGGCGATAGAGATACCTTCTGACGGTTTCGGAGGCCTGGCTGTCTTCGCTCGCTGAGTTCAGCCAGGAATCCCAGTATGCGCCATCTTTGCGGTTGGCTGTCGTGTGTGTTTCGAAGCGGAGGTCCGGGCGTAGATTGCGGATGTATTTGTATCCGCGCTTCGTGATAATCCCTCGCGATGGGTAACAGTTGTAATTCCCGTCCCCAGAATGCGTGATGAAAACCTGATCGTGATGCTCGTCAGATTCTCCTTTCAGAACGTTCAGGAATGACCGGCCGTCCCACGTGTCATTCGGTGCGCCGCCGGCTACGTCGACGATGGTGGGGAGAATGTCGACCCATGTGACGAGGGCATCTGTCCTTTTTTCCGTCGGGACCTTGCCCGGCCAACTGGCGATCATTGGAGTTCGGACTCCATCATCATAGAGATTCCACTTGGCGAACGGCCACTGCGCACCGTGGTCGGATGTTAGGAGGAAGAAATGATCATCGCCGAGCACTCGCTTTGCCGCATCACGTATGACACCGAGGTCATTGTCCATGTTGCGCACTGCCTGAAGATATCGGGCACGCCATTCCCTCGTAGTAGGGTTGTCGACATGCGTTTCCGGCACCTCTGCTTCGCTGGCACCAAACTCTGACGTGTCAGGCCAGGGGACGTGGGGCCAATTCGATCCGACAAAAAGGCAGAGCGGTTTTTCCGATTGGCGATTCTCTAGCCATTCAACCGCCTTGGGGATGGCAATATTCTCGTGGTAGCCATAGTGACGGGCCAGATCGAAATCCAGCTCGGGGGTTTGGGCATAGTGGCCAACCTTTCCAAAGGCCACTACTTCGTAGCCTTGTTCCTGCAGATAGGCCGGGAGCTTTTTGATGTCGGCATCCGGCCGTGAGTGATTGGGCTCGGCGCCATTGTTGGCGGGATACACCCCAGTGAAGAGGGCCGCCCGGCTGGGGGAGCAGGTAGGGGAGTTCACATACGCTTTATCGAAAGTAAGGCCCTCCCGAGCCAGAGCCTCCATGTGTGGCGTCTGAATTTCTGTCGAGCCATAGACAGAAGAATCCCGATAGGTATGGTCGTCGGTTAGAAAGATGACGATGTCAGGCTGAGAGGCGAGACCGATTCCGCAGTGGAGGAGCGCGAAGAGGATGGGAAGCCAAGATCGAATCATCCGCCAAGAAACGCTCACAAGAACTCGAACTCCAGTCGAAGTTCTGAAGAGGCGTTGGTCAAATATGAAGAAATCGGCTGAGTTGAGTTGGCTTGTTGGCGTTACTGATTCGTTCGCTCCGTTAAAGTGTCTGCATACACTTACTGATCTCCCGAGGATCCGAGTCGGACTTGTCTAGGCGTTTTGCCAATGTGCTTTTTAAACACGTGCCCTAGATACTCCTGATGGCGAAACCCGCTGCGATCAGCGACTTCGGCAATCGAGAGGTTTGTATCCGTCAGGAGCTGGGTGGCGCGGTCGAGTCGGAGCTTGAGAATGAATTGGTGCACGCTCAATTCGGTGGCGGCTGTGAATCGATTCTGAAAAACTGTTTTTGAGAGTCCCACATGTCTGGCGATCTGCTCATTTGTAATCTTCGTCGAAAGGTGAGTTTTAATAAATCGGATACCGAGCGCGACTTTCTCATCATCGACGACATAGGATGAGGACGATCCTCTTACCTCGACTCCTGTGGGTGGCACGATGGTCGTGGGCGGGGCAGTTTCGTCGCCAATCATCAGGTTGTCGAGAAGGCGAGCTGCCTCGAAACCGACTCGCTGGTGACCGCCGCGCACGCTGCTCAGGGGCGGCAGGCTCATGTGGCAGAGCGTATCGTCATTGTCGACGCCGATCACCGCGATCTGCTCTGGCACGGAAATGCCTTCGGCAGCGCAAGCCTCAAGAAATTCGACGCCCCGTTGGTCACTGCCCACCATGACGCCGACCGGTTTCTGTAGGGAGCGGACCCACCGGCGCAGTTCATCGAAAGCGCCTGGCGAGTAGGCGAAGACTTCGTTCTCTAATTCCAGGGAGTCGAAACTGGTTGCGAGCTGACAGATCTTGCGAAGCTCTTTCAGCCGTTGCTCTGACCAGTTCTCTCCGCGGATTCCCAGATAGGCAAACCGCGAAAAACCCTGTTCCGCAAGATGACGTGCCGCGTGCTGAGCAATTGCTGCGTTATCGACGTGGACGAGGGGGATGTCACCCCGGATCTTCCCTAAAACGTCGACGACCGGAATCTTCAGGGAATCAAGTTGCTCGTAGAGTTCGGCATTGTGGATACGAGCAATGATTCCGTCGACCTCCCAGGAATCCATGTTCGTTGCGGCGATGCTTTCCAAGCCTACTGGGTTGTGAAGCAGGGCCCAGTTATCGGTGTTTCGGGCGAATGAGGCGATCCCGGCGAGAATTTGCCGACCTGACCCGTGAGAGGTCTCAACCAGAATAGCGACCCGCTTTCGTTCCTCAATCATGGGAGCGAGGGTAATCCCATTTCTACAAAACGGCAATTTCTTTCTTCGATACCCGGGCTTGTGACATGGCGAGTTGCCTCCATCTTGAATCATGTCTCAAGCGCCAACGTTTGCTCAAATTTTTCAAGCCCCGAGCCAGGTAAAGTCGGTCTCACCGGGGCGAATCAACCTGATTGGCGAGCATATCGACTATCTGGGCGGGTGCGTTCTGCCAGCCGCGATCCATCTTGAGACTTCAGTGGAGGCCAGGGTAACGACGACAGGGGCACTGCGTCTCTGGTCTGATACCTTTCATACTGAGACGCCGCTTGTTCTGCCGCTGGAAAGTCTCGCCCCCATCGCAGTAGGGCAGGACTACTGGGCCAACTACCCTGCGGGGGTGGTGGATGAATTCCGCCAACTCGGCTGGGATTGTCCGGGTCTCGATCTGCGGATTTCCTCTGACCTTCCTTCGGGAGCGGGTATGAGCAGCAGTGCGGCCCTTGAGACGGCGGTGGCACTGCTATGTGAGTCGTTCGCCAATCTTTCGCTCAGTCCGATGGAGAGGGCGCTTCTGTGTCAGCGGGCGGAGCATGCCTTCCCCAAGGTCCCCTGCGGCATCATGGATCAGGTGGCTGTGGGCATGGGGCGCGCTGACCATGGTGTTCTGCTGGATTGTCAGTTTCTGGATGTCAAGACGATCCCGCTGCCGGATGACGTGGTCATCATATCTGCTGATACCGGAGTGAAGCATGCCTTGGGCGATGGAGAGTATGGTCTGAGAAAGGAGCAGTGTCAGTCGGCTCTCGAGATCCTGGGTTATGAGAGTTTTCGTGACGTGAGCTCTGAATACCTTGAAAATCATAAAGGGCGTCTGACTAAGATTGAATACTGCCGTGCCTCTCACGTCGTGGGGGAGATGCAGAGAGTGGAGCGATTTGCGGACCTTCTGCGCTCGGGGGATGTCAGTCAGCTGCGTGAAGTCATGCTGGAGAGCCATATTTCGCTCCGTGATGATTTCGAAGTCAGTTGCCCGGAGTTGGATCGGCTCATTGAGCATGCCTATGCCCTGGGTCCTGAGTATGGATTGCTGGGCGCGCGCATGACGGGTGGTGGCTTTGGTGGCGCAACAGTGAATCTCGTGCGCCGGGACGCCGTTGACCGTTTTTGCGAAGCTCTTTCGCAGCGATACAACGGCGACTTTGAAAAGCCCGTTACCCTTTATCAAACGAAAGCCGCAGACGGCGCACGGATCGTCAGCGAACAGCTTGTTTAATTGAATGATCTTATGAAAACCCGACCTTCAACGAAATTGAATTCTCATCAACGCTGGAGCTTTTCCGCTCTCGGAAATGTCCTTGCGCTATCCGTGTGCAGCCTGATTCTCTCTAGCGCTTTTGCCGCTGAGAAACCTATGATAAACGAAACGATTTTTGGAGGATTGGACGACGGGCGTATGGCTCGTTTGTATACCCTGGAGAATGCGAACGGATTGCGGGCCAGAGTCACAGACTATGGTGCGATCCTTGTTTCTCTCGATGCACCAGATCGAGATGGTCAGCTGGCGGATGTCACGCTTGGATATGATACGCTGGAGGGTTGGTTGACTAACACCTCCTATTTTGGATCAACGGTGGGAAGGTTCGGAAACCGGATCAAGGATGGTCGCTTCAGTCTGGATGGCCAGGAGTATTCTCTGGCGAAAAATAATGAGCCGGGTGGGATTCCCTGCCATCTGCATGGCGGTATCGTAGGATTCGACAAAGTTCTCTGGCAGAGTGAGGGCCGTGTGACGGAGGACGGTCCGCAGGTCGTGCTGACTTACCTCTCCGCAGATGGCGAAGAGGGTTATCCCGGGAACTTGACGGTAACCGTTACCTACACTCTCACCAATGACGATGAGCTTGTGTGGGAGGCGCAAGCTGAAACGGATGCCCCGACGATCGTCAACATCGTGCACCACAGTTACTGGAACCTCAGTGGAGATCCCACGACATCGATCAATGATCACAAGTTAACTCTTTTCGCGGATCGTTATCTTCCAACGGATGCGGGGTTGATCCCCACGGGTGAACGGAAGCCAGTCGAAGGGACGCCCATGGACTTCACGGAAGCCACCCTGATTGGCGATCGAGTCAATGAGGATTATGACTCTCTGGCAAAGGGCGGAGGATATGACCATGCCTGGGTGCTCAGCGAAACTCCGTCTGCAGAGTCGGGTCTCTTCCGAGCAGCTGTGCTGGTTGACCCTGAGACGGGTCGTAGAATGGAGATCGACACAAATCAGCCAGCGATTCAGTTTTATGGGGGGAACTTCCTCGATGGCACTGTCACGGGTAAAGATGGAGTTGTGTATGAGCACCGGACCGGTCTCTGTCTGGAGACGGAGAATTTTCCCGACGCTCCGAATCAGCCTGATTTCCCCAGCTCGGTTCTGCGTCCAGGTGAGCGTTACTACCACAAAATGGTTCACCGTTTCTCCGCCGAATAAGGCGATCCTCTCACATCTGAAAAATCCCCTCCCATGACACTTGCTGTATTCTTTTTCTTCACCGCGCTGGTCGGACTGATCACCTGGCTTATTACACGCGGAGATCGTGTTGATACCTCCACAGGATATTTCCTCGGAGGGCGCAGCCTCACGGGAGGGTTCATTGCCGGGTCACTCCTCTTGACGAACCTCTCTACCGAGCAGCTCGTCGGCTTGAATGGTGCCGCTTTCACTGACGGGTTGGCAGTTATGGCATGGGAGGTAGTGGCGGCAGGTGCTCTGGTGCTGATGGCGCTGTTCTTTCTCCCCCGGTATTTGAAAAGCGGCATAGCGACGATCCCGGAGTTCCTGGAGAAGCGTTTCAACGCGCACTCCCGGACGATCACCAGCGTTATTTTTATTCTCGCCTACGCGGGCATTCTTTTGCCGATTGTTCTCTACACGGGCGCGCTGGGCTTGATGGGAATCCTTGACCTGCCTGCTATCACAGGGATTGAGAACGAGACGACGCTGCTGTGGATTCTCGTCTGGTTCATTGGGATTGTTGGTTCCATCTATGCAATTTTCGGTGGCCTTAAGACCGTGGCCGTATCTGATACCATCAACGGTTTCGGGCTGTTGGTCGGGGGGATTGCCATCACGTTCTTCGCTCTCAATGCCGTGTCTGAAGATGGAGTTCTCGCTGCTCTGAAAGAGGTCAAAACAGCGCATCCCGAAAAATTCCAATCGATCGGGTCGCAGGATTCATCGGTCCCGTTTTCGACTCTCTTCACCGGGGTCCTACTGCTGAATCTCTTTTATTGGACGACCAATCAGCAGATCATTCAGCGCACCTTTGGTGCCAGCAGTCTCGCCGAGGGGCAGAAGGGAGTCCTCTTCGCCGGCGTTTTTAAAATGCTCGCTCCTCTTATCCTTGTGCTGCCAGGTATCATTGCTTTCCACATGTATGGAAGCGAAATCGCGGCTGATAAGGCCTACGGGCAATTGGTGCGCGATACTATGCCGGGCTGGATGGCCGGCTTCTTCGCAGCGGTGATGGTTGGTGCGATTCTCAGTTCGTTTAATTCTGGGCTCAATGCGACTGCGACGCTGTTTTCCCTCGGGGTCTATTCTCGTGCCGGTTCTGCAAAGTCTGACCAGAAGGTGATCGAGATGGGGAAAAAAGTTGGTATCGGGATCGCCATTCTCGCGATGGTGATTGCACCGCTTCTCGCGGGGAATGACCAGATTTTTGTCTATCTGCAGAAGATGAACGGGCTGTATTTTATCCCGATCTTTGCAGTGATGCTGGCTGCTCTTTTCCTGAAGCGTTTAAAGGGCCGATACGCTAACACTGCTCTGGTAGCTGGTTGCGCCGTGCTGGCTGCCATCTACTTCATTCCCGGTTTAGAGGATCTTATCCCTGTCCATGACTTCCACCTTTTAGGCATCGTCTTCGGCGCTCTGATGCTGTTTCAGATTCTCGCACAGCAGATGGATCCGAGAACATCTGATTGGCAGCAGATCGACTCAAAAGATGTCGATCTGACGCCGTGGCGATTCGCTAAGCCCGTGGGGGCTTTCATCTGTATCGTCGTCATCGCGATTTACCTCGCGTTTTCCGGCCTCTTTTAAAGGCTGTGAGTAAGACCTCCCTGCGTGAGCTGTGCCCAAAAATAATGCTATGAAACTTCTTCCTGCCCTGACTTTTCTCTTTCTGTCGGTCACTTCATTCGCGGCGGAGAAGCCGAATGTGTTGTTGATCCTTGTCGATGACCTGAAGCCTTCGCTTGGTGCCTACGGAGATGAGCCTGCCATTACTCCTCACATGGATGCCTTAGCAGCAGAATCAAAAGTTTTTGAACGCGCCTACTGCGACCAGCCTGTCTGCACTGCCTCTCGCAATTCCCTCATGCTGGGGACGCACCCGAATTCCTCCGGTCTCTACTTTCTCCGCTCTGATATTCGTTCTGACATTCCCAATGCCGTCACGATGCCGCAATTCTTTGCTGAGCATGGGTATCGGACCGAGTCTTTGGGAAAGGTCTTTCATATAGGACACGGGACAGAGGGAGATCCTTCTTCCTTTCAGGTTCCCCACTTCAAAGACAAAGTGATCGAGTATGTCGACCCGACGCTCCCCCATGCGGGTGTGTTGACTCGGGAAGAGGCTTATTTTCAGAACGAGCGGCTTGATGAAGTCCTGACACTGCCCAAAGGCATGGCGTATGAGAGTCCAGATGTTCCCGATCACGCCTATGCCGATGGTCGTGTGGCAGAGGAGGCCGGACGCCGACTTAAGGAAGCGGCTCAGCGGCTCGATGACGAGGGGACTCCGTTTTTTATGGCGGTAGGTTTTGCCCGGCCTCATTTGCCGTTCTCAGCTCCTCAGAAATACTGGGATCTGTATGACCCGGAGAAGCTTCCGATTTTTTCAAACGCTACGTTTCCCGAGGATGGTGTGCCGGCAGGCTGGGCACATAAGATCCGCGGTGAGATCCACAACTACGCACCTGTAGAGGTCGGGGAGATAGACGAATCACTGTCCCGCGAACTCGTTCATGGATATTATGCGTCTACTTCGTTTGTCGATCGACAGATCGGGAAGGTGCTGGAGTCGCTGGGGGAGAATGGACTAAAGGAGAACACGATCGTTGTCCTTTGGGGAGATCATGGATTTCATCTTGGCGATAAAGGCATCTGGACGAAGCATACCAACTATGAAGAAGCCAATCGGATCCCTCTGCTATTTCGAGTGCCTGAGTTAGGCTTTGATGGCGCGATGATTGATCAGTTTGCTCAGTCGATGGATGTTTATCCGACACTTGCTGGCTTAGCGGGCCTCAGTGCGCCTGATGGGCCGCAGGGCATGACGGGAGAGAGTCTCGTGCCGGTGCTGAAGGATCCTCAGCAGTCCATTCGGGATCACGCTTTTCATCTGTATCCCACCAATAAACTGGGACGGGCGATTCGCACAGAGCGTTATCGTCTTGTCGAGTGGACGCCTCGTGATGGGTCCATGAAGGATCCGGCATATGAATTGTTTGATTACAAGACTGATCCGCAGGAGACGAAAAATCATGCGGCAGACAAGCCGGAGGTGGTCGAGCAGTTGGCGGGTATCCTAGCGACCTACCCCAACCCGAAACCGGCACGGCTTCACCTGGAGTATCAGGAGGGAGAGTGGGCGCCGGAGGTGGCAGGGCGTCCGTTGAAAATCACATTTGAGATTCGCAGCCCAAGGCCGCATGGAGTGGTTGTTTCACATGGTGGAAGTTTAAACGGTTATTCGGTTTTTTTCCGCAAAGGTATTCCGCATTTCGCTGTGCGACGCGAAGGCAAGCTGAGCGAAGTGGCGCTGGAAGTCGAAAAACCCCTTCGCGGTCTATTAGTAGGTGAGGCAGTGTTGGATGAAGAGACGATGTCTGTTTCAATTGTTGGGGTTGGGAAGAACTCAAAGCCTTCTCCGGGGCTTCTGGCTGTCCAGCCTCCGAATGATTTTTCAGTCGCTGAGGATCGGGCATCGAAGGTGGTGGTATTTCCAGGAAGTGGTCGTCTGCAGGGCTATGTCATTCACCAGCTGGTCGACGGTGGCGGGAAGGCTCCGCGCATCGCTCGGCCTCGTTTTGAGCAGCAGGTGCGTGAGACTCTTGCTGCGCGCAGGGAAGCCAGCCTGATTAAGAGTGGTTGGATCCGGGACCCTTTTATTACAACCGGAAACGACGGGTTCTACTATCTGACAGGGACAACGCTTCTCCCGCGTGGCCGAGCGACTCAGACTGATCCCTACAACACGGGTCTCGGGAGCTACTCGCTGGTGGGCTATGAATTGAAGGTCTGGCGCAGCCCTGATCTTGTGACCTGGGAGCCCTATGATGCCGGTTTCAGTCTGTCGGACGGCATCTGGGCGAAACAAAAGCCAGAGTTGTTTCAGGCTGATGACAAAGATGGGTGGCATTTGTGGGCTCCGGAGCTGCACCAGTTCGATGAGGGGTGGGCTCTCGTTCACACGAGCCCATCGCCGGTGGATGCAGCGAACTTCTGTTTCACAAGCAATGCCTCGCCATCCGGAAACTGGAAGAATCCTTTCGGAGAAAAAATCGGCAAGCGGCATGATCCTTCTCTCTTTCAGGACGATGACGGGAGTGTCTGGCTGGTTTGGGGGGCAACAAAGATTGCGAAACTGAACGAAGACCTCACGGATTTCGTCGGTGACACCATTGAGATCGGGCCGAGTGGTTCGCAAACAAAAATGGGGCATGAAGGCTGCCTCATCCGCAAGATCAACGGGAAATATGTCCTATTTGGCACTGGTTGGTCGACAGGTGAGATGAGACAGGGGTCTTACAATCTCTATTACGCAGTCGCAGATCGTATCGAAGGTCCATATTCCGAGCGGAAATTTGCCGGCCGTTTCCTCGGTCATGGCACGCCGTTTCAGGACAAGGATGGACAGTGGTGGTGCACGGGTTTCTACAATGCGAATGTGCCGCCGCTGTCGCGGAAAGGGATCGAAAAGCGTGATATCGGGGCCACTGCCAATACCATCAATCAACTTGGGGTGACTCTCGTCCCGATGCATGTCGGCGAGGATGAGAAAGGGGATCTCGTGATTCGAGCGATCCCGTCGGAGTATGCCACACCCGGCCCTGACGAAGCACAGAAATTTAACTAGAAAGAGTGACGCGCATAAGATGAAGAAACTAGCAGCAGCAACAATCGGAATACTGGGGCTTTTTGGGCCCGGTATGGAAGCCAAGGAGAAACCCAATATCATTGTCGTTATGGTCGATGATCTCGGCTTTGCCGATCTCGGCTACCATGGCTCAGAGATCGCTACGCCGACGATCGACGGGCTGGCGGCCGGAGGTGTGAAATTCAGCCAGTTCTATAATACCGGCAGGTGCTGTCCGACACGGGCATCTTTCATGACGGGCATTGATCCTCATGAGACGGGCATCGGGCACATGACCAATCCACCGGGCGAGAAATTCCATGATCATGACCTGTTCGGATATCGTGGTGAAATGAACCAGCAGAATCATACGATTGCCGAGCTTTTGAAGACAGCAGGATACAAAACCTACATGTCCGGAAAGTGGCACCTGGGTGAGGCAGATAAGAGCCTATGGCCGCTTCAGCGCGGCTTTGATAAATTCTACGGGTGTTTGACAGGGGCGACCCGCTTCTTCGATCCTCACGAAGAACGAATGATGACGCTCGACAACGAACCTGTTGAGAACGTTAGCAAGCGTGATACCCGCTATTATACGACTGATGCTTTTACCGATTACGCTATCGGCTTTCTTTCAGATCATGAGAAGGAGAATGACGAGGCACCGTTTTTCCTCTACCTCGCCTACACAGCGCCGCACTGGCCTCTGCAGGCATTCGAGGATGACATTGCCAACTATCGTGGGCGCTACAAAGCAGGCTGGGAAAAGCTGCGCGAAGAACGCTTCCGCAGGCAGAAAGAGATCGGCCTGATGTCTGAAGACACGAAGCTTTCCTACCCTGACAGTAAGGTGCCAGCCTGGGACAGCCTCTCTGAGGAAGAGCAGGATGAGCGGGATCTGCAGATGGCAATTTATGCAGCCATGGTAGATCGGATGGACCAGAATATGGCTCTCCTTGTTGATACTTTGAAAGAGCAGGGAGAGTTCGAGAATACTCTTATCATGTTCCTGTCGGACAATGGTGCCTGTGCGGAAGGCGGGATCGATGGCCGCGGTCCTTTTGTCAATGTCGAAGAGCGGAATGCGTCTGATGACAACTCCTACGCAACAGGCTGGGCGATGGCGGGGAACACCCCCTTCTCATCGTATAAGCACTTTCTGCACGAGGGGGGGATTGCTACGCCTTTCTTCGCTCATTGGCCAGAAGGGATCAAGCCGTCTGATGATTGGGTCAAGTCACCCTCACATGTGCTCGACATTATGCCGACCGTGCTCGAACTGTCTGGTGCGGATTATCCTGATACAAAGAATGGCAAGCCTGTCCCGGATCTCGATGGGGTTTCGCTGACGACAGCTTTCGCAAATGTTGATCATGAACGTGAGCGACCCATCATCCTTGAGCATGAGCGCAATGCAGCGCTGCGTGATGGAAAGTGGAAGCTGGTCGGAACCAATCTCGTAAGGGAGAATGATGTGAAGAGCACGCGCTGGGAGCTCTACAACATCGAAGAGGATCGCACGGAGATGAACAACCTGGTGGATACTCATGGGGAAAAGATCGCTGAGCTGGAAGCGAAGTGGCTGGAGTGGGCAAAAGCCTCGCACGTCCTACCATCGCCGACTCAGCCGATCTGGCGGCGCCCTCAGGTGCAGGGGCGTGCTTTCGACCTCTCACTTACTGCTGAGCCTGTGAGCGGTGAAGATACTGGGGTTCTCATGGCCTACGGCGGGAAGCAGTTCGGCTTCGCACTCCATATGGTTGACGGGAAACCGACCTTCTCGATTCGGAATAAAGGCAAGCTGATTGAGGCGCAGGCGGAAGAGTCCATTTCTCAGCGGAGTGAGATTTTTGCGCAATTGACAGGGGATGCGTTGAAGCTGTCGGTCGATGGAGAACTAGTAGCTGAGACACCTTTCGCAGGCTTCATTGAGACGCAGCCTGGTTTCGTCCCGATTCTTGGTGAAGATCGCGGGCACCCTGTTGCAGCTTATGAGGTTCCCAATCGCTTTCGTGGAGAAGTGACTAACTACGATCTGCGACTGGAGATCCCACCATCCGAGATGCGCACTGAGTGGTCAGCAGCGGCAGCTCGTGGGGAAACCTGGAAAGAATATCCACGTCCGGCCTTTAAGCGTGCCGATTGGGTGAATCTCAATGGCCTTTGGAATTATGCTGTGACGGATCACGAATCAGACGTGCCTTCTTCCTGGGAGGGGGAGATCCTCGTTCCCTTTGCTTACGAGAGTCCCCTCTCAGGAGTGGAGGGGGAGTTCCGCCCGGAAGATGCCCTCTGGTATGAGCGTCGTTTCGTGCAGGCGCCTGCGGAGAATGGTGATCGCGTTCTGCTCAATTTCGAGGCGGTCGACTACGAGTGCGAAGTCTGGTTGAATGGAAAGTCGGTAGGGAAGAATCGGGGCGGGAACCTGCCGTTCTCTTTCGACATCACAAACGCTATAGCTGCGGATGGCGACAATCTTCTGCAGGTGCGCGTGCTGGATGCGACCGATCGTGCCTATCAGTTGCACGGGAAGCAGCTGCTCAGTCCGCATGGTATCTTTTATACTCCTGTATCAGGAATCTATCAGACGGTATGGTTGGAGACGGTTCCCGGTGATTACCTGAAGTCGTTCCAGTATCAGTCACATCTTTCAGGACAGATTGATTTCACGTTTGAAAAGAGCGGTGACGTTCCTGTCGAGGTCAAGGTCTTCGACGAAGGGAAGCAAATTGTCTCGGGATCGACAGAAAGCGATTCATTAAGTCTGCGCATTCCTCAGCCGGAGTATTGGAGTCCTGACTCTCCTAAGCTCTATCAGGTCGAGCTGAAACATGGAGATGATGTCGTGGAGTCCTACGTAGCCATACGCGAGGTTGGGAAAGTAAAGGATGCCGACGGGCACTGGCGCTTCACCCTCAACGGTGAGATAGTCTTCCATTGGGGGACACTCGATCAGGGATGGTGGCCGGATGGCTTGCTGACTCCGCCGAGTGATGAGGCGCTCAAGTGGGATATCGTTTTCACGAAAGAGGCTGGATTCAATGTCATCCGCAAGCATATCAAGGTCGAGCCACGACGCTTTTACACCCACTGCGATGAGATCGGTATGATGGTATGGCAGGATCAGGTGACGGCATTCCAGCCGGGGAAGCATCCTGTGTGGACTCGTCTTACACCCAATCCCGAGCGTGGCGTATGGCCAGATGAGGAACATGCGAAGTTCCGCAGTGAGCTGAAAGGAATGATCGACACTCTCTACAACCATCCATCCATCGTCCAGTGGGTGCCCTACAATGAACGGTGGGGGCAGCACAATACCATGGCTGTCGGGAAATGGGTGAGCGAATATGACAGGACGCGCCACATCAACATCGCCAGTGGAGGAAACTTCTTCCCGGTCGGTGACATCGTGGATGAACACCGCTATCCGCATCCTGGCTTCCCGTTTCACGAGAACTTCGATGGACGTTTCGATCCGTTCATCCGTGTGGTAGGGGAGTTCGGAGGACATGGTATCCCAGTCGAGGGGCACCTGTGGGATCCCAAGACAAAGAACTGGGGCTACGGGGATATTCCGAAAAATATGAAGGAGTGGGAGGAGCGCTACCGTGAGTCGCTCGACATTCTTGCTGATCTGAAAGCGCAGGGTATTGCAGGTGGTATTTACACGCAGATCACCGATGTAGAGGGGGAGATCAACGGGCTCGTCACCTACGACCGGAAAAAGCCAAAACTGACAGCAGAAGAGTTTAAGAAAATCGCGGAAGAGGCCGAGCTGGTTGACTAAGTTTCTGAGCTTTCATAGATAGAATGAGGATTTTTGTTTCAGGAGGAGCCGGTTACATCGGTAGTGTAGCGGTCGATCACATGATCGCCGCTGGCTACGAGGTGATGGTCTATGACAGCCTCTACATGGGGCATCGCGAGGCTCTGAGTGCGCAGGCTGAATTCGTCGAAGGAGACCTCGCGGATCGCCGGCTCCTGCATGACACCATGCGGGGGTTCGCGCCGGAGGGCATCATGCATTTCGCGTCGCACACACTGGTAGGAGAGTCTGTGGAGAAGCCTTTTCTGTATCTTGGTGAAAATACGCAGAATGCGATCAACCTGATTGAGGGAGCGATCGAGAGTGGGGCCAAACGTTTTATCCTCTCCTCGACCGCGAATCTGTTCGATGAGCCGGAACGCATCCCGATCGGTCCGGAGGAGCGCATCGTTCCGGGGAGCCCCTACGGCGAGTCTAAGTATTTCATCGAGAGGCTGCTCCACTGGGCGAACGTCACCAAGGGGCTGCGCTTTGCGGCCTTGCGTTACTTTAACGCCGCAGGGTGCACCGAACGGCTCGGGGAAGATCACACGCCGGAGACCCATCTGATTCCGCTCATTCTGCAGGTCGCTCTCGGACAACGCGAAGAGATCCGGGTATTCGGCAATGACTACGACACCCCTGATGGATCATGTGTGAGAGATTATGTCCATGTGGAAGACCTCGCCTCTGCCCACAGACTCGCTCTCGAAAAGCTCGAGACTGAGGAACGGCTGTTCTACAATCTGGGCAATGGCAATGGCTTCTCCGTCCTCGAGGTCATCGAGGCGGCGCGACGCGTCACCGGGCACTCCATTCCGACAGCCATGGCTGGTCGACGGGCAGGTGATCCGGCAGTGCTCATCGCCGACAGTTCGAAAATTAAACGAGAACTCGGCTGGGAGCCACGTTATCCGACCATCGAGTCCATCGTCGAATCCGCCTGGGCATGGCATTCGAAACATCCTGATGGCTATGCATCAGGGTGCTGACAGACTGTGATTAGTTCACCTTGACGGATCTGAGAAGTTTGATTTCCTTTCGGTCGCAATTGCTGAATGGAAGTTTTCCCCCTGATCCTTCTTTTGATCATCCTCGCTCTGGTCGGGTTTGGGGCCTGGTTTCTTGTCCGGGATCAGAAAAATATCACCCGACTGCGCAAGGAGCGGGATGAGATCGATCTGGAGGAAAGCCGGGTTTTCGGGTTTCTCCACGCCCTAGGAGAGACTTCTCACGGCTCACCGGCGAATCGGATGCATAAAGAGATCGTCGAGGGTGTCTCTCAGGTCCTCAACGCAGAGCAGGCGATTCTCTACCTCTACAACGAGCAGTCAGATCAGTTGGTGCCCGCTGCCCAGACCGAGCGCATCCCGCCGATTCTCCCGGTTCCGAAGGAGGTCTTTCTCGTCGAGGGGGAGAAAGACCAGAAGACTCGCTATCGTTCGTTTATCCGGCTCTCGACTCTTGGGATAGACGACTCCCTCATCGGCTCTGTTTTCGAATCCGACCAACCGATCCGTGTCGATGACCTGTCCTCTCTGCCCAGCTTCCAGGGTGGGGAAAAAGGGCATTACCAGAACGAGGTGCCGATGATCGGCAGCGTCCTCCTCCATGGGCCTAAGCGGCTGGGCGTTCTTGCCCTCACGCGTGATGCCGGCCAAGCCCCCTTTTCGGAGAAGGAGGCCGTCGTTTTCGCCAGCGTGGCAGAGCAGAGCGCCTTCGCCCTGGGCAGCGCGATCACCCAGGCAGAAGCTCACGAGAAGCGGAGGCTGGAGCAGGAGCTCAATCAGGCGAGCGAGATTCAGCGCTTCCTGCTTCCGGAGCGCAGCCCGAATCTGCGGGATTTCGAGGTGGCTGCGCACTATCAGGCGGCTCGGATCCTCAGTGGTGACTATTACGACTACATCAGTGTCGATGCAGATCGCTTCGGTGTGGTCATCGGTGACGTCTCGGGGAAGGGGATCGCCGCGTCCCTCATCATGGCGATGTGTCGGAGCAGTCTGCGCAGTCGCGCACGGGACAATCTCTCGCCCGCCTCTGTCCTGCACGAGCTGAATCGTTCTATTTTCCCCGATATCAAAGGGGACATGTTCGTCAGCCTGCTCTATCTCATCCTCGAGCGGGGTTCGGAGGAGGTGACTTTCTCCCGGGCGGGGCACGAGCCGCCCATTCTTTTCCGCAAGGCGACGTCCAACCTTGAACTTGTCGAGTCGCCCGGTATGGCGGCCGGGATCGATAATGGGAATGCCTTTAAGCGGGTCGTCAAAGATCATCGTATCTCCATGCAGTCCGGCGATATCCTCGTCCTCTACACAG
>JAHDFZ010000218.1 GCA_020627905.1 Verrucomicrobiota bacterium
AGATCAAAACAACCGCCCATCACTGTAACAAGTGAGGGCGGTTTTTTTGTGCCCGGATTTCTCGCTTTTGTTGCTAACTATCTGCGGGCTTCGTATGTTCGGATATGAGTAAATCAGGAGATGTTTACACCCTAAATGACTTAAAACGTTGGCAGGAATCAGGGCTTCCGCGAACGCATCCTAAATTTGCGGTGATTGGTGACCCCATCGCCCATTCGCGTTCGCCTGAAATGCACCAGCCGATGCTGGACTCAAGTGGGATCGATGCCAGCTACATTCGACTCTATCTCACGGGGGCGGAACTAAAAGAGGGCTTTGAGCTTCTTCAGGCACTGGAATTCACAGGTGTAAACGTCACGATTCCGCACAAGGAGGATGTTTTTCACCTGATGTCTGAGCGGACGCCAATCGCCAATCGCATTGGCGTCGTCAACACGGTGCTTATCGATGGTGACAGACTGATTGGACATAATACCGATGCGCCGGGGCTACAGGCGGCGTTGCGGGAGACCTTTGCTGTCGATTTGCATGACTTGCGGATCCTCATTCTAGGCGCTGGTGGTGGGGCGGGTCGCGCGGCAGCAATACAGTGTTCCAGTGAACAATGCGAGAGGTTGGTTTTAGTAAATCGAACGCTCGAAAAGGCACAGTCCGTTGCTGAGGAAGTAAAACCTCTGATGGATCGCACTGATCTGGAGGGGGCCGGCGCGCGCCTGACGGCAATGAAACCCACAGATCCTCGGCTCGAAACAGAGTTGGATCAGGTTGATTTGATCATCAATGCTACGTCTCTCGGTATGAAGGCGAGCGATTCGGAGGCCTTTCCTTATCGCTTTCTGCAGCCGCATCATCTCGTTTATGACATGGTGTATGCGCCACCAGCGACGAGGCTGATGAAATCTGCGATCAACCAGGGGGGAAGGGCCGAGAACGGGCTCTCAATGCTGCTCTGGCAGGGCGCACTCGCTTTTGAATTCTGGACAGGTCTTCAGGCTGACGTAGAGATCATGCGTCGGGGTCTTGCTGAGTGACACCTGCAAGAGGATCATTACCCGAGGTGAGCCCATGTGGTATGTGGCAGAAAAACTGCTTGTTTCCGTTTCCAGATGCGACAAAGGTCATGCGGATTCAGGGATCTCGGCATGGGAGACCGTGAACTCTTGATTGCATAACCTAATCACCCTAACCACTCATATTGAATGTATCTCACCTCCGATTCTCATCCATTTCGCCAGACAAAAATCGTCGCTACTATCGGACCTGCGACTGACAGTGAGGAAAACCTGGAGAAATTGATCGTAGCGGGGGTGAACGTCATCCGCCTAAACATGGCTCATGCTACGCCGGAGTGGTGCGATGAGCGGATTCAGCGCGTTCGCAAAATCCAGGATAAACTCTCCCGCTCCGTCTCGGTCATGATGGATGTGAAGGGGCCGGAGATCCGCACGGGTAAGGTAGACGAGCCGATTCACGTCGAGCCGGGGGAAATGTTTCAATTTTACATCAAAACTGCCGAACCGCCCTCTGACGGGATGAAGGCTGTGACGGTGAATTATCCCGATCTCCCTAAAGACGTCGTCATAGGCTACACCGTGCTGGTGGACAGTGGCCTCATCCGTATGGAGGTAGTCGAAAAGGATGAGGAAAGAGTCATCTGTAAAGTGCTCGTCGGTGGTGAGATCGGCTCCAAGCGTCACATCAATCTGCCTGGCGCAAAAGTAAACCTTCCTGCTCTAACGAAGAAAGATAAGACCGATCTCAAGGCCGGAATCGAAAGTGGGATTGATTTTGTGGCCTTGTCCTTCGTGCGCGAGGCGAAGGACATTCGCGAGCTTCGCGACTTTCTCAGCGACCACGGCTCCAATGCCCGGATCATTGCCAAGATCGAAGATCACAATGGCGTGAACAATATGATGGACATCGTCCGCGCGACCGATGCGATTATGGTCGCGCGCGGAGATCTCGGGATCGAGATCGACTACCACCAGCTTCCGATCGTCCAGCGCCAGTTGGTCGAGGCTTGTCGTCTGCACGGGAAGCCAGTGATCATTGCGACCCATCTGCTCGAGAGCATGATTGATTCGCCGGTTCCTACTCGTGCTGAGATTTCCGATGTTTCAAATGCGGTGCGCGAGCAGGCGGATGCCGTGATGTTGTCAGGTGAGACGACAACGGGAGAGTTTCCGCTTGAGGCCGTCAAAGTCATGCGCACCATCATTGAGTCGATCGAGCCAGTGGTGCCATACGATCTGAACGATGAGATTCGTCTACACGAGCCGAAGTCGAAGATGCTGCGCTCTGCTGCGGTTCTTGCTCAGGAATTAGGCGATGATAGTGGAATCGTCGTTTTCACCCGTTCCGGTTTCCTTGGATATGTGTTAGGTGCCATGCGTGCGAAAGGGGTTCCGATTTTCGCTTTTACTGACAAAAAGTCGATCTATCATCAGCTGACCCTACCATGGGGCATTGATCCGTTTTACCAGGAATTCTCCGATGTCGATCCTGAGTGGACGATCCAGCAGGCGCTGGCAACGCTCCGTGATAAAAACTATCGCAAGAGTGGCTCAACGGTGATTGTCATCACGAATGTCATCGCCGGCAGTAAGATTATTGACTCCATGCAGCTGCGGGAGATTCCTTAATGCTTGAGTGCGTTGTTACTGGATTCGCTAGATAGGATGGCCTCTGTATTTCTCTTTGAGGACGATGTCGAGAATCTACGCCTCCTGAAACGTCTCCTCGAACATCACGGCCATGAGATTTCGGCCGCTCAAAATGTCGAGGATGGCTTGGCATCGCTCGAGTCGCTGGATCCCGATGTCATCCTCATGGACATGGAGATGCCGCTTAATCGTGATAGTGCCCCGCAGTCGACTGCAGGTTTGACAGCCGTCTCCAGGCTGAGGGCCACCGAGCGGATGGCTAGCGTGCCGATCATTGCCCTTTCTGCCCACTCCATGGCCAAACAGAAATCAACTTTCGAGCAGGCTGGTTGCAATGACTTTCAGGAGAAGCCGATTTTCCCTTTCGAGTCATTGCTCCAGAAAATTGATAAGTGGTGCCCAGACTCTTGATGAGGCTCTGCCTTTTCGGGAAAAACCTGAAATGAGCGCTTCCCTAGCTTGTGGGGAACCGCTTTATTATCTGAGCAGCTGGCGGATCGACCGCTGTTTCTTGAATGGTTGAATTTTTCGGTAGTATCGGATGGGTTTGGGCACTAGTCGTTTTCGTCGGTGAGCTGTTTGCTGTCTTCACCATTTTCAACATCATTCTCAAGGTCCGTAGCGCGGCTGGTGCCTGGGGATGGGGAATGGCGGTGGTAGCGTTCCCATTTGTGGCGGTGCCGCTATACTGGATCTTCGGGAGGCGTCAGTTCCGCGGCTACATGGAGGAGTTCGCGGCAGTCAGAGAGCGGCATGCCGAGGTATTTGATGATTTTGAAAAGACGATTTCGCCATTTTTCGTCATGCCCGAAAAGGATACCGAGCTTCATCGCTATGGGCGCATTCTGACTTCTCTCAGTGAACGCTCCTTCACGCGGCGGAACAGCGTCTGCCTGCTGGAGGATGGGCAGGATACCTTCGATAGCATCCTCGAGGCGATGGCTGGTGCGCGGCAGTATATCCTCATCCAGTTTTTCATCTATCATGATGACGGGATCGGGAATCGGATCGCGGATCTCATGAAGCAGAAAGCTGACGAGGGAGTCAGCGTTTACTTCATCTATGATGAAATCGGATCGCATAAGCTGCCCAGGAAATTTATTAGCGATCTTCGCGAACGGGGAGTAAAAGCCTTTCCCTTTCACTCCACTCAGGGGCCCAGCAACCGCTTTCAGATTAATTTTCGCAATCATCGCAAGATTGTCGTTGTTGATGGAGAGGTGGGTTTTCTTGGTGGGCATAATGTGGGGGATGAATACCTAGGGCTTTCTCCTCGTTTTGGCCCCTGGCGTGACACCCACATTCGTCTGGTTGGTCCGAGCGTCCTGAGTCTTCAGATGGTCTTTCTGTCTGATTATGTCTGGGCTTCCAAGGTTATCCCTGAGCTGGACTGGACTCACGTCGCCGGAGAGGAAAACTCGCCATGTGGCGAGCAGAATGCCACCGTCATGACATTGCCCAACGGCCCTGTGGGTGACATCGAGGGCGGGACGATGATGTTCCTCAACGCCATAACGGAGGCCAACGACCGTTTCTGGATCGCCAGTCCTTATTTTGTGACTGACGAGTCTGTCCGCTCAGCCCTCCTCCTGGCGGCACTGAGAGGCGTCGATGTGCGCATTCTCCTCCCGCAGAAGCCTGATAAATGGGTGCCATGGCTCGCCACCTTTTCGTTTCTGCCTGACTTGCTAGCGGCCGGGATACGTGTTTATCGCTATCAGGAGGGCTTTCTGCACCAGAAGACTTTCGTCGTCGATGATGTATATGGAGCAGTCGGCACGGCGAACCTCGACAACCGCTCTATGCGTTTGAATTTCGAGGTTACGGGGATTGTTTTCTGCCCCCGATTTACCGAGCAGCTTTCGGCTATGTTCGAGCGTGACTTCGCGCGGAGTCGCGAAGTGGTCGAGCATGAGCCGTATGAGCGGAAGCTCTTTTTTCGCATCGGCGTGCGGCTAGCAAGGCTCTTCAGCCCTATCCTTTGATCGCGCACTTGCGCGTCAGGTGCCCCTTGTAGGACATGCATTTACGAACGATTATTCTAGATGTCATTTCATAGAATTTCCGCTCTCCTCGTTGCCTTCATCAGTCTGTTCTCTGTGGTGTCAGCACAGGAGAGTGGCAGCTTTGATCTGCAGCAGATCTATGCAGATCACAGCTTTGATAAGCCACTCTCTCTGCAGATCGCCCCGGATGGGACAGATCGTCGTTTTCTAGTCGAGCAGACTGGCCGGATCCTCTTGCTCGGAGATGAAACCTCTGCTGAGGAGCCAGCGGTCTTTCTCGATCTCTCGGACAAGATTGCTGTTGAAAAAGATTTTGAGGAGGGATTGCTCGGCTTGGCCTTTCATCCGCAATATCGGGAAAATGGAAAATTCTACCTCACTTTCAGCCGCCAGGGACCCAAGCGCCTCGTGCTCGCCGAATATCAGGTGAATGCGCGCAATCCGAATGCCGCAGACCCGGAGTCAGAGCGTGTCCTTATGGAGGTGCAGCAGCCCGCGTGGAATCACAACTCAGGCAATCTTTTCTTCGGCCCTAAGGACGGGCTGCTTTATCTCTGCGTAGGCGACGGTGGCATGCGTAACGGCGTGTTCCAGCTCTCGCAGAAGCTTTATGCCTGGAATGGAAAGGTCCTCCGCATAGATGTAGATCAGCGCAGCGGCGATCTACCATATGGCATCCCTGACGATAACCCGTTTCTCGACACGCCGAACGCTAGCCCTGAAATCTATGCCTACGGCTTTCGCAATCCCTGGGGCGTGCACTGGGATCCTGAGACAGATCTTTTCTACCTGGCCGATGTTGGGCAGGATTTATGGGAGGAGATCAACATCGTGGAAAAAGGTGGCAATTACGGATGGGAGCATCTTGAGGGAAGTCAGGAGTTCGCGGCTCGCACGGCCCTCATGGATGCACTGGGTAGGAAAAACAAGGTGCCGAGAGGAGCGCAGTTTATTGACCCCATCCATCAGTATACCCGCACAGACGGCATGAGCATAACTGGTGGCTACGTTTATCGCGGGACCGCAATCCCCCACCTGCAGGGGAAATTCCTTTTCGGTGACTGGCGCTTCGGCAACCTCTGGGCGCTGGCCTATTCACCTGCCGAGGGGAAAGTGACATCAGTCGTGCCTGTTGAGCAACCGACGAATGTAGCAGAGCCCCGCGTTCAGCCTACCGGGATTTATCCAGACGAGCAGGGCGAGCCGATCGTTCTTGACTGGAAAGGGAAGGTATTCAGGATTACGAAGTAGGCAGCTTCCTTTTCTGTCGATCTCCCGCTCCCAAATGTCCCAGCGCTTTGCTTTCTTCGATCTCGATCATACCCTGCTGCCATACGACACGCAGGCCCTTTTCTGCAATTATGTGCTGAAGCAGGAACCGTGGCGGCGGGTCTACCTGATCTGGTTTCTTGCGGCAGTGCCCCTGCGGGTCGTGAGGATCCTTTCGACGAG
>JAHDFZ010000219.1:0-3945 GCA_020627905.1 Verrucomicrobiota bacterium
GCTCTCGTGAGCTGGGTAAGGCATAACCGACTCACAACGACCATCATTGTATGCAAGACCTGATTCAACACTACCAAGATAAAGGCCAGGGCCACGTGTTTGCCCATTTCTCATCCCTCGATGAGGAAGCGCAGGCCGCCCTTATCAAACAGGCCGAACAGATCGATCTGGACGAAATCGCGGCCCTCACAAAGACACTCATCAAGGGCTCTGGATACGAGACCTCATATTCAGTCGACGATCTCACGCCCGGCTCCTACCATCCTCTTCCGGAGAAGAAGAATGGGAATCCATCCCTCTGGAAAGAGGCGAAAGCAAAGGGCGAGTCAGCACTCCGCGCTGGCCGTGTAGCAGCTTTCACCGTCGCTGGCGGGCAGGGCACACGCCTGGGATAGGCACCTTTCCCGTGACCCCGGTCCGGGAAGCGAGCCTCTTTCAAGTCTTTGCCGAGAAGATCCTCGCCTCTACCCGCCTCTTTGGGAAGAGCATCCCCTGGTATATCATGACCTCTGTCATAAACCATGAGGCGACGGTCAGCTTCTTTGAGGAGAATGATTATTTCGGCCTGGAGAAAGACCGCGTTCGCTTTTTCTCACAGGGCACCATGCCGGCAGTCGATGGAGAAGGGAAAATCCTCCTTGCTGACAAAGGCACAATCGCTGTATCTCCTGATGGTCATGGTGGCGCTCTACGCGGCCTCTACCGCTCGGGAGCCACGCGCGAGATGGAGGCCGATGGTATTGACATCATCAGCTACTTTCAGGTAGACAACCCTCTCGTGCGCTGCATCGACCCGGCCTTTATCGGCTTCCACATCCTGGAGAAAAGTCAGGTCTCCAGCAAAACGGTGTTGAAAGCTTATCCTGAGGAAAAAGTGGGCGTTTTCTGCGAAGCTAAGGGAGCACCCGTCGTTATCGAATACAGCGACCTCCCAGAGCGTCTCGCTGCCGAGGTGGATGATGATGGCGATCTGTCCTTCGCGGCAGGCAGCATTGCGATTCATCTGTTTGATCGTGATTTCGTCCGCATCATCGGCCGGGGTAAGGATGACAGCCTTCAGCTTCCCTTTCATCTGGCCCACAAAAAGATCCCGCACATCAATGAAGCAGGAGAACCTATGGAGCCGGACTCTCCCAACGGATATAAGTTCGAAATGTTCGTTTTCGATGCCCTGCCCTTTGCTGAACGTTCCGTAACGATCGAAACAGCACGACAGGATGACTTTTCTCCGGTCAAAAACGCTACTGGTGTCGACTCAGCCGATTCGTGCCGAGACGATCAGCTCAGGCAATTTGCCAGATGGGTGGCAGCAGCGGGAGAAGATATCACCGTTGATGAGACCGGACTACCTGACTTTGCCTTCGAGATCACTCCTCTCTTTGCTGACACTGAAACACGCTTTATGCGTAAATGGCAGGCACTGGAAACCAAGCCTCCCATCGCCGAAGGCACCATTCTATCTAACATTTAACCACTCGACCTCAAGATCATGGCAACAGTCGCTGACAAACTGACCGAACTCGGCATCACTCTCCCACCCGCTCCTAAAAAGCTGGGAAATTACGAACCCATCCTCATCACTGGAAACACCGCTTACCTTTCAGGCCATCTCCCTTTTCAGAATGATGGCACCCTCATCACTGGAAAAGTTGGCGACGATGTCTCTGTCGAGGATGCGGCTATCGCCGCTCGACAGGTCGGCCTGAATCTCCTCGCCACCATCCAGGCGAAGCTCGGCTCGCTGGATCGCGTGAAGCAGGTCATCAAAACCGTAGGCTTCGTCCACGGAGTCGATGGGTTCTCACAGCAACCGCAGGTGATTAACGGATGCTCTGATCTGCTGGCAGAGGTGTTCGGCGAAGAGCGCGGCGTCGGTGCTCGCAGTGCCGTCGGGGTGAATGGGCTTCCTGCCAATATCCCTGTTGAGATCGAGCTCATTATCGAGATCACCGACGCGTAGGAGACTGATGTCCTCCGCAAAGCGCAGCCTCCTCCCGCGCGCGACGGGCTTTGCTCATCAGCTTCTTGAGCAGAACCTGCGCCCGGGAGATCATGCGATAGATGCTACCTGCGGCAATGGTCACGACACGGCATTTCTCTGCCGCTTAGTCGGAGAGAGAGGAGCGGTCATTGCTTTAGATTTGCAGGATGCAGCCATCGCAGCCACTCGCGCGAAGCTCGCCAGCGAGGGGCTTGAGGCCTGCCTTCTTCAGGGCTGCCATAGCGAGCTGCCCTCACTCATTAGCCCATACTTGCCCGACAATGGAAAGGTGGAAGCGATCATGTTCAACCTCGGCTATCTCCCGAAAGGCGATAAGTCCGTCATCACAGAGGCCGGAACGACCATCCGGGCGCTCGATCAGGCTTGCTCTCTCCTCGCAGATTTTGGCCTACTGACCATCGCCGTTTACACCGGACACGATGGTGGAGTTGCGGAAGGAGAAGCAGTCGACTTGTGGAGCCGCGGCCTCCCACAGGACCATTTCTCTGTGATTTCATACTGCTTCGAGAATCAGCGCAACTCTCCTCCGCACCTGATCGCTGTGCAGAAAAAACCAGCTAGCGCGTGAGAAGAACGTAGTGCGCCAAGGTTCGGTAGGCTGCCTCGATATTGACCGATCGAGAAAAATCCCAACTCACTCCAGCCGGATGGCAGGCCGTCCACACTCGCAGTGTCCCGTCGATATCGATCGTGCCCGCCGTCTCTTTGGCAAAGGTAAGGACCGACCGATATGGTATGGATATCGTCTCGCTCTTCTTTCCCGTGACTCCCTGGATATCGACATTGATAATCCGCATATTGGTCATCACGAACAGATCTCGGATCAGCTTTGCAGCCCATATTACCTGCTCTCCGTCGAGCAGAATGTGGCCGATTTCTGCCTGAGCCTCCACGGCATTGATCTCCGTCGCATTCCCAACAGCTTTGCTAAATAGACTCATTGTGAGGGGAATCCTAGCAGCGAAAAGGCGAGTTGCCAAGAGCTGTCCTCTCATAGGTGAATCTCAGACGCTCCGCGAGGCCGATCGTTTCCTTTGTCATCAAGAGGAACATGTGGTCGAGTCGATGATGCGCTTCACCAACTGGATCATTCGGGCCCTGCTTATTGTCCTCTTCACCTTTGCTGGCATTGAAAAACTTTTCCTTCCCTACGACAAGGAAATATTTGCCGCCTCCAAGACCAACTCAGATCCCATCTTTGTCGACTATTACGACCTTCTTATGACCACCGGCTACTTAAATTATGTGGGAATCATTCAGCTCATCATCGCTGTTCTACTGGTCTTCTCACGCACCTATCTTCTGGGTGCAATCATGCTCCTGCCACTGATGGTTTCGATCATCATGACTCATGTCTTTTTATCGGGCGATCTCATCTACCTAGCAATGGACACGGGCTTTTTACTCATGAACCTGGCCCTGATCTGGCCGCATAGAGAAAAGCTCTCCAAAACGTTTTTCACAACGGCATGAAACCCCTGTTCCTGAGCGCCGGTTGAGCATTGAAACACTTTCGGAGCCCTCGACAAGGTGCCGAATGCTCGTTGGTATCCACGTAGCGCACCCAAACACGGGCAATTTGGGGACAGGCACAATATATTTAATAGCGCGCTCTGGGAACACGCAGTTTGGGGGCACGCCCGATGAGTATTCGCCCAAGCATAAATTCAAACCAGAGAACACTGCCGAAGGCGGCAGTGTTCTCTGGTTCATTTTGGTTCTTGGGCAACGAACAGCCAAAATGCGATCTCACAGCAAGGGACAGGCAAAATGCGATCGGATGAAGTATTCCACTTGAACACTGCTCTTTATTACTGTATTAATTGGCCCTATGAGAGGGACACGAATCAAAGGGCAAGGTAGGAGCTTCTATCACTGCATTTCCAGAGTCGTCAGTGGTGAACGCATTTTCCACAAAAACAAAAACGACAATATCGTCATTT
>JAHDFZ010000219.1:3955-6110 GCA_020627905.1 Verrucomicrobiota bacterium
TTATTACTTTATTAATTGGCCCTATGAGAGGGACACTAATCAAAGGGCAAGGTATTCTATCATTTCTCGTCAGTGGTGAACGCATTTTCCACAAAAACAAAAACGACAATATCGTCATTTTCCTCTCTCTCATGAGGCAGTTGGAGACCTTTCTCGGTGTGCGAGTCATTACTCACTGCGTCATGTCCAACCACTTCCACATCCTGCTTGAGGAGCCGGATCCTCAGAACCGTCCCAAGCTGACGGAGGAAACACTCATCGAGCGCATGAAGGGTCTTTATAGCAATCAGGACATCTTGAGTTTGCGTCAGGAATTTCGCAGAGCGAGAGAAGCAGAAGACGAAAAGCGCGTAGCCGCCATCCTTCATCGATTCGAGCGCCGCATGGGGAACGTCTCGGAGTTCATGAAAGAGCTCAAACAGCGCTTTTCCCGCAATTATAATAAACGCATGGACCGTCATGGCACTCTCTGGGGAGAGCGATTCAAGTCGGTCCTCACTCAGGGAGATGAAACCGCACTCGCTACTATGGCCGCCTACATCGATCTCAACCCCGTTCGGGCGGGTATGGTTTCAAAGCCAGAAGACTACAGCTGGTCCGGCTATGGAGCAGCTGTCGCAGGTGATACAACTGCTCAGCAGGGGCTAGGCCGCCTACTCGATTGTGGATCACGGTTCCAGGGGGATTGCGAGCCCCACACCTGGGAAAGAACGTGCCAGAGATATCGGCTTTGGCTGTTTTCCGAGGGGAAGGAAGAGACAATTGATCCAAACCTACAGGACTCAGTCGCACCGAAACATCATCGAAAAGGAATCGCAGCCGACGACGTAATGCAGGAACTCGAGCGGGATGGTCTCATGACCATTCAGGAGGTTCTCCGCTGCCGTGTCCGCTATCTCACCGATGGAGGTGCATTCGGAAATTCTGCCTTCATCGAGGAGGCTTTCTCTCTTAACCCTTCTCTCTTCAGCGCGAAAAGGAAAACTGGCTCGCGCAGGATGAGAGGGGCACAATGGGGTAACCTGCGAACACTACGCGACCTACGGAAGGATCCGGTTCAGAAGCTTACCCAGAGCTAGGCACAGAAAGTCCACAGTCAATCTCTACAGCACGAATCGAAGGGCATTTGCCCCCGAAGTGTGTCAACCCATCACCTGATAGGCAGGAAGCTCGCTCATTCAGGGGTCGATCTCGGCAGTCATTGCGGACCAACTAGCGTCGAGTCCTAAAAACTCAGGAGTTAGCGAGCGGAATCGCAATGTAACTGTTCCTGAAACACTGAATCACGGAGTTCATTCATCAGTTCCAAACCTTTTTGCCTGTCCCTAGAACTGGCAATCTAGCTGTTCCTGAAAAATCGAATCACAGCGCGCGTTTATCAGCTAGCCACAATTTACCTTTTCGTAACTCCATTTTGCCTGTCCCCACAGAATTACCCAGACACCTAAGTGTATTTAAACAGCGGGCGTTCATAGCTGGCCACACTTTGCCTGTCCCCAGAGAACTTTAGTTCTGCCCCAAACAAGTTTCCGTCCTTTCCGAGCAGCATTCGAAACATATTGGATAGCTCTTCCACTCACGCAACATCATCAAAAGTCACCTCGAGATCGCATGCGTGGTCCAGCAAGGTCATGTATTGACGACGGGAAATTTCGACACCCCCGAAGGTTGCCAGATGTGGGGTGAGCCACTGCGTATCGAGCAGGCCGTATCCACGTTCCTTCAACCGGTCGACGAGGGCTGCTAGGGCCACTTTCGACGCGTCCCTAGCGGTGTGGAACATGGATTCGCCGAAAAAAGCGCCTCCTATCGACACCCCGTAAAGCCCACCGACAATCTCCCCTTCGAGCCTTGCCTCGACTGAATGAGCATAGCCGCGCTCGAACAACGCTATGTAACTGTCATGAATCGTGTCATCAATCCACGTGGATTCTCGATTCGCGCAGGCTTTCAGCACATGGGAGAAGTCCTCATCGAAGGTGACGCTGAATCGGCTGCTTCGAATGACTCTCTGCAGGCTCTTGGGAACGTGAAAGCCGTCGAGGGGGATGATTCCGCGTGGGTCGGGAGAAAACCACCCGAGCTCATCGCTATCGTCCATAGCCATGGGAAACATTCCCGCACGATAGGCAGCAATGAGCACCGCCGGACGGAT
>JAHDFZ010000220.1 GCA_020627905.1 Verrucomicrobiota bacterium
TGCATTGCCTCGGCGTTCACATTCTTGAATGCTCGTCACATGAAAAAACTCATTTTACGACTTTCGCTACTCATTGCCGCGACTTCTATCACGCTATCAGCAGCAGCCGCGGAAAAGCCGAATGTTCTCTTCATCGTTTGCGATGACTTGAACTGTGACCTCAGCAGCTACGATCATCCCTTGGTGAAGACGCCGAATCTCGACCGTTTGGCGGCGCAGGGAGTGCAGTTCGACAATGCCCACTGTCAGTATGCGCTCTGCGGACCGAGTCGCGCCTCATTTTTGACTGGGCTTTATTCGGATCAGACCCTCATCTACACGAACTCCGTCTACATCCGCCAAACCATCCCCAATGTCATCTCTCTGCCGATGCATTTCCGCGACGAGGGCTACTTTGCTACCCGTATCGGTAAGCTCTACCACTATGGCGTGCCGGGATTCATCGGCACCGGTAGTCATGATGACCCTTACTCCTGGGACCACACAATCAACCCGATCGGGATGGATAAGCTGGAGGAGAAGCAGATCACGACGCTGAAGCCAGGGGCGTTCGGCGCGACCCTGAGCTATTGGGCAGCTCCCGGTGAGGATGAGGAGCAGACCGATGGCATAGCTGTCACTGAGGCGATTGAACGATTGCAGTGGCATAAGAAGCGTGGCGATAACTTCTTTCTCGCAGTCGGTCTGTTCCGGCCGCATACCCCGTATGTCGCACCTAAGAAGTATTTCCACAATTATCCGCTGGAGGATATTGAGCTGGTCGATATCCCGGATGGCTACGTCGAAGGGCTCCCGGCCGCCACGCAGCGCTACGTAGCCTATCGGCCGGAGGAGCAGGAAATGAGCGAGCAAACCGAGCGGGAAGTGCTGCAGTCCTACTATGCCTCGATCAGTTTTCTCGATGCTCAGGTGGGACGGTTGCTCGAAGCACTGGAGGCAGAGGGCTTCGGTGAAAACACCATTGTCGTTTTCACTTCTGACCACGGGTATCACATGGGTGATCATGATCACTTCCAGAAGCTGACGCTCTTCGAAGACTCGACTCGGGTGCCTCTGATCATCAAGGCTCCCGGTAGCGGGCTGTCAGGACATCGGACGAAGGCACCGGTGGAGCTGGTGGATCTTTACCCGACACTTTCGGACCTAGCCGGAATGGAAATCCCGTCGCATTGCTCAGGGGTGAGTCTAGCTCCATGCCTGGCGAAGGCGGATGCCAAGCCTCGGGAGTCAGCTTTTTCGCATATGAATTCTCGTGGCCCGGAAGGGTATTCGATCAAGACGGAGAGATTCCGCTATACTCGCTGGGGATACCGAAACAGCCAGTGGGACAAGGGGGAGACTGGTGTTGAGCTTTACGATCATAAGACCGATCCAGAGGAGATGAAAAATTTAGCTGGTGACGAGGCTTACCGGGAAGAGGAAGAGCGGCTTTATCAGATGCTCGAAAGCCGGATCGCTGATGCCAAAAAAGTGCCCGAGGGCCTTGTCCAGGTAGAAGGAGTGACCCGTCACAGGGTCCCGCCTTTCGACAGTCGTAGGCGCAAGAAACTCTGGAATCTGACCAAGTAGGGTTCAACAATGCGGGTTCGACCTTAGGTTTTCAGCGAAGTCATCTACGTCGAATCGCACAGTGATAAGCCGGTTGATCGATCTCTGATCCCGGGTGCTTAAGCTCGCCCAGCTAATGCCCAGAGGTCCCGGGCAGCGCAGACGCGATCTGTGGAATCGCGGCTCCAGTAGCGAGCCGCAAGCTCGGTGCGCCCGATTTGGGCGTAAAAGCTGATCAAAAAGTGGGTTCCTGGTAATTCCGGCATCATACCGCATCACCCTCTGTTTTTGCCGATAAGTGTCCCTTACTCTTGCACCGTTCTTTCTTAGGTCACACAGGGACCGATCTAGGTGAATGTTTCCGTCTGTTGGGACGTCAGAAAATTTTTCATGATCTTGATAGGTAGTGGGTAATTATTCAATTATCTGGTCAAAAAATAAATAAAGTGAAAGTTTGTATTGATAAAAATAAAAACAAAGTTTATGTATTGATTCATGGGAAAGCAAAACTGGACAGAAACCCTGGATACAGAAGATCTCGCTTTTATTAAGCGTTTTGTTCTCGCTTCGGGTTCGATCAAGAAGGTGGCAGCCGAGTATGGAATCTCCTACCCGACTGTCCGATTGCGGCTGGATAAGCTGATTTTGAAGATCGAGATCGCTCAGCAATACGCAGAAAGCTCTGAATTTGAGAAAAAACTCAGGGCTTTGACTGCTGGCGGGAAGCTCTCGGGTGACGAGATGAAAGCGTTGCTCTCCCTTCATGAAGAAGAAATTAAAATGAAAAGTAGCAAATGAGAACAGTAAGCCAACGTCTAAGAGCGAGCATCGTCTTCGGAATTTGTGTGGGGGCAGGAAGTGGTCTGAGTCTGAGCATAATGCACTTGCTTGAGGGACGGCCGGATCCCTCAGCCCTCGCGTCAGCCACCGTGCTGAATGTCGAGACCGATGATCTCAACCGGTTTGAAGAGCTTCTGGTAGAGCCTGTGGTTTCGCAGCAAACAGAGATCCCTGTCGATCAGCTGGAGTATGAGGTGACTCTGATGGAGCGGAAACGAGATCGGGGTGCGGATAAGCTGCTTGAAACCTATCTGTTCATTCCAGAGAACTTTTCGCAGCAGATATTTTCGCTATCATTCCCAGATTCTCTCAAAGGCGAGCGCTTTCTTGTTCAGGTAAAGCTGAATAAACTGAATCAAAGCCAGGCAAGCGCAATTGAGAGCTTCGATTTCAAACTTCTGGGCATCAATAGTGAAGCACTGATCTCCGGGCGGGTCATGCTCGAGCCGTTCCGGGAGTCGCTGGCGAGGAATCGAGCATCGCTGTCTCTGTTTGCCCAGGGTCTCATCACCGGTGTGATTGCGTGTCTTGTAGCCGCCTGTCTGATGTATCCCGTCCTTCTGCACGTAGAACTGAGAGATCAGAAGCGGATGGAAGCCTTGGATTCGTAGCTAAGCAAGTGTTCACCTTGGATGGTCATCATTCGTTCAAAGTTTGATTTCGGGTTGAAAGAGAATTTGCATCCCGGCGGGGCACCGTCAGTGGTTGGCAGGGAGTGGCAAGACCTCTGAAACAGCAGTGAAAAAATGCTGAACCCTACGGAGCCGAATCACTCTCGCTAGGCGGTTTTCAGCTCCTCGACCGTTTCGGCTACTGTTTCGGTGGATACCTTGGTCTTCCCGAATAGTCCCTTCACGTCCTCAAGAATCACATACACGCAGGGAACGAGGAGCAGGCAGATCGCCGTGGCGAAGAGAATCCCGAAGCTCAGTGAAACGGCCATAGGGATCAGGAAGCGAGCTTGGACATCGGTCTCCAGCAGCATCGGGGTCAAACCGGCGAAGGTGGTCATCGACGTGAGCAGGATCGGGCGAAAGCGAGCAGCTCCGGCCACTTGCGCTGCTTCAGCAATCGAGAGACCTTCTTTGACTTTCCGATTCACAAAGTCGACAAGCACGAGGCTGTCATTTACTACCACGCCAGCGAGAGCGATGATGCCGCACATACTCATGATGGAGAAGTTGAAGCCCATCAAGATGTGTCCAGCGACCGCACCAATAAGACCGAATGGGATGACGCTCATGACAATGAGTGGCTGGATGTAAGAGCGCAAGGGGATCGCCATCAGCACATACATGCCAAGCAGCGCGAGCACGGACTTCTGCGACATTTCACTGATCGACTGCGCCTGATCTTTCTGCTCGCCCTGAAAGCCATAGTTCACTCCTGGGTGCGCATCGAGAATCTCGCGAAGCGGCCCTGTGGGAGCGTCTTTCGGTTCAACGCCGACCATTGTCCTAACTTTGTTCAGAGCCTGCCTGCGTTGGGTGTCACGTGCTGATTCGGGAGTTGCGCCAGCCGTCAGAGCTTTCACCACTTCGTTTGCATTCACCCCGCGTGCCTTGTCCACATCGGCCGTGACTCGGATGGATCGCTGACGGTCTGTCCGTGTTAGCGTCGCGTTGGCTCGGCCAAAATTAGCCGTCGCTACTTCCTGAAAGGGGACTTCCGCCCCGGAGGCGGTGCGGATTTTCATCGACTCCAGGTCGGTGATCGATCGCCGTTCGTCCCGCGGGTAGCGGACAAACACGCGCACTTCATCGCGACCGCGCTGTAGGCGCTGGATTTCATCACCGTAAAAACCCTGACGCACTTGATTTGCGACATCTGCCAGCCGCAGCCCCAGCGCCTCGCCGCTCGGCAGCAGCTCCAGCTCCAGCTGACGCTTGCCCTCGATATCGCTGTCGGCGATGTCGATGACACCCTCGAACTCACCGAGGGCTGTTTTCACCTCGTCGACGGCGGAGCGGAGGATCTCCTGATCGGTGCCGACCATCTCGATGTCGATGGCATTGCCTCCGGCAGCGGCTTCGACGTTAAAAGTGAGCTCTACCACGCCAGGCACGGGGCCGACGATTTCGCGCCACTTGGAGGCGGCCTCCAGCCCGGTGAACCCGCGATCAGATCCGGGTGTCAGCTCGATCGTCACTTCGCCTACGTGCGAGCCTCTGGGCACCCCATTGGCACCTTCCATTCCCTGAATGAGGGGCTGCATACCGGTCGAGGCTAGCATATGTCGAATGACGCTGCCGTCTCCAGGAGGATCGAAGTGCTCGTCCAGTTTCCAGGCACCTGCCTCGATCCGGTTGACGACTTCCTGAGTGCGCTCAAAAGAGATGCCCTGCGGCATTTTTACCTTGGCGGTGATGATATCGGTCTCTACATCCGGGAAGAAGCGGAACTTGATCCATCCACTACCAATCACTCCAATGGTAATGATAAGCAGGGTGACGAAGATGGACACCACGATGTAGCGGGCGCGAACACTCCTGGCGATCAGCGGGGTGTAGTAGCGCTCGACCACTTTCTCCAGTCCACGGGAGAAAAACTGCTGCACGCGGAGGATGGGACCGACCTTTTTGGTGTCGTCATTCGGACTGAGCAGGGATAGGTGAGCGGGGAGAACCAGCTTCGACTGAATGAGAGAAAACAGCAGGGTGGGAATGACGATGAGGGGAATGTTCGGCCAGATTTTCCCACTGACCCCGCTCAGGCCGAGCATGGGGGTGAAGGCCATAGCCGTCGTCAGCACACCAAAGGTAACGATGATCCCCACTTCATGCGTGCCGCGTGGAGCGGCGAGTTTCGGCGGCTCGCCAGCCCTGATACGGGAGTAAACATTTTCCCCGACGACGATGGCATCATCCACAACGATCCCGAGGACTAGGATGAAGGCGAAAAGCGAGATCATGTTTACTGAGATCTCCGTGTATGGCATCAAAGCAATCGCCCCGGCAAAGGACATCGGAATCCCGATGGTGACCAGAATGGCCAAGCTGGGCCTGAGAAACAGGGCCAGAACACCAGCTACAAGGAGCAACCCGACAATGCCGTTTTTCGCCAGCAACTTGAGGCGACCATCCAGGTAGAGAGAGTCATCTTTCCAAATCTCCAAGGTGGCTCCCTCGGGCATGATGGAAGGGGCCTCCTCGTAGACAAACTGTTTCACGGTTTCAGCGATCTTGAGGGTGTCTTCATTACCCACTCGGAAGACATTGATCAGTGTGGCCGGCTTGCCGTCGAATCGGGTGATCAGGTCATCCTCCTCGAAGGCATCGCGAATGAGGGCGACGTCGGAGAGTTGCAATGTCGAGCCATCGGGATTTGTCACGACGGGGATGGAGGCGAACTCCTCTGCGGAATACCGTCGTGCCTCTGTGCGCACCAGCACCTCACCGGCAGAAGTCCGCACGGATCCACCTGGCAGATCGAGCGATGAGCGGCGCACGGCGGCTGCTACCTGATCGAAGGTCAGCCCATAGGCGCGCAAGGTCTGCTCTGAGACCTCGATGGAGATTTCGTAGTCGCGCACGGCCGCCACGAAGGCCTGGGTGACTGGCACGGGGCCTTTCTGGTAGTTGAGCAACTCCAGGCGGGCCTTCTCCGCCAGCTCGCGGAGCGTCCGCTCGTCTGACTGGGCGGAGACGGCGATGCTCATGACTTGTGCCTTAATGACGACGTCCTCCAGA
>JAHDFZ010000221.1 GCA_020627905.1 Verrucomicrobiota bacterium
GCCGCTTCTGAATCAGTCCACGAACCAACTCGCCGCGCAGCGGCTTAGTTCAACAAGCTGGTTGGGGCGACCTTATCGCGAATGAGGGAGAACCTTTATGAGACTAAATTAGGTGCAATGCTGACGACTTATCCAGAGTTTATATGAGGGAACTTGTCTATTTAAGAATCTATTGCCCGTTGTGTGGAAAAGGTGGGCAATTAGCATTCTTACTGTGTGACGACCAGATGTCTGTAGTTGTTATTTGCGAAGAGTGCAGCAGTGTTTGGAGGACTCCAAGAGAAGTTGGGAATGGAAAGATCTATAGTGCTGAGCCGCCGGACTGGAAGATCCCTGAATTGGGAGTTGGTATTGGTGACGGCTCACGGTGGGCAACACCAGAAGAGATTAGTCAAGCAGGTTTTGGCGATTGGATGGCGGGGGAAAGCGAACCTCTGTGATAGAAGCCTCGCCACTCCACGCAGTGCGTCTCGGGGAAAGGCGCTCGCATCAAAAAGGCACCGTGGCGCAACAGTAATGTAACTGGCAGATGATCGCCTTTTTACTTTCGCCTCAGCAAAATCTACTCCCGATGCATCGAAGCTAGGGAACGGGCAAAATGTATCTCGATGTCTTTCGAAATCGAAACTGGTCGTGTCGTGACAAACTGATGAGAACTGGTTTTTTTCTGACTATCCCAAAGGCACCGGGTAGCATTCATAGCCCAGAGCTTTGCCAAATTGAAGCGGCTTTGCGAAATGAGGAATTCTTCGACGGGTCTTTGGCAGATGTCGCGCTCACCTACTTTGAGGTGAGCTACCCCGACGTGCGGATCCACCGAAAGCTTTTCTTCTGGATTAGCAGTTCTAGGAAAGTTGCTTGTTTCTACGGAGGAGAGGAAGATTTGTGGGGTTTTTCAGATGGATGCTCGACGGGCGATGATATCGAAGTTGATGACGGCGGAGGGGGCGACGTGGTAGTCAATACAAGGTTCCTTCAATCCTCCGATTTAGCGCTTTCTCTCTGCGACGAAATGTTGAAGAACAGAAGCCTTGAATTGGGGGAAAGCTGGGAGAGGGTGACTTTTTTTCGTTCAGCGTGAAACTTCGCTCAGGTGTAGGGTAATGCGGTCGATGCACTAACCGTTTGTTAATGGAAGGCAGTTTAGGTTCCACAACACTTGTGAAGACGGGTGAGTCCCAGCTTTGTTATCTAAGAACATCCCAGATCTTGCCAGGAATCCACTAAATGGGTGAGTCTTTGATTTACGATTTGAAAAGCGCGAGTTGGATTAAGTCTCCAACAGGGGCGCAGATTAAAGCCGTCTTTGCAAAGGCGGCAGCGAACGGTGGTTCATCGATCGATGATATAATCGTAAAGTGGCGAGCCGAAGACGGATCCGATTGGAAAGATCTTCATGTTGCGATTGCCTCCGATGCAGAAACCTGTTTCGTCGCTCGCATCACAAGAGAGAAAGATATTTTTGAGTTGCTAGTTTGGTATCCTGACTATGCAGCCTCTGAGGCAATCTCAATATTTGACCACGGGGGCGGTGAGTGGTTTTTCTCGGGGCGGCATAGGGCACCAGTGTCTGAAATTATCGCATTTGTCACCGATTTTTCTGAGTCAGGGGAGATGGCGCTTAGCAATTGGGAACTCGAAGCTGCCGGGGACACGTGAGGTGTGGTTGGCAGGGGAGAATCTCCAACTAAGCGCCTTTTGTCGCTGGCGATTGGGACCAGTATTTTTCGCGTTTTACCGATCTTTAAAGTGGTCGGGGGAGGTCTGGAGGAAATCTCGCGGAATCTAGGGGCCTCCTCAGAGTGATTCGCGAAAAGCATCACAACCAACACCCATCACTTCGCCCGCTTCTTCCGAGCGGGCGCTTTCTTCTTCGCAGCCTTCTTCTTAGGCGCTGGCTCCTCCGCCGCTGCCCCTGAGGAGAAGAGATACTTCAGATCATCCAGCTCGAGATTCCGTGTGAAGCCTTCTTCACCGAGAATACTCGTCGCCATGGCGCTCTTCTGCTGCTGGAGGACGCGGATTTTCTCTTCCACACTGTCCTTCACCAGCAGGCGGTAAGCGTTCACCTTGCTTTCCTGGCCGATACGGTGACAACGGTCGATGGCCTGGTTCTCCACGGCGGGGTTCCACCATGGATCATAGAGGATGACGTAGCTGGCGGAGGTCAGGTTGAGACCACTACCACCGGCTTTCAGTGAGAGCAGGAAGGTCTTCGCCTCGTCGGACTCCTGGAAGTCACTGATGACGCGGTTGCGGTCCTTCGTCTGACCTGTCAGGTAGCTGTAGGGCCGCTTGCGTTCTTCCAGCTCGTCTTTGATCATGTCGAGCATGGAGACGAACTGCGAGAAGACGAGCACTTTGTGCCCTTCTTCGTGCAGCTGATCAAGCAGATAGAAGAGGGCATTCATCTTGGCACTCGGCTCACCAGCGTAGGCACTGTCGACGAGGCCGGGGTGACAGCAGATCTGACGCAGGCGCATGAGGCCCTGCAGGATGATGAAGTTGTTCTTCCGCAGCCCTTCGTCGCCATCCAGTCCGAGGATGAGCTTCTGGATGCGCTCCAGCTCGATCTCGTAGAGTTCGCGCTGGGCTTCCTCAAGCTCGCTGAAGACGTCTTCCTCGATCTTCGGCGGCAGGTCGAGCGCAACCTCGCCCTTGGTGCGGCGGAGGAGGAAGGGGCGGAGACGGGCAGTCAGGCGAGTCTTGCTCTGACCATCCTTGCGCTTGTCGAAGTGTTCGCGGAAATACTTCCGGTCGCCGAGAATGCCCGGCATGGAGAAGGCCATAAGGGACCAGACATCGAGCAGACGGTTCTCGATCGGCGTTCCTGTAAGAACGAGGCGGTTCTCTGACTCCAGCTCACGAGCGGATTTTGCGGCTTTCGAGTCGGGGTTTTTGATCTGCTGACCCTCATCGAGGATGACACCGAGCCAGGAGATCTTCTTGAGATCATCGGCAGCGGTGCGCAGCTGGCTGTAGTTAATAACGAGCAGATCGACATCCTTGCCCAGTTTCTCCAGATCCAGCTCGGAGCGGTTTCGCAGCACCTGACAGCGGATGGCGGGTGCGGCTTTCTTCACCTCATCTCCCCAGACATCGAGGACTGATTTGGGACAGATGACAAGTGATGGGCGATTATCGTTTTTCTTCGCCGACTCACGCAGCCAGAGCAGCCAGGTGAGAGACTGGATGGTCTTACCGAGACCCATGTCATCAGCGAGGATGCCGCCGAAGTTGTTCGATGTCAGGTAGGCGAGGAAATGGAAGCCCTCTACCTGATAGGGGCGGAGAGTGACGTTGAGATTCGCAGGAACCTCAGGGCGGACCTGGAGTTTGATCGACTCTGAGCGCTTGGAGATTTTACCCCAGGTTTTCGCATCGAAAACTTCCTTAGCCAGTGGCTCAGCCAGCTGCAGGGCGTGCATGCGGTGCGTCTCGCCGGAAAGGTCGAATGGATCGAGCCCGATGCGGCTGACGGCTTCCTGCTGCTCCTCGCTGAGGTTCATCTTGAGGCGATACCAGCCTTTGCCGGTGCGAACGAAGCCACCACGGGCCTGGATGAGCGCCTTGATCTCGTCCTCGCTCAGGTCGACTCCATCGACTTTCACATTTACCTTCAGGTCGAACCAGTCGATGTCCTGATCGACCATCTCGAAACTGACCTGTGCCTCGACGGGCTCGGCCTCAAGGGTCGCCAGTTCTTCATCGGCTCGAATGACGATGTTTTCCGGCAGAGTCTCGCGCCACTCGGTGTAGCGATCAGGGAAATTCTTCGTTACCCGAGCGCGGAAGCAGCCAAGATTCGCGTCATAGGTCGGCTGGATCGGCGCGATATAGGATGGCATGCGGCGGGCCAGCGTGCGATCGAAGCGGAAAAGTTTGTCATCGCTGCTCTCAGGAGATTCGACGACTTCCCAGCCCTCGCGGCCGAGGACTTCGCGACGGCTGCCGTCAGAGCTTTCGGCGGTGATCTTCATGAGCATCTGCTCACTGGAGCCACCGGTAGCATTGTCAGAAATCGACAGGTCAAGGGTGACGGTGAGAGCCTCCTCGGTGATGCGGTCCTCGAGCTCCTTCGGCAGGACGGCATTGAGACGGTAGAGGAAGTTGATACCACTCTCGCCTTCCAGCACGCTGGTCGGGATCACCACGCGGGGATCAATAAGGGTCTCGCCCATAGACCAGGACTCCGGCCCGCGGAAGACCCATTCATCGCTCATGTAGAGAGCCTCATCACCAGGGAGCAGACGGACGGTGTGCGAGATGTCAGTTCCCTCAGCGGTGACGAGCTGCAGCTCATAGTCAGAGGAACCCATGGTGTCGCTCCGCAGCATCCAGCTGAGGGGAGCGTCACTGAGTTGAAAGGGCCTTTCGTCGAGATTCACAATGCGCCCCATCAGCTCGGGCTGATGAAAAAGGCGGTTGAGCAGGCGGCAGTTCGCCACACGATCAAGCGGTAGCCCGCCATCGGGCTCTTCCAGATAATCGGATGCGAGGAGGAATTTACTCCACAGGATCTCTGACCCAGCGTCCATGCGCAGACCGCCGCTGTCGTAGCGATCGGCGAGGCGCTCGAATTCTTCGGCTTCGGTGATTTTTTCGAAAGCCTTGTCCTCAGGTGCCATACCGCGTGCCATGATAAGGCGTGCCTCTCTCGTGGTGATGCGGAGGCGGAAGGAAACTTCCTCGATATCGTCTTCGAGGGGGCGCTTGTCGAAAGTGTCAATCTGGTAGCGCCACTCGCTGATTTCGCGCTGGTGCTCCCACTCGGTCATCTGCTGGTTGGCCCATTCGCGATCGGTGATGGGCTCCAGAAAGGCGGGGAAGTCGAGGTTCTTTTTCTCGAAGGCGTAAACGAGATAGTTCCAGAAATCGATGATGTTCGTCGGCGGATGAGGCCAGAGGGCGAGGGGATCGAAGCTGTCGACCGGCCAGCGCGGCTGCAGGCGCACAATGTCGGAATCAAAAATCTCCCGCTCCAGCTCAAAGCGGCGGAAACGGCGCTCCAGTTTGTTGAGGTATTCGTCCTCTACACCCGTGAGGTTGCGCTCGAGGCGCTCCTCAAGAATCTCTGTAAGCGTCTGCTCGCCAAGAACGCCCGGATCCTCGGGCAGATTGCCCTTGCGCGCGATCTTCTCCAGCATGGTCGCGTAGATCGCAGCCTTACCGGATTCGGATTTGTCGTCGCTCTCGCCATTCCATTCGTTGCCCTGCAGGGCTAGCTTTGTGCGGCAGGACCAGTCACCGTCATCCACGCGTCCATTGATCAACAGCTGAGATCCGTAGATCTGGCTGACGGCTCCCTCAGAGTGCAGGCGTTCGCCCTCTTTTTGTTCGTCGTCTGAGAAGGAGTCAAGGAAGTCCAGCGTGGCGCGATCGAGCTTCATAAGTGGATCCGTAGGGGCAGAATCAGTGGTTAAATATGGTAGAAAAGTGCCCTGTCTGTCGTTGCTATTCGCGAGCGGACTAGCAAAGACTGAGGGCAAAAAGCGGCGCGTAATCTGGAGCCGGAAATGCGCTATGGCTAGCTAAAACCCCGTATTTCTGCGGAATTTCTAGAAAAAAGCGAAGATTCCCCGCTGCGGCAATGTTTGGAACACAAAAAAAGCCTCCCGAGGGGGAGGCTTCTTCAGAAAAAAGAGCAACAGAGATGGGAGTGATTAGCCGAGTCGGCGGTAATGCTGAAGCATGATGTTCTCATTGAGCTTCAGCTTTGTCTCGACCTGGTCGACGCCTGCAGGCTCGATGTTGAAGTGCAGCTGCACGTAGTAACCAGCCTTCTGCTTGGCGTGGTTCTCGTTAGCAAATTCCTTGCGGCCCAGGCGGTCCACCATCTCAAGATCAGCGCCCTGAGCCTCAAGCTCAGTCGTGATGCTGCTGACGAGATCGTCGATACCTTCTTCTTGTCCTTTCATCTTCAGGACATATACGCCTTCGTATTTACGCTTCATGTGATTGGTGTTTTGCTTCGCAAGGGGTGTTGCTCGATAGATCGCCGCAGATTGGGAAGGAAATCAGGTCTCCGTTTCTGGCGGAGACTCCGCATTC
>JAHDFZ010000222.1 GCA_020627905.1 Verrucomicrobiota bacterium
AGCTCCTGCGAGTCCTGTTGTAGCGAGAAAGTTTCTTCGATTCCAAGTCATAATGCGGGTTGTATAGCTTTCCGCCATACATATGTCAATGCTCTGCATGAGTTCCAGCAGGGTGAAAACGCAAAACGGCCACCTCGTGAGAGGTGACCGTCGGTGCTATTTCAGACGCCTACGCAAAGGTGGGCGCAGAAAATGGGGTCTTTTTTGAGAAGGAAAAAGTTCCTGTGCCGGGTCTTTAAGCCTCAGCGGTCTCTTCAGCGGCAGCGTCCTCGGTGACGAGAGCGTCTACCCACTCGATCAGAGCCATTGGTGCAGCATCGGAGCGACGCTGGCCAAGCTTGATGATGCGGCAGTAGCCGCCCTGACGATCAGCGCTCTTGGGAGCGATGTCCTCGAAGAGGGCTTTCGCACTGCGCTGAGCCAGCTGATTGCTGCCGAGCAGAGAGATGGCGCGGCGGCGGCTGTGCAGAGTGTTGTCTTTGCCCAGAGTGACCAGCTTCTCAGCGAAAGGGCGGAGCGCCTTCGCTTTGGCAAGGGTGGTCTTGATCTGGCGATGCTCGATCAGGCTGCAAGCCATGTTGCGGAGCATAGCTTCGCGGTGTGGCTTGGTGCGCTGCAGTTTTACCGTTTTACTTCTGTGTCTCATCGGAATGATAGGGAGGGAGATCTTTTCGCAAGATGTCCGGGTTAGTCGTTGATGTTTTGGGCGATCAGGGCAGCCAGACCTGGGCCTTCGGCACCGCGGTCACCACCACCAAGAAGGGGAGAGCTGAAAGGTTGCTCGAGCAGGCTCGGATCGATCTGCATACCGAGTGAGAGGCCGAGTTCGTGGAGCTTGTCTTTGATCTCGTTGAGAGACTTCTTACCGAAGTTACGATACTTGAGCATCTCTGCCTCAGACTTGAGAGCCAGCTGGCCAACAGATGTGATGTTGGCGTTGTTCAGGCAGTTTGCCGCACGGACGGAGAGTTCGATCTCGTTGACGCTCATGTTGAGCAGCTTCTTCAGCTCGGCATTTTCCTCGCTCTGAGCCTCTGGGCGGTCCTCGATAAGGATCGCATCATCGTCGTAGTTGACGAAGACGTCGAGGTGGTGGCGGAGGATGGCAGATGCCTGCAGAAGCGCATCATGCGGCTCGATGCGGCCGTCTGTCCAGATCTCGAGGTTGAGCTTGTCATAGTCAGTGCGCTGACCGACACGAGTGTTCTCCACAGCGTATTTCACACGACGCACAGGGGAGAAGATAGAGTCGATCGGGATGACGCCGATCGGCAGGTCAGGGTGCTTGTTGTCCTCGGATGTGTTGAATCCACGGCCCACACGCACTTCCATCTCGATGCTGAATTTCGTGTTGCGGTCGAGTGTGCAGATGTGCTGGTCCTTGTTGACGATCTCGTATTGAGAAATTTCCTGGATGTCTCCAGCCGTCACGGCTCCCGCCTTGTCGACTGTGAGGGAGAGCGTAGCGGCTTCCTTGTCTTCGTGATGCTTAAACTTGATCTGCTTCAGGTTGAGGATGATCTCGGTCACGTCCTCGACGACGCCTGGCAGGGAGGTGAACTCATGCTGAGCACCCGCAATGCGGACAGATGTGATAGCGGCGCCTTCTAGAGAGGAGAGAAGCACGCGGCGGAGACTGTTCCCAATGGTGTGGCCGAAACCGGCTTCGAAAGGTTCAGCGCTGAAGAAAGCATAATCCTCTGTCGCAGTGTCCTCGTTTTTGGTGAGGCGATCAGGGATTTCGAATGGAGCTAGGCTAGTAGACATGTATGTTTTGGGTAACCGGGTTTCCCTTTGATGGCGTTTACTCCCAGAAGAGCGGTGCAGGGACCACTCTCATCATCAAAGGACCGACGGCGAGAATAGGACGCGGGAGGCGCGGAATATCCCGAGAAATTAGGATTTGTAAACTGAAAAGATGTGGGTGGAGAGAATCAACTCAGCTCTCGGTTTGATTTTTCCGAAAAATCGGCTCTGATCCCCGCATGTCAGAGCGCCGCAAACAATATCCCTTCGCCGAATTTGAGCCGAAATGGCAAGCCTGCTGGGAGGAAAAGAAGACTTTCTCTGTGCCGAACCCCGGCGATGAAGGCTTCGATGCGTCCAAGCCCAAGTATTACGTGCTGGATATGTTTCCTTATCCTAGCGGGGCCGGTCTCCACGTCGGGCACCCGGAAGGCTACACCGCGACTGACATCATCACGCGCTACAAGCAGATGCGCGGGTTTAATGTGCTTCACCCCATGGGCTGGGATGCCTTCGGTCTGCCTGCTGAGCAGCATGCGATCAAAACGGGAGAGCACCCACGTATCAATACAGAGCGCAACACCGATAACTTCCGCCGCCAGCTCAAGGCGCTTGGCTTCGCCTATGACTGGGATCGCGAGATCAATACCACCTCACCCGACTATGTGAAGTGGACCCAGTGGATCTTCCTGCAGCTTTATAATTCCTATTTCGACGAAGAAACCCAGAAAGCCCGGCCCATCTCTGAGCTGGAGGGGAAGGGACTTTCGCGCGAGGAAATCGACGATAAGCGATTGGCCTTTGTGGCGGATACGCCAGTAAACTGGTCACCTGACCTCGGAACGGTTCTCGCGAATGAAGAGGTCGACGAGTGGCGGGAGAAAGGACACACCGTCGAGCGTCGCCCGCTGCGTCAGTGGATGCTGCGGATCACCGACTACGCCCAGCGCCTGATCGACGAACTGGAGCCGCTCGACTGGCCGGATGGCATCAAGCAGCTGCAGACCAACTGGATCGGCCGATCCGAGGGGGCTGAGGTCGATTTCGAAATCAGCGGGGAGAAAGTCACCGTCTTCACGACCCGCCCGGATACGCTGTTCGGAGCTACCTACATGGTGCTGGCTCCTGAGCACCCACTCGTCGCGCAGATCACGACGACTGAGCAGAAAGAGGCTGTCGAGGCCTACCAGAAGGAATGCTCCATGAAGTCCGATCTGGAGCGGACAGAGCTGGCTAAGGAAAAGACCGGCGTCTTCACCGGCGGCTTCGCCATCAACCCCGTCAATGGTGAGCAGATCCCCGTGTGGATTGCCGACTACGTCATGATGGGCTATGGCACAGGAGCCATCATGGCAGTGCCGGCTCATGATGAGCGAGACTTTGCCTTCGCCCAGAAATTCGCGATCTCCGTCATCGAGGTCGTGCAGGCCCCCGAGGGAAATGAGGATGAATGCTTCGCTGGCAACGGGATCGCGATCAACTCTGACTTTCTCAACGGTCTATCAACACCTGAGGCGAAAGCGAAGATCACCGAATGGCTGGAGGAGAAAGGTCTCGGCAAAAAGACCATCAACTTCAAGCTGCGTGACTGGCTTTTCTCCCGCCAGCGCTACTGGGGCGAGCCTTTCCCCATCATCTGGAAAGATGGCCAGCATCAGGCGATCGATGAGTCGGAGCTGCCGCTACTCGCTCCCGAGCTGGAGGACTACAAGCCATCCGGCTCTCCTGAAGGTGTGCTGGCCAAGGCCATTGACTGGATCGAACTGCCCGACGGCAGCCGACGCGAGACCAATACCATGCCTCAGTGGGGTGGTAGCTGCTGGTATTACCTGCGGTATTGCGATGCCCGGAACAGTGACGCTTTCATAAGCGACGAGGCCGAGAACTACTGGATGGGCGGCGACGACCAGACCGGTGGGGTAGATCTTTACGTAGGCGGCACTGAGCACGCTGTGCTGCACCTGCTGTATGCTCGATTCTGGCACAAGGTGCTCTTCGACCTCGGTCATGTTTCCACACCCGAGCCCTTTCAGAAGCTCGTCAACCAGGGTCTCATCATGGGTGAGGATGGGCGTAAAATGTCCAAGTCCTTTGGCAATGTGGTGAATCCTGATGACGTCGTCGCCCAATATGGAGCGGACTCCCTGCGCCTCTACGAGATGTTCATGGGCCCGCTGGAGCAGGTGAAGCCCTGGTCTATGAAAGGAGTGGAGGGCGTTTATCGTTTCTTAGCTCGCGTCTGGCGTCTCGTCCTTGAGACCAATCAGGAAGGGGAGTGGGTGATCAATCCTAAGCTCGCCGACATCGATCCTGAGAAGCGCACGAACAAAACCGTCCACGCCACCATTAAGAAAGTTCAGAACGACATCGATGCGATGAGCTTCAACACGGCCATCTCTCAGATGATGGTATGCACCAACGATTTGACCAAACTGGATCAGATCCCCGTGAGCTCAGTCGTCACTCTGCTACATGTCCTCAACCCCTTCGCTCCACATATCACTGAGGAGCTGAATGCCCGTCTGGCAGTGGCTTTTGACTCCGTCAGTGCTGATGAACTGGCGCACCGCCCCTGGCCTGAATTCCGCGAGGACTTCCTCATCGAGGACGAGATCGAGCTGGTCGTGCAGGTGAATGGCAAGGTCCGCGACAAGCTGCACATCTCTCCCGACATGCCGAAGGAGGAGATTGAGGCTCTAGCGCTCGCCAGCGAGAAGGTGAAGGCGTTTACGGATGGAAACACCATCCGCAAGGTCATCGTCGTGCCCGGGCGTTTGGTGAATATTGTGGCGAATTAAAGCACAGAGTGTTAGTGCCATCAGGAGCCAGTCACCCTATCGACTCGCCAAATAGGGACAAACGAAGCAACTTGAATCTGCTCTTTAGTCTCGAAACCAAGCGATGACCGATAAACCCCGCAGCGTATTCGAAGGAAGCGTCCGCGACTTTGGGGCGGTAGACTTCGACAAGATTATTGCTGACAGCAAGTGTTCAGCATGCGAGGAGGCATCGAAGCTTTTCTGGGTGGCTTTTAGAGATGCTCAAGAAGTCGGGTTGCACGCTGAAGCTCATGTCTATCATTTTTTAAGCGTCGTTTGCGGTTTTCATCCACAATTTGACGACAAAGAAAGTCCATACGGTCCGCTTATCGCTGCTGGCGATAAACGCTCGCCAATTCCTGATGACCTCCTTGGCGATGACTTGCTTGTAATCAAGGAAATCGCGGACAAGTCGAGATTTGCCTTTCTCAAAGCTCGTTTATATGACGTTCACTGGATGTCTGCTAAATCACATATTTCTTGCAGGTCGGCGGTGGAAAATTACAGAGCGCTGATCTCAGAAATGGCTCCCGACGAGCAGTCTATTCATACTTTAGCCAATTTACTTCTCAGGAGTTTAGATTTGGCTGCACGATTGGGAAGGCATAAAGAGCTATATCAAAGCGTCGAGAAGCAGGCCGTTGATACTGCGTTAATCGCATTATCCGATGATTTGCGCAACTCATGGGTGATTCTTCGGATCGTCGCGATTCATAATTGTGGCGATCAGGCAGTGTTTGCAATTAAATCTAATTCATTCGCAGCGAGCTTCGAAGCAGTCTTCGACTACGCTCGAGCTAGGGATTATCTCGAATTAGCGTCGTGGTTTTGGAGAAACATAGGGGAGAGTGAGAAATCTGAAGACGCGCAGAAGAGGGCAGCCGAAACTTATGTGAGAGAAAGCTTCGACGAAGAAGCTAGCGCTCAGCCGAGTTTTATCAGCGCGTCAGCTAGCCTGCAGAAAGGTATCGAAGCACTAAGGCGTTTAGGAGAAAACGAAGAAAGAATAAAGAAGCTTCGTCGAAAGCTCCGCGAAATTGGCCCGAATTTGGCTGAATGCATGCAACGTTCAACATTTGAGGTTGATGTTTCTGATATTGTTCAAAACGCAAAAAACCGGGTGAAGCATGAGGACCTCACAACGGCGTTGGTGGCCTTTGCTTATGCGGTAGAACTAACGGATCTCAGCAGCCTGAGAAAACAGCTCGGCGAGCTGATCGAGCGGTATCCATTGAACTATATGTTTGCAACGTCGATGATAGATAATGCAGGCAGAACCATTCACTATAATCCTGGATACACAAGTCTGCGAGGTGACTCTGCAGAAGAGGCTTTCATTGAGGAAATGTTTAAGCATGCTTCAGATGTGGAATGGTCATTCAGGGCTCGAACAATCATCGAGCCCTCGAGGCTGCAGATTTTTTCCGATCACCGACCAACGTTGAGAGATCTTAAGTTTCTTGTAAAAAACTGT
>JAHDFZ010000223.1 GCA_020627905.1 Verrucomicrobiota bacterium
ACGGCTTCCATAATATTGAGACCCGCATGGTGGCTCTCGATTTCGGTGACCTCATGGACTTTCGCTTCGACGAAAACGCCGCTACTGCTCTCACCTGCTCAGATGAAACCTTGCCAACAGGGGAGGAGAATCTCGTGCTCAAAGCCATTCGTGCCCTTGAGAAGCGAGCGGGTCGGGCGCTTCCCTGCCAGATCCACCTGGAGAAGCACATCCCTCATGGGGCCGGTCTTGGTGGAGGCAGCTCGAATGCCGCCACTACGCTGCTTGTTCTCAATGAATCTTACCAGCTCGGGTATGACCGCTCCGAGCTGGCTGACGTGGGGGCGGAATTCGGCTCCGATGTCGCTTTCTTTATTTACGAATGTCAGTGCGATTGTTCGGGTCGGGGGGAAGTTGTCATTCCGTGTGAACCGGGCAAAGCTGTTGTGCAGCAGACCTTGCTGCTGATCAAGCCTGCCTTCGGGATTTCAGCCGCCTTCGCCTATCAGAACTATGCCGAGTCCCGAGAGTCGACTCTTTTTGATTACTCACCGCAGGTCTTTCCCTGGGGTGAGGTTGTCAACGACCTTGAGCGCCCCGTGTTCGATAAGTTCCCCCTGCTCGGAGGCATGAAAGCATGGCTTCGTGAACAGAGAGGTTGTGCCTATGCGCTCCTTTCAGGGTCCGGGTCTACCATGTTGGCAGCCTTTGAAAACGAAGCCCTGGCAGAGGAATCCGCATCAGCTGCGCGTGAGCTTTACGGGGAGTCGACGTGGACAAACGTCTGCCGAAGCTCATCCTGCTAGTCATGAGTGAAAGTGATCTAACATCTGTCCGGGTGGATATATGGCTCTGGGCAGTCCGAGCTTTCAAGACTCGATCATTGGCGGCCACCGCCTGCAAAAACTCTCAGGTCTTCGTCGGCGGGCGCGAGTGTAAGCCCTCGCGACAGGTGCGCGTCGGCGATCAGATTGAGTTCACCAAAGGTGTCCTCACACAGACCTTTGTCGTGAAAGCACTGCTCGAAAAACGAGTCGGCGCGAAGATCGTCCATGAATTCAGAGAGGACGTCACCCCCGAGGAGATGTATCGCAAGGCCCACGACTACGCGCAGAACCGCCGCATGCAGGTCGCTGAGCGAGAGAAAGGGAGCGGAAGGCCTAGTAAAAAGGAGCGCCGTGACCTCGATGAGTTCATCCAGGAAGTCGGCGGGGAAGAGATGGACTTTGACGATTTCCTGAAGGCCATTCGCAAGCAGCAGGGGCGGTGAGCTGGGAGGAGGGGGGCAAGCCCTCTATTGACTCAAGTCGACGATTTTGCTAGCAAGGGAATCGCTGAAAACCAAATTTCGGACGCTATTTTTGAAGCTCTTACCGAGGGCAGAGTTGTTGGGAATATAGGTTCCGGTCGCGATAAACGGGATGTTTTCGAATTTCAATTCAATGGGACGACTAATCGGGTCGCGGTGGGAATTGCTAGTAATGGATACATTGTGACAGCCCATCCCAAATAAGTGAAATCTCAAGTAAGCTCTTTATGAAAAAAAAGCTCAAGCTAATGGCCGAGTATGGTGGAACTGTTCTGTGGAGTCTAGATGATGACAATGTCGGCCCCATCGAGCAGGGTTCAATGGGATCGCTAGGCTTACCTCCTGAGTTGCAAAAAGATCTACAAAGATGGGCCGAAAAATACGATGCGACTCTAAATGAAGATTACCCTCCGGACTCTGGCTTTGTCGGTTCTGAAGAGGAGGATTTCGAGAATGAAGGCAAGCGACTATGGCATGGCCTCGAGAAAGCTCTTGGAAGCGATTGGGAAGTTTTCTATTTCAGTAGTAAGGAAGGTCGACTATTAAAATAAGTCGCAACCAATAGCATCCGCCCTGCCAGCGTGCCAACCTATGTAGAATTCCTCAGAAGGTTCACGGTATTGACTCGCTTGCCGCCTCTCGGCTCGCTCGCCCTCCGGGCAGCATTTCATGCTGTCTGTGTCACCTTCCGCCGGAAGGCTCCACTCACGGCTCGCACTCATTGGCGAGACAGCTTTTCCTTATCATCCGAACGCTGCAGCGAAAGGTCCACCCAAACTCCATCCGCTGTCCTGTCCAACTCAGAGGAGCACTCATCTGCATTTTTCAGCAGGCTCCCAATCCCAAAGCAAACGTGAGCAACGCGACTTTTTCGGCTCTATTGCAGCCATTAGCTCAACGCGCGAGCTTTCTCAAGACAGGTTTTGCTTGATCCAGATAATCGATTCGGTGACTCGCTTTGTGCCTCATGAAGGCGTAGGCGACACTACTACCGAACCTTTCCCGTTGCGGCTCATATCAGAAAGGTTAATCGACACATGGTTACAAACCAACGCCGCTCCCGCATCGCATCAATTCCGATTCGCCGCCGTGCGCAGTAGGCCTCTCCGAGCGACGGTGAAATCGGAGGTCGCCCATAAATCAGCTTTATGGCCGGAACGGTCAGCAAGAAAGGCCTAGTGTTGTGACAAGGTCAGTTCGCATTGATCCAATCAGACTCCCGCAATAAACTAATCGGCAGTGTCCAAACATTCTCCGCCAGAGGGTAGCTCTGTTTGCCGGGATAGACGACATGCAGCTGATCGAGCTTGAGGTCTTCCATAGCAATCCTCATCGATTTTGTCATGGTGGGGGCATCGGAGCGTTTGAATTCGAATCCGAGTCGCTTGCCATCTTTCAAAACGAGCAGGTCGAGTTCGGCACCATTATGAGTCGCCCAGAAGTAGGCCTCATCAGGCTCCAAGGACCGTATGGCCTCTTCGAGCGCATAGCCTTCCCACGAGGCACCTAATTTTGGATTTTCTTCGAGATTCAAAGAAGTCCGAATCCCCAGAAGAGAGTGGAGGATACCACTGTCGCGGAAATAAATCTTCGGACGCTTGATCTGGCGTTTCTTGAGGTTTTCATGCCAAGGTTGGAGAACGCGCACCATAAAGACCGAGGAGAGGAGATCGAGATAACGCGCCGCAGTTGTTTGATTTACCCCCATAGACCGTGCGATTTCAGAGCCATTGAAGATCTGCCCATGATAGTGAGCCAACATGGTCCAGAAACGTCGGATGGTGGTAGACGGCGTATCAATGCCCATTTGGGGGATATCGCGCTCAAGGAAGGTTTGAATAAAGCCCTTTCGCCATTCCCAGCTATCGAGGTCATCGTCGGCTAGCAGCGACAATGGGAAACCTCCACGAAGCCAGTGAGAGGAAACGTGTTCCGGTTGCTCGAGTTCGGAGATGGCAAGTGGCGTGAGTTCCAGATATTCAATGCGCCCGGCCAGCGACTCGGAGCTCTGCTTGATGAGGTCAGGGCTAGCGCTGCCAAGGAGGAGAAATCGAGCAGGCTTCCCCGGGCGATCCGCAAGAACACGCAGATAGGGGAACAGGTCCGGTTTGCGCTGAATTTCATCGATCACGACCAGCCCTTTCAGAGGCTCTAAGGCAAGCGATGGTTCCTGCAGGCGTGCCAGGCTGACGGGGTCCTCCAAATCGAAGTAATTCGGTGATTCCAGATCGACGAGAGTCCGCGCCAGCGTCGTTTTGCCGCATTGTCTAGGTCCGATGAGCCCGACGATCCGGCTTCGCTTCAGGCTTCTGTCGAGTTTGCATTTTACGACATCGCGATCCAACATACTTACTTTTACCATGAAAATTCAGTTTGGCATGCAGAGATTTCATGGTAAAGCAGCGTTTGGGAACCTGTTTCGGCGTGCAAAATGAGACAACGGCGAAACTGATGATTCTTGAATCGATCTCTTCTGATCAGCCGAAAGCCCATTCATAGGCGGGATTTGCCCCCCTGGTGCCGGTTTCATCGATTCCCACTGGCACCTTGCCTCAAGCGCATTCCGGCCGATCTTGTCACATGCGTTTTCTGCTTATTCTGATCGGTTGCTTCTCTCTCGCGGCTTCGCTCTTCGCCGAAAACCCCAATCAGTGGTCACAGTTCAGAGGGCCAAACGGCCAGGGAGTTGCTCCTGCGCAGCCCGCTCCTTTGCCCGTCGAGTGGAGTGATGACAGCAACATAGCCTGGAAAGTTCCTCTGCCGGGACCGGGAAGTTCCGGCCCGATCGTAACGGGCGACCGTGTCTTTGTCGTGAGCTACCGACGCACGAGCAGCGAGGTCCTTCGGTTTCTCACCGCCTTTCGGGTGGGTGATGGAGAAACGCTTTGGGAGAAGACCATCCCCGAATGGCACCCTGAAGACCCCTTCATCGGCTACATCGAGGAGCACGGTTACGGCAGCAACACGCCGGTGACGGATGGTGAGTTCGTCTACGCTTACTTCGGGAAGGCAGGAGTCTACTGTTTCACCCTGGATGGTGAGGAAGTGTGGAAAGCGGAAACCGGATCAGGATCCTCATCGCGGCAATGGGGCTCTGCCTCCAGCCCCATCCTGTATGAGGACAAACTCATCGTCCCGGCTGGTGACGAAACAGGGGCTGTGCTGGCGCTCAGCCGTCAGACGGGGGAGGTCATCTGGAGAGCTGAGGATGCGACGCGCATGCATCATACCTATGGCACGCCCGTCATCGTCCGGGTGGATGAAGCACGGACAGATCTGGTCTTCGCTGTGAAGGGTGGTTTCTGGGGCTTGGACCCCGATACCGGCACAGAACGCTGGTGGGCGGCTTACAATCTGCCGTCGAACATGTCAAATACCGTTCACATCAGCGGTGATATTCTGACGACATCCGGTGGGTTTCCCCGCACGGCGCGGGTGGCGATTCGCGCTGGTGGCAGCGGCGACCGGACGGATGAACTTCTATATGATACGATGAAGCCGACCTCTTACATGACTTCGCCGGTGGAGGTAGATGGTGTGCTTTACTGGGTCGCGGATCGGGGTATTGCTTTTGCGGCCAAGCCGGGAAAAGCGGAAGGGTTGTGGCAGGAACGTCTGCCGAATATTACCAAGGGTTCCGGAAAGCCTTTCTACGCATCTCCGATTTATGCGGACGGCAGGATCTATGCAGTGAGCCGTGAAAACGGCACTTTCGTGATGGAGCCAAACCCCGAGGGGTTGAGAGTGATCGCTCAGAATGAGATCGCTTCTGATGAAACACAGTTCGATGGGAATCCCGCGATAGCTGCAGGAGCGATCTTTCTCCGCTCGGATTGGGGTCTCTATTGTTTACGCGAGGAACGGTAACGGCCCCGGGAACAGCGGTTTTCCTACCGCTGTTTCTCAGGCATGGCGTGCACGGCTGCGATGTGGGGTAGGAAAACCTCACCTCCCGGTGATCAGCTCATATTGAATTTCTTCCGCTTACGGTAAAGCGTGGCCTGATCGATACCAAGAATGGCGGCCGCTTCCTGAAGAGAGTTTGATCGATCGACAATCAGTCGAATGTGCTCTTCTTCAAGAACCTCAAGACTTACCTCACTACCAAGGGTGACCTCGAGCTCTCCATCGCCGTTGAGAGAAGCCGTCGAAAAAGAGGCCTGCTGCTTACTTGGCAGATCCTCGACAGAAATTTTGTCTCCCTGACAGAGAATGACAGCCCGTTCTAGCGAGTTCCTCAGTTCCCGCAGATTTCCCAGCCACGGATAGGAACGGAGGTGCTCCATCGCCTCGTTGGTGAAACCTTTGACATCTCTGGAAGACTGCTCCGCGAAGAACTCGACGAAGTTCTCAGCGAAATTAACGAGGTCTTTCGGGCGTGACCGTAGCGGCGGCATCTCCACGGAGATAACGTTCAGGCGATAATAGAGGTCCTCGCGGAACGTTCCTTCCTTCACACACTGGCGGAGATCGCGGTTCGTCGCGGCGATGACTCTCACATCAGCCGTTCTCGTCTGACTTTCTCCCAAACGCTCATACTCACGCTCCTGCAGCAGGCGCAGGAGTTTGGGCTGGATATCCAGCGGCAGCTCACCGATTTCATCGAGGAAAAGCGTTCCCGTGTTTGCGGCATGCACCTTTCCCCACTTGTCTTTCACGGCTCCCGTGAAGGAGCCTCTTACGTGTCCGAACAGCTCACTCTCAAAAAGTTCTTTGGAGAGGGAGGGGCAGGAAA
>JAHDFZ010000224.1 GCA_020627905.1 Verrucomicrobiota bacterium
AAGCAACGGACTTCTAATCCGTAGGTCCCGTGTTCGAATCACGGCGGGCGTGCTTTTTAAAGATGCACCGGCGTCCACATCGGACTCGCCCTGTCATCCACATTGGTTTTTGCGTTAGTTGGCTTTTCTGCGAAACGAACCTGTATTCTTGTGAACGAGCTAAAAAGCCTCAAAGGTATCGCAGATCGACATAGTGGCCGATCAATCCCAGGATGAAGACTGTTTTATTCCCAATCGTAAGCCTATTGTTTTTCCTTACCGCATGTGAACGCAGCCGAATCACCACCGGTGATCTCATGCGAGCCCAGGGAATCTCCGCCTTTGTCTGCAAACTCCCCTCTAATCTGAAGAGCACTGATATCGTTGGACTGGAAACGTTCGACGAAAATGGACCGGTTGAATTGATCTTCAACGGCGAAGGTTTCAAGCCCAGTGAGCTCTGTAAGGTTTTTCTAATGGAAGTCCCGACTGGATATCAGCTTTCGGTGCTTGGCGACACCATGTCCTGGAGCCAGAAGGATCTCCCGACAAGTGGCCTTCGGTTAGCAGCCTCCCTTGGTGGTGAGAATCATGCCGTGATCGAGGTTGGGGAGGGATTCTTAGTGTTTTCGAACGAAGGCTCAGCTTCCTACATTTATCCAAAAGGAGATGATCTAAGCTTGCGACTTGTCATTCGAAGCCCTGCCCAAACTGAGTGATGAGTCGCGAACAAGGCACTCCCTCTTTTTCACTCGGCACCTACCAAGCCCGGGCTTGTCAGATCACGCTTTTCGTATTGCTCTTCTGCAATGCCTTCCTCGCGTTGATTCTTTGCCTTGCAATCGTTTACGCGGTTGTCCCCTTCTCGTTCTGGCGCAAGCGAAAAACCCTCCACTGGCGCGTCGCCACTATTCTCACTTGTGTGATCGGCTACGGCATCATGGCGCTAGCGCTGGGAGCTGAATGGCTTCTCGTCGAATTAATCCCCTCTACCTTCGGCATGATGAGCAGCCTCGCATCCCTTGCCGCAGGAGTGGTCTTTCTGCCACTGGCAGCGGCCGGGAGCCTCCAGACCCTTCGCGAATCGAGGAGAACTATTCACTAATGAACGTATGATCTATCGAAGGAAGGAGCCCAATTTCTATCTATCTGCACGCTTGTTGTTGTTCTGCATGAACGGAAACTCGGAAAGCGTCATGATAGGGAGAACCTCACGCAAACCTCTTACGGAAGACTTATAGGTGGATACCCCGGACTGTTCGGCGACAAAAAGGGTTTCGTTTCGATCCCCCCCAAAACAAAGGCTCGAGACGGCACCACTCGTCTCAATTCGCTCGATTAGCGCTCCATCTGGATTGAAAACGACAACGCCGCGGTCAGGTCCCACCAGATAATTGAAATTCACGTCCTTCACGACTCGACCCTCTGAGAACTTTTCACCCTCGGCCAGTTCATCAAACCAGACGCGACTGTCGAGCAAAATTCTTCCGTCGGATCCGATATCAAGAGAGATGATATGCCTACCAAACCCTACTAGAAGTGCTGACTGAGCCTCATCAAAAACAATGAATTTAGGCTTCTATTCCTGACCATGCTTAATTTCGGTCACCTCACCCCCAACGTCCCTGACGATTCGCCCAGTGCCCCCGTCTACATAAAGCAACCCACCGAATCGGTCGCGCGTAATCTGACTAATGTTCTTTATAAGCAAAGCCTTAGTAGAATGGTCGAGATTGGCAGAGATTTCAAACTTAGGACGAGCAGCTGATAGATTCCCCACGAGATATTCCTGGTAAAGACCCCCATCAAGATCGCTTGGTAAATCTCCGAGTGTCTCCGGCTGGTCATGCAATATCTCGAACGCATGTGTCCCAATCGAACATTTACCGACCCGACCTGAATCGCAAAAACCAATGACGTCACCGTTAGACGTCGGGAGCAACCTGATCATCTTTGCTTCACCAGCAACCTGTCCGCTCGGAGACAATGAGACGACATGCCTCTTCAGGCTTTCATTCTCCGTCAGCTTCAGCAAATCGATTCGGGCGAACTCTGTCGGGTGAGTCTCAGCCTGAATGCCAATTAAACCTTGTTCGAGGGTTGGCTCCGGCTTGTCAGAGTCCAGATTCTCAAAAATCGGGTTTTCCAGGTTAAGAGCCAGCGAAGACCCAATGTTGACCAGGTCACCGTCGATGTAATGTTCGACCCTACGACTACCACGGACAACCACTATCGCCTCCACCCATTGGTCAACTGGGGCAGCAGCAACCATTGATGCCGTGATCCCCCCCACCCGGATCCGTTTTCATTAATAAGACGAATACCAAGGGAACAGATATTAGAAGTCGTCAACTCATAGGCTGGCAACATATCACCTCTGAGCTGCACTTCATAACTAACAGGCCATCGCTGATCACGAAGCATGTCAGAGGGATGCTGACTGTGCAGCATCAATCCATTGTTGTGGGAGATGCCCGGTTTCGGCCGAACGCCTACATCAATCTGCTCGCCGACGAACCGATAAACTGCGCGTAACACATAATGGGACTGCGGGTCCTTGTGGAGAAGCGTGCCAACGGTGCTGTCGTAGGTCTCCCATCCATCATAGGATGACCAACAGCCTCCCATCATTGACTCGGAAAGTATTTTTGAGCTTATCTCCCGGTTCATGATGAACAAATACTGGGATCCAGTCCTTCAGATCATTTCCGTTGAAAAGCTTTATCCATTCGGATTTTCGCCCTTCTGTCAGCTCTTTTAGTTGGACTTGTCCAGACGCAGTCAAGGGTATACACAATAAAAAAAGGCTAAGTCGTCGGACTCGTGACATTACTCTATTTATCATTGTGAATTTGGGAATTACTCTTTGGCCAAGGGGGAACTTTACTAGACATGGAAGAGCAACCAAGCAGGAGGCCAGGGCTCGGCCATTTATCGTTTGGAGAATCGTCGTGCCACCTTTGCGTTTGTTTCCTTTACGACTCTCACAAATTCTTTATGGGGCTGGCCTTCCGGATCTACGAAACCAGTTCTTACAGCGAACCCCTTCCTCTCAGGTGCTTCCAGAGTCTGAACGAAACCGCAATGGTGAAAACCTATGACCATCGGCTCTTGCAGCAAGTTCGTAAGGTAGTTTGCGTAAAGCTCCCCCATCAATGCCTCGTCATACCGCTTTCCATACAAGCCATTAGGAAACTTCAGCCGCATCTGTGCGCGTGCGTAAGCTGGAGCTCCGTCTCCTATGAGAATAGGCTTTCCAGTGGCTTCATAAATTTTTCGAAGTTTCGGAGTAAGGTTTCGGAACGGACCATGCGACTGTATAACGACAACATCCACGTGATCCCGAAGAATAGGCAGCAACCATGGCTGGACATCCTGGTAGTGCTTATCTCCAAAGATAAGATGGTTAGGAAGATATTTTCGCAATGCAGAACTCTGGACCGAATACCACCGACGTGCAATCTCCGCCAACAGTATCTCCACATCACGGTCAAGCAAGTCCGACTCACTAGGGATTGGCCATTCTGTTCTCGCAGCAAGCTCCTCCCAACTTCGGTCGTCTGTGCCATAGACTTCAGCAGCCTTTGCGGGTGTTCCGTAGGAGCGCCGAAGTGACTTTAGCCACTCTGCCTTCCCAGGCTGCTCAGGTCCGAGCCTGCGCATCGCGTCAACCCACGGATTGTAATCGAGCCACCATTGATGAGAAGCGGGTAACCGTCTGAAAACACCGGACCACGCAGGCTCATCAGTGAAATACAAACCCAGCAGCATGTCACAGTCTTTCACCTCTTCGCAGAGCTGCTGCGCCTTCTCGGTGACCATATTCACAAATTCGCTGGAAAAGACATCGGGCCAGGTGTCCTCCGGTCTCATGCTTGGATGATACTTCATCAACCTGAGCTGCGCTGTAAAGTAGAGCCCTTCGCCCGCATTGTCACCGTCCACAGATGGCGAATGCATCACCCACGTATTAAAGTTCCAATCTCGCAACTGCTCCCGTAGTTCGTGCATAAAACTCTTGTGAGCGAGAGTCGCGGGACGCCGAAGATCGTTCGGTCGTTGAACGCCCCAGCGCGCTCCATTCACATCTTTATTATAGTCCTGCATCCAGAGACCCGACTCGCTTGCGTGATTGACACCCAGCGAAAAAAACCTTTCACCAGCAGAAGAAAAAGACCATTGCCCCTCCGGATTCTTCTCTACGGAAACATAAGCTTTCTCTCCTGCCTCAGCGGTGGAGACACCGACATAAGCGCAGACGACACACAGGGGGATAAGAATTTGCCTCTTCATCCAGAAGCCTCCTGAGACTGAATCTTAATTAGAAGATAGCCATCCCACTTGTCGATGATCAGCTCGCCATTCTCTATAACCTTACCATTATTATGTTCAGGTTGCTGCTCTCCGGATATTCTCTTGAGCCCCTCCAGCTGCCCATATTTCTGGCGCATGCTCGTGTGGTTGAGAATCGCTGTTCCGATCTCGAAATCGCGTCTCCATCCTTTTATTTCCGCACCTTTGATGAAGCTCATATCACTGAATTCGACCGAACCCTCCAGCTGACCGATTCCGAACTCCACCGGGACACGCTTATTCGCCCCCCCTTTATAGTTGTAGATAAACTCTTTCTGAGTCCACTCGTCGTCTGCAAAGAATAACTGACTCGATCGCTTTGCCGCACGAAAACCAATTAAACCCGGAGACGAGGCTTTCACCTTAAACCTGAATGTAATCATATCGTTCAACTCAAGAGCCAAGGGAAGAATAATTCTTGCAGAGTGGTCGTAGGTTTCTGAGCCCTTCTCATCGATGGTGAACTTTATCGAATCTGGCGCGCTCGAAGTCAACTTCGCTGCTGCTAGGAACTCTTTCGATGTCAACTTCCAAGCCTGCGGCCCCATAGGGACAAGACCACGATATTTTTCCAACAACTTCTTATCGTAGATCGGAAAAGCTGGACCAATCGGTTTCCCGAGCCAACTTCGTCCCGACTCGTCAGTCGTAGCCTCACCGGTTTCGTCCACCTGATACTCATCATACCAATAACGCCAATTTCCCGCATCGCCTGATCGAGCCCGGAACTGAAAATGCCCGCCGCACATCAAGGCACTCGTCAAGGCGAAGCGCATCTGTCGATAGTCCGTCGCACTTCCCGGCTGCGATGAATTCATCCCGTAGAATGGCGCTGCACTTAGCGCTCTCCACGCTGTCATCGGCTCCTGGAAGTGTGCCCATTGACCCCCTGGATCCACATTGATTGGATCATCAACCAACTCGAAGCCATCCGAAAAGTATTCTCGATGCCTCCCATTCGCGGAGGTGTAGATCTCCTCAGGATTATTGATGACCATGATCATCTCCTCCCCACAGCGCTCACGCACGTCAGTGAAGAAGGATCGTATCCCATCCTCCAGAAACTTGCGAGGGTTCTCATCAGCTATGCCGTCGTAGTCCGCATCATAATCCACATAAGTGGGTGTCCTAAGGCGTCCAGCATCGAAGAAGAAACCATCGAAATGCTCTCTCCATTCTGGATCCTGCCACAAACTAAAGAGATAGTCAGACTTGTGCTTCCAAGGAAGCTTTCCACCCACCTCCGGCGCTTGCGAACTCATATTTACAAAAATTACCTCAGACTTCGGACCGGCCTTTTGCGCGCTCCCTGCCCAAGCCGGATAATTGACTCTCCTCACCGGGCTTCCAGCTGGATGCTTTGCCACCACAGTTCCAGCGACACCCCGCTCGAGGGTTAGGCGATCCTCTTTGAGTTCCAGGACCCTGACCAATTCCGATCCGATCTGCAGGACGGGTTTTACGTCGAATTTTCCCGGAGCGTTCCAGAATTCTTTGATGATTTCGAGTCCAGGATCATCCTTCAGCACCGCGCTTTTCATCTCTGCTTCAAGCGCAGTCACAAGCTCCGATCCGGGTGCCCTTACCGCCCAGCTTCCCTCATACTTTGCTAACTCGCTTGATTCTCCCGCATCACCTAGCATCCAGCTGTTCTCGTTGGCAGCCGCCATCGCGGTG
>JAHDFZ010000225.1 GCA_020627905.1 Verrucomicrobiota bacterium
CCGGAGAACCTGATCAATCAGGCTCAACAGCTCACCCTGACAGCGCAGGAAATGACGGTCCTCCTAGGCGGAATGCGTGTCCTAGATACCAACCATGGGCCTCAGGATATGGGGGTTCTGACAGAAAGGAGGGGAGTCCTCACGAATGACTTCTTCGTCAACCTGCTCGACCAAAGTGTGCAGTGGAGTGTTTCTCCACGCTGCGAGCATTTTTACGAGGGGCGCGACCGAAGAGACGGCGAGTTGCGGTGGACCGCGTCAGCCTTCGACCTGGTCTTCGGGTCGAATTCACAGCTGCGGGCGATTGCCGAAGTCTATGGGAGTGACGATGGGCGCGAACGCTTTATCCGCGATTTTGGAAAAGCGTGGGGAAGGGTGATGGAGTTGGGTTTCCTTCCAAACACGGACTGCTAAGCGGAAGAAAGGTGCAGGAGGTCGGTCGAAACTGACGCTCCTGCACCTCGCCCGTTCTTACCAGTGCAGGGTAGCCTGCACAAAGACGTTTCGACCTGGTTCCTGCAAGCTGGTGCTGGTGCGCTCGTAGGCGGTATCGAAAATGTTGTCTGCGCCTACGCGCAGCTCGAGAGTTTCATTCACCTGCCATGAGGCGAAGGCCCCGTAGATGTCGTAGGCAGAGGTAGCGATGTTGGTGTCGTTCACCAGGCCGGCGCGTCCGCCATTCCAGATGCCGTAAACTCCCAGCTGGGTGGACTGGGTTGGGCGGATTCCCAAAGTCAGAGCCAGCTCGTCGCCTGTGATCGAGTTCAGGTTCAGGCCAGTCTGTCGATCCTCTCCGCGCAGCATTCCGTAGTTCAGCTGAGCGAACCAGTTCTCATGATCGTAGTCGGCAGAGAATTCGAAGCCGTAAATCTCCGTTTCGTCACGGTTGACCGATTGCCGAAAGGCGCGGTTCAGAACCCCATTGAAGTTCAGGCCACTGAAAAATGTAGCGGTCGCACCGGGGAAGGGCGTGTTCGGTGCGGACTGGGCGGGAACATTCGAACCCGGAGGATTGGCGAATCCATTGAATCCATTGGTCGTCGAACGACCGACGATTTCGCTATCGAAGGTGTTTTCTCCTTGTTTGTAAAAGCCGGTCATGCGGACGTTCAGTTCGCCACCCCAGAGGTCTTTGTTCTGATAGCTGACACCGAGCTCAAAATTGTCGGAGGTCTCGGCTTCAAGTCGGGGTTTGGAATGAAGCGCTCCTCGAAGTAGTTTACATTGATCTGGCCAGGTGCTGGCAGCGGTGCTCCCGGAGGGGTGACGATGAATCCTGATTGCGGATCACTGACTGTCTGGAAAAACGGGAAGCTCGGCACCACGCCGAAGTGGCTGCCATCCTGATAGAGGTCATTGAGAGTCGGGGCTGTGTAGGCCCGTGAGTATTGACCAAAGAGAGCCCATTGATCATTGATCTCGTAGCGGAAGCCGATCTGTGGTGACCACTCGGAGAACTCCTGTGAAGCACTGCTCCCAACTGTTTTCTCCGTGGAGGAGTGGTCGAAGCGGAGGCCACTGTGGATGGTAAAGGAGTCCGATAGCTGAGTTTCGTTGAGAACGAAGATACCGAGGTGGTCGGCAGAGGCATCAGGCCGTCCCGATGAGTTGCCGAGGGCACCGGGGATGAAGAAGGTATCGCGTGTCTCCTGCCCATCCTGAGTCTCGCTGAAATAGTCGAATCCGAAAGTCGTTAAGCTCTCTCTGCCTGCGAGAGTATGCTCGATGAGGTTTGAGCTTTCGATCCCCCAAGAGGACAGCTCGTGGATATTTTGTCGCCCTGCATTCGAGCCGGTCGTCGCTGCGTAGTTGCGCTCCTGTCGGGTCTCATTCACGAAAAAGGTCGTTTTCGCATTGATCCAGTCAATGTCAGCCGGGTTGTAGAGCCACTCGCCGCTGAACTGTAGATAATCAATGGTCCTGTCCACCAGGGCGTTTGATGTGGTGCCAACATCAAATGGCTGAGGGTTGGCCCCACCACGGTCGATTGATTCATAACTGCTCAGGCTGAACTCAAGTCGATTGTCGCTATCAAAATTGAATACATACTTCGCCAGCGCCGAATCTCTCTCCACCGCTGAAAAGGGAAGATCTCGGCCGTCCGGCAGATTGATGTTCTGTCCATCACGAGAGGAATATCCGACGAGGATCTCAGATTGCTCTCCGGCGACAGCTCCCACCACATTGGTGGCCCATTCTCGACTGTTTGTGTGGTAAGAGCTGCGAGCGCGGAAGCCGTATTCGTTTCCACCCTTAACGATATCTCTCGGATCGAGCGTCGATAAGCTGACCACCCCTGCCGAGCCGCTGCCGTAGGCGAAACTTCCCGGCCCACGGAGGATCTCAGCCCTCGATAAGAAGTCCGGCTCTACGAAAAAGCGCTGACCTGCGTGACCGGAGACGAAGTTCTGCCTGGCATCATCGATCCGCACATTCACAGAGCTACCTGACTCGCCGCGGATGACTAACTGCTCTCCTAGATAACGGGGACCGCCGAGGAACGTCACATTTGGAATGTCGCGCGTCAGCTCATCGAAGGAAAGAGGTGCGGTGCGAGCGATTTTCTCCGAGTCGATGATCGTGATGTTCGCCAGTTGTTCATCCTTTTCGCCAACAACTCTGAGAGGGGTAATCACCAAGTCTTCGCTATCGGGAATTTGCTCGTCAGGAGACGGCTGAGCTGTCGCCGTGATAGCTGGGCGAGGAGTGATCGTCCGGCGCACAGGTGCTCGGCTGGTCTCGAGTGAACTAACTGTTGTAGTAGGTAAAAGAGAAGGCTCCTCCTGCGCGGTAGCAGAATGAAGAGCGGAGCCCAGAGATGCGATCAGGGCGACCCGGCTACATGATTTCGTCAGAATTTTCATTTGCATTAGATGGTTCGTGCCGAATCTTAGACTCGATATTGAGAAACGATATCAATAAGTGATCAAGCCATTCAGATTCATGATGACAAAAGCAATTTCGGACAAAACGGGAAAACCCTTCGCTAAACCTGCCCGACTGCTGGGGACATTCTCGATGGCGAGTCTTCTCCTCTGCGTCTCGCTCACTGCAGCCGAAGATGCGCCTGCCGGTCCTCCTGAGCAGGATCGAGCTGCCATCCTCGCCATGGTGGGGGAGTTCGAAGTTTCCTTCCAGTTTGAGGAGGTTCTTTCCCTGCAGCCGGATTATCAATTGAAGGATGCCTACAATGAAGATGCCACTGAGATGGTAGTGGTCGTTTCTGATACGGGTGACGAAATCGTCCTCCAGCACATACTGGAAGTGGGGAGCCGCGTCGTGAAGCACTGGAAGCAGGTCTGGACATGGCAGGATACGCGGATGTTCGAGTTTCAGGGACGGGATCAATGGGCCATCCGCGACATGGAGGCAAGCGAGGTTGAGGGGACGTGGACTCAGCTGGTCACGCAGGTGGACGATAGCCCTCGCTACGAGAGCTACGGGGAGTGGAAGCATGACGGTGGGTATTCCCGTTGGGAGTCAGAGCCGACGCCGCGTCCGCTTCCTCGGCGTGAGCACACGAAGCGAGACGACTACCAGATCCTCCTAGCCGTCAATCGCCATGCACTGACGCCAACGGGCTGGGTGCACGAGCAGGATAATCTAAAGATGGTCATCGATGATGAAGGTGAGCCTGTGAAATTCCTCGCTCGTGAGGTCGGGCAGAATTTCTACGACTACACTGATGAATACACCTTCAAAGGGGCCAAGGAATACTGGTCTGAGACGAAAGAATTCTGGGCCCTCGTTTCTGCCTTTTGGGAGGAACAGGAATCTCAAGGGAAGTCCTACGCCGTGACGGCAAAATCTGAGGACGAGACGATGATGAGAGAGCTCTTTTCCTGGGCCAGGAAAGTCCAGGAGGGAGAGGATCTGCCTTCTTCAGAAGAGGTCTCAGCAGCGATCGGTGAATTTGTATCTCTGCAATAAAAGTCTCTCCGAATCATCACCACATCGATAGAGAACTATGAAAACGGCCAACCGCGTTTTGAAAGCGAATCCCTCCAGTGACTGGACGAGACTCTTCGGGGACACCCAGGCTTCTCCTATCTGGGCCAGTCACTGGGATCGAGACGCTGTTCCAGAGGATTCTGTTTCTTTCTCGCTGCCCCAGCTCGTTCGTGCTGATATGGCCTGTCTTGTCGTCATCCGAAAAGGACAGGTCGCCTGGCAAGTCGATGGCAGCCATCTCCAGACGCTCGGTGGAGAAGAGTCCGTTCACATCGTGTGTGATGCACAGCAGCGCTCTGAATTGCTTTTGGCAGGTAGTGAGGCCAGCAGTGGTCTCATCATCGGGATGGAGCTGCCCATCCTCAAGCAGCTGCTCACAAGTTTCCGCCCTGGTTTATGCGACGGGTTTCGCGATCTCTACAAGCTGGGTGGAGAGGGAGAGGCGACTCAACTGTGTTCCGAGCTAGTGGCCAGCGCCTTTTCAGTGGATTGGCTGCTCGCGAACTTCGTGTCCTGTCCGGTAAGTGGAGCGGCGCGATCGTTCTGGTATGAAGGGCAGATTCGCATTCTTTTATCGATGCTGGCTTTCCCTTCCCACCCGGGAAATCAGTCAGAAGAGTTCTTCTGCTCGCGCCAGAAGCGCATGAGTCAGGATCGCATTCGCCAGGCCAAATCGTATATCGAAGCTCACCTGGGTGATAAGCTGAATCTGAAACTTCTGGCTTCCCGGATCGGTTGCAGCGCCTGCTACCTGAGTCGGACCTTTTCAGAAGAGACTGGGATGACGCTCAGCCAGTATCTGCGAAAAGTGCGGATTGAGCGTGCAGCGCATTTGCTGGTGGGCGGGGAGATGAATGTTAGTGAGACGTCTGTCGAGGTCGGATATCGGAGTCTCAGCCACTTTACGAAAGCCTTCATGCTTGAGAAGGGCTGCCTGCCTTCGCACTATCGAGCCGCGTAAAAAAACGGCAGGAGTGTTCCCATGGAGGAAGCCTGTTGCCGGGAGCGCCGACGTCCTCGTCGGCATAGCGGAAGACCTGAACCGGGCCGAGCCTGATGGGCAGGGGTAGAGAAGCCGACGAGGACGTTAGCGTTCCCGGGCCGGACTAGTTATTCACCTGATAGGGGCAGTCACGGCAGCAGCTCAGTGTTTCAATACTCGCCTGCTGCAGGCAGCTGCTTCTGGCATAGAGGACTTTCGTGCCATGCTTCTGGGCCAGTTTACAGACGGGGCCCTCGCGATCAAAGAAGCAGGGAGAGAGGCTGGTCTGGATGTGAAACGGGCTTTGTCCCTCTGCCCCAAGGCGCACGCTGATTTGTTCATCGTGAGTCCGCACTTCGAGCCGACAGGCGGATAGCTCTGTTGGCCGCGGTGTGAGGTCGGTCATCCGACTGCTATCAATGGGAAGTTTCGGAGATTGAGTGGCGGCGGCGTCAGCCATCAGACTGTCGGGTAGGGTGCCTTCTCCGAAAAACACGAGCTCGAGGTCGACTCCAGGAGCCTGGAGGCAGACTTCCCATTTGGCGCCCTCCTGACGAAGCTTGGCGGCTAGCTGGGTGGGACTGACGGTCACGAAGGCCGCGTCACCGAGACGCAGGGAGCCTTCATCAGTGAGCCTTACAGCGGACCCGCTCAGCGATTCGAGAATCGAGATCCCGTGGCCGCAGGCCATCCAGGTGAGCGAGGTTGTTCCGCTGAGGATTTCTGCGAGCGCTGAGGGGGATAGGCTTGCAGTCGCGTGGCGGGCTGCTTCTTTATTTGAGGCAAGCTCTCCAAGCCCTAAGTCCCTGCCTTGTGCGCCGGCGGTTTTCAGCTGAGCAAACCATTTCATCATCCTCCACTCTAGACGCTAGCGCAGCTGATCGCTTGCTGTGGCTTGTGAAAAAAATGACGCCTCCTTGTCCTTCGGAGACCATTGAAACACTATGCAAACGATGATGAGAGACAAGGTGAGTTATGATTTCGAAACGGTCGTAGGCGAAGGGGCAGCTCTCACCCTTCGGGCCGCAGCCCTGATTCCGCCTGGCTGCGTTCCTCGTTGCTCA
>JAHDFZ010000226.1 GCA_020627905.1 Verrucomicrobiota bacterium
AGGAGCGATGGTAGCCGCAGCTACCTGAGCAACGAGGAACGCAGCCAGGCGGAATCAGAGCTGCGCCCGGAGGGTGAGAATAGCCTCTCAGCCTTCAGCTCTGCTGGAATCACGACTTTTATCTTTTCTCATCATCGTTGGCATAGTTTCTCAACGGCCTCCTAGGCTCCTCCTGGGGATGAGAGCAGTTTTTACCGGCTGGGCAATATCCCGCGATTAGCAAGATTGTTGAGACGAAGCGTCAGTTCCTCAATCCCATAAAGAACGCACTCTTCGTAAGACCGTCCCTCGGTAGTATCCGTGCCATGGCCATCATTGAGGTTTCGTAAGCCTTCAAGGGCATCGTCCTCATGATGAAACAGTTCGACGAAAGCGGTCTCCAGTTTCCCTGTCTTTGCGCATGCCTCCAGGATGGACCCTATCCAGCCGTCATCGGTGGAGTAGCATCCACGGGTTGTTTTGGCTGATCCGTGGAACATAGAGAAGCCGCCCTCGGTCGCGACCTTCTCGATCAACTCGACATTCTCTGCCATCGAAAGTCCTGAGTCTCCACAGTGAGCGGAATCGATGAGCACCTGAAAGAGCTGTGAACTGGTCGCGGCATTCGCTGCCTTTACAAATTCCCAACAGGCACCGATGTTGGTGAAGGTCTGGAATTCTCCTTTACGCAGAAACTCGATGTGCCAGTGCTCGATGCAGCTGTCGGCGATCTGACACTCGTCATAGACACGCTTGTGAGCGCGCACATTCTGGGCGACTGCTGCCTCGAATGCTTCACCGGTTTTCGGCTCCGATCCCTGCAGCCATTCTTCGATCGAAGTCGACCCTACGTCGCGCACGCCGTGGCGTTTCGCCAGATTGATTCCGGAAGAAAGCATATCGACGATGGCGTCCTCATCTTCCGCTTTCATCGGGTCAGCCCCACCGACCATCATGATGAGATGAATTTCCGGGACGAGTTTCTGTAATTGTGAGACTAACTCGTCGTTCTCGGAATCATCGATGCCTGGAAAGGCGGGGATTTGAATGATTTCGATTGGTGCAGGAGACTTGCTTAGGAGAGCTTCCATAGCCTCAACCACCACCAATTGACCCGTGGAGTTGCGGGGGAGCGTTCCGTCCTCGTTAGGCACAAGGCCGCCGACGAACTTGACATGCGTCGGGAGAATGCCAAGGCGCACGTGTGATTTGTGGGAGTATTTCATATCAGAAGATGTTCGAAACTGGAAAATCTAACTTGTCTTCGGCTGGGCCAGTTCTTTGATCAGCGGCAGAATTGTTTCAGGTGAGAGCGGCCAGCTCAGCTCAATTGGTTTCGGTGTGGTAGCACCGACGCTTACGCCGAAGGCCCTCAGAGCTTGTGCAGCGGCTTCCCGCACTCCAAGAGCGCAGACAAAGGGGAGCTCTCGGGGCATATCGACCCGAGATAGTGGCGTTGAATCGCTCGCTTCTTCCAGCTGTTCAAAGTCGAGGATGCGAGGGAAGCTCATGAGTGAATCATCCGCGGACTGAGTAAGCACCCATTTGAGCCCCTCGTAATATGACTTGCTGGCCAAACTGCAGGCGATGTCTGAGTCGTCTGGCATGATGAGCTTATGGTAAAGCGGGCGAATCGCTCCTGTGTAGACATCCAGCTCGACAATGGTCAGTGCCATGAGCATCCGATCGACAGCACACGTTCCTGAGTCCTGAGTTAGGCTGCTCGATGCTTCTTTGTGCACCGCGAGAGAGACTCGCTTTTGAGCAGCGGCTGTCAGAACTTCGTTGAGTGTCAGAAGAGTGTCGGTTCGGCGAGCGCTTATGCCCTCCTCTGAAAAGCTCACATCGTCGGCTGTCACGTGCCACTCTCCCTGAGCTGCAAAGAGGACTTCAGCAACGCGGGAAAGGGAATCTTTGAGTTCCTGACAAGCCTGTAGCACAGCCTCTGACAAAGCTGAGAAACTTTCTAGAGAGATCGGATCAGCGGAATTCGGCAGCATCTCGGTAGAGGCTTGCTGAATGCTTACCTGATCTGTTGGAATCCCCCAGAATCGGGCGGCATCTGCTCTCAATGACGTATCGGACCCATCGGCGAGGGACATGCAGCTATGGAAAATCTCCAAGCTGGCATCAGGGTGTATTCGCAGAAATACCTCGACAGAAACAGGCCTGGTGGCTGAATCGAAGAATTTTGGCAACAACGTTGGAGTGAGGGCAATTGCTCGTTTCGAATCGCGATGTTCCGCATTCCATGCATCGAGGGACGCGCTGGCCTTTTCGTAGTCAGATTTTGCAGCTTGGGCGAGAGCTTTCGCTGGATTTGAATACGCTTCTCCTAAGTTACGGAGCTTGATCTCAAGTATCGGCAGCTTAAGTCGAGCCGAAATATCCGCAAAAATTTCCTCCCAGAGAGCAGTCGCCTGGGCGATTCCATCTGCGGGGAGAAGGGCACCAGATGTCTGGTTGGTGTAATAGGCAGAGACTGAGAAAGCTGCGCCTTCCGGATGATAGAGGCTTGATGCCGCTTGTAGTATCCGGTGAGCCAGCATGCCCTGACTTTTCACAAAATGACCGCTAGCGAGACTCCAGTTCAGCTCGGCGGACACGATGGTGCCTTCCTTATCAAAGTGAATGTAGTAGTCGCCAATGACTTCGGGAGAGAGGCACACCCAGAGAGGGGTGCTGGAGTCCGACGCACTCAATGTGTAGTGACCTTTGCGGCTGCGGGCAGCGATACTGATGAGGGCCGCCAGCTTGCCGGCTGCAAATGGGTCTCCTCCAGTTACACTAAGTGGCGAAGAAGGTGCCGTGGAGATGGTGGTGCCGCGATCCGTGATCACAGTCTCAAGTGCATCCTTCACAGGTTTGATGGACCTTGTGGACAGCTCGACATGGAGGGTTTCGCCATCGTGCAGAGCGGTGACTTTGCCATCTCTACAGAGCGGGGTCTCTCGCGACGGGATGCGCAAAGTCCCCGAAGTTTGCTCGGTTTCGGTAGATTCTTTTCCGCGATTTTTCTTGCCTAGCTGAATCGTATCGCCTTGACGAGCTTTCAGCGCGATTGCTTCTGAGAGGCCTGTAATTGCCGGGGTCTCGTGGCACTCGATCTGGAGAAGCTCTTCAGCCTTCTGCGCGGCCTCCACACTGTCGGCGACGATCAGTGCGATCGCCTGCCCTCTGTAAAAAATCTCGTCTAATGCCAGAGCGGGTTCCCGTCCGAAGCTCTCTGGTAAGAGGCGTTGAGCAGGTTTCAAATCCTTCGAGAGAATGATCGAGACCACACCTGCTACCTGCCTGGCAGCGCTGCGATCTATATGCCGAATTTTTCCCGCCGGTATGGGGGCTCCGACGACAGAGACGTGGTAGGTTGCGATGGGCATTCCCTTGGAAAAGTATGTTCGAGTTTAGGGTGCAGCCGGCTCGATGGTTGCGTTGTCCGGGAGATGATAGGGACTCTGCTCCCCCGGCGGTTCCGATGCTGTTTCGTTCTCGGAAACAAATTTCTGGAGCAGGGTGATGATCAGCTGCTTCTGAAAGGCACCGATCGATTCATTGCTGATCTGGCTACAGAGAGTCTCATTGAGCTGAGTGAGGCATTCATAGAGAGCAGCTTGCTTGCCGTCTGTCCCGACGAGAGCTGCCTCCGCCTCTCTGGCGCGAACGGGGGGGAGATCTGCCCCTGAGTAGGTGATCCAGGCTTTGGAAATGACTGTGTTTTGATATTCAAATGCGAAAGCACCTGTGAGGATGTGATTGCCGGTTGTTTTCACGCTGTAAACCCCAAGTTCTTTTTTCGTCACACCTCGCCGCTGCAGACCATCTGGATCGTTTCTAGGGAGGGTGAGTTTTGTGATCAGCTCCCCTTCGATCAGTAGGCACCGGCCAGCCTCATCATAAAACTGAGAGAGAGGAGCATTGCGCTGCCCTGTTTCCGATAGCAGTGAAATCCTCGCATTGAGTGATAGCAGGAGGGGGATGAGAGGTGAGCCTGCCCAAGCCTGGAGAATGGTTCCGCCGAGCGTTGCTCGATTTCGCTCAGCTGTGGTGCCACAGTAGGTGAGCGCTTTTGCCAGTTCCGGGTATTCCTGATAGAGCTGGTTGCTGATCTCACTAAGCGTCACGGCAGTTCCAATCTCCCATGCCTCCGCTGTCTCGTGCATCATCCGACAATCACGGATCGCTTCGAGAGAGATCATCGAGAGGGGGAGTTCGTGATCAGCTCGTAATTCTGAGAGGAAGCTGAGGCCGCTTGCATAGGTGTAGCTCCCTGGATATTCGCGCCGGAGTTTCAGGAGGTCAATCAGGGTCTCCGGACGGTGCATCCTTCGTTTCTCTCCATCTACGTAGGATAAGCCTCTCATTGGTTCCCTCGGGAGCTTAGCTGGATCCCACATTTCCAGCGAGTCCAGTTCATTTGGCCGCAGAGCGCTGCGGTCCGCTGGAAAGTTCCCGCCCCTCGCTGCTTCTGCCTCTCGCACGACTCTGAGAGCTGCATCGCGCAGAGCATCCGTCTGCGTGGTTGACGAGGCTAAATGCGCAAGGGCATCGTCGAGCTGGGCATGCGTTTTGATATCATCACGATAAAAAAGATCGAAGAAAGTGGCGACGATTTCTCGCTGCCGTCTGGGACAGCCCTCCATCAGGGGTGTCAGCGCGGCCTGCACTGCTGGGTGGCCGGGGAACTGATCGATCAGAGCTTCACTCGTCCAAACCCGGGCATGATCTAGAGAGTTGAGAAAGATGTGAGAGGGGCGAATGCACTGGAACCGGGGTGACGTCTCGCTGGGAAGCAGCGCTACGACGGTCTCATCGGCTGCTTCAGCAAAGTTCTGCGCCTGAAGAAAATCGCGAAGCGAGGCGGAAATGGCAAGTCCCTCCAATCGTTGACTTTCGCCATTCAACTCCAATGTAAACCAGCTTTGCATATTCAATCATGGCCTGACGGAGCGCCTGGTGCACCAGGCTCCGAAAACCAGATGCAAAGGTAGGGAGCACCAGGCTATGTGATCAAGGACAAATTAGTCCGTCGCCGACAACTGAAAGAGGCAGCACCCCCTCCGAGAGCAGCGGTTTTCCTACCGCTGTTGATCAAGGTCTGCCTCGAAGCCGCACGAGTTCATATTGTCATATGCTTTGAACACGACCGATTCGTCCGAGGAAGTCCATTATCCAGGCAGCGGCGGGATCGCGAGACTCCGGAGCGAGCCTCACCGTGCCCTGATGCAGCACCGCTCCACCTGTGCGGCGCTGAGCTCCGCCCGCGATCTTCTTTCCGGTCCGGTCGCAACGGACATCGCCTGGGACGGGATTAGAAAAGCAGGGGCCGATCGTTCCGGCAGCTCCATCCATTGGAACAAGTGAAACGTCCATACCAATATTCGTGAGAGCATCTCTCAACGCCTGGTGGAGCAGGCAGTAGCGCTCCTGGCTTGATCGCTTGGAGAATTCCTCCTGGCTGGCGATAGCGATGGCGAAGGTGACGTCCTCTCCGTGTTCGACAAGACCGCCGCCTGTCTGGCGGGATGCCGCTTCGGGGATCGGGTTCCGCTTTCCTTGAAAGTAACCAATCGTCTTTACCGGGGTCGACCATGTGTAGAACCGCGCAAGATTTTTCCCTTCTCCGATTGTTTGCTGGAAGAGGGCTGCATCACAGCGCATGGCTGCATGAGCGTCGGATTCAACAGCTGGGGGCAATAGAAAAAGCGCTTGGTCGAGAAAGTGGGGTTTAACAGGGCAGTCAGACATGGCGAAGAGGTTCTGTTAAGAGGGGTTCCGTTAAGAAGCCTCGATGATCGCCTATCGTCAAAAGAAAGCGAAGGTCGAAGAAAGCGGTTGTATTTTGTGAAAGGCAAGGTTCATTGCGCGCCCGTTCCAGACTACCCTGGATATGAGCTGCTCACGTGGCGGAATTGGTAGACGCGCTAGATTCAGGTTCTAGTGGGGTTAAACCCGTGGAGGTTCGAGTCCTCTCGTGAGCATTTT
>JAHDFZ010000227.1 GCA_020627905.1 Verrucomicrobiota bacterium
CACGGCTAAGGATGTCATCAAAGAAAAGTCACCGCTCAAGAAGGATTGGCCGCCTCTGGCGAAAGATCCGCTTGCCCCGTATCGTGAGCGCCTGTCGCAGGAGGAGGTAGAGGCGCTCTACCTGCAGGAGTGGGTGCCGCGAACCGCACTCACAGTTGAGCTGCGCGAGGGACGTCTGCATGTGTTCTTCCCGCCGACAGACTCTCTGGAGGCGTATTGCGAGCTGCTCGCCTCTGTCCGGATGGCAGCCGAAGCAGAACATCTGCAGGTCGTCATCGAGGGCTATGAGCCTCCCGCCGATCCACGAATCGAGAACCTGAAAGTCACGCCCGATCCCGGTGTCATCGAGGTCAATGTGCAGCCGGCGAAAAGCTGGAGTGAGCTGGTCGAAAACACCACCGCGCTCTATGACGATGCCCAGAAATGCGACCTGGCGGCACAGAAATTTATGCTCGATGGCCGACACACGGGCACAGGCGGTGGGAACCATGTCGTCATGGGGGGAGAGACTCCGGCAGCATCGCCCTTCCTGCGGCGGCCCGATCTGCTGGCGAGTCTTGTCGGCTACTGGCAGCATCATCCCTCGCTTTCGTATCTTTTCTCCGGCCTCTTCATCGGACCTACCAGTCAGGCTCCACGTGTGGATGAAGGGCGAGATGATCGCCTGTTCGAGCTGGATATCGCCCTGCGAAATCTCCATCAGGGGAATCTCAGCCCCTTTCAGATCGATCGCACGCTGCGCCACCTGCTCACCGATTTGACGGGAAACACGCACCGGGCAGAGATCTGTATCGACAAACTGGCCGCCTCTGACAGTTCACGCGGTCAGCTGGGACTCGTCGAGCTGCGTGGGTTTGAGATGCCTCCGCATCCGCAGATGGCGCTGGTGCAGAGTCTTTTCGTGAGAGCGCTGCTACTACGTTTCTGGAAGGCCCCATTTCAGCGTGCCTGCCACCGTTGGGGGACGAGTTTACACGATCGCTTCCTGCTGCCGCATTATCTAGAGGAGGACATTCATGAGATCGTCGAGGATCTGCATGCTCACGGGATCGACTTCGATGCACAGTGGCTGCAGCCTTTCGTCGAGTTCCGCTTCCCACGCTTCGGCACGGTGATGCATGGGGGGATCGAGCTGGAGATCCGCACGGCACTGGAGCCCTGGCACGTCCTAGGCGAGGAAGCGACCGGGCAGGGGACTTCACGCTATGTCGATTCCTCGGCCGAGCGCCTGCAGGTGCGCGTGCGAGGGCTATCGGGCACCCGCTACTGGATCACCTGCAATGGCCGACGCCTGCCGCTTTCACCGACTAAACGACGGGAGGAATTCGTCGCAGGCGTTCGATTCAAGGCCTGGGCACCCCCGTCGGCGCTCCATCCGAGCATTCCGGCTACGCAGAAACTGGTCTTCGACATCGTCGATACGCACAATCGCAAATCGATCGGCGGCGCAGTGTATCACGTCAGCCATCCGGGCGGGCGTGGGTATGATGTCTTCCCCGTTAACGCTCGTGAAGCCGAGGGGCGGCGGTTTTCCCGCTTCTGGGACCATGGTCACTCAGCCGGGGATGTGCAGCCGAGGATCATCTACTCTGCCAGCAGCGGCAGTGAGCGCCCGGCCCGCATGGAGGATCTACCAGCCGATGATGCACGGCTGGAGATGGAGATCCTGGCAGCGGATTACGGCGCAAACGCTGATTTTCCTCACACGCTGGACCTCAGGCTATAGCGGCGTTGCGCTTTTCGAGAACTGCGCTGATAGTCGTAAGTGCGAGCGGAGGTTTTGCGTCTTCTTCAGGGCGTTGGCAACAATCTCCGTGTCTTTCACTGTCAGTCCCTCATGCTTCAAGCGGAATTGCTCTATCAGCCCTTAGAGGGGACCCTCGATCATGCTTTTGATCCTAGCGCTCCTGATTTTCAGTCTGCTGTTTCGCCAGCGTGGCGTTTTCTCTTCGAATCACTTCAACGAAACTCCACGGATATCCTGCCCGTCTGGCAGAATGAGGTCAGCAGGGTCTCCCGCAATCGAGGCCTGGCCTACCATGATCAGGGATTCCAGGTAGATGTCGATGCTGGATGGCAGCTGGATGCAGTGCCCTGGATTTTTGGTGCGGATGAGTGGAGCAAACTTGATCAGGGTGCCGGGCAGCGGCTCCGCCTTTTTGAGGCGTTGTTCCGCGACCTCTACGGAGACCAGCGCGTGCTGACAGAGAAGTGGCTGCCGGCAGGAATCATTTTCGGTCATCCTCTTTTCACTCCTGTCCTCATAGAAAGGGTGAGAAATGGTCTCCGTGAGAATGGTGCGCTCCCCCTCGGCCTGGGGATGTCAGCTATGGATGTCGCCTTCCGAGCACCGGGCGATCCTGTTGCTCTCAACGATCGCTTCGACTGCCCATTTGGCCTCGGGCTGACAGTGGAGAACCGCTCAGTGATCAATCGTGTATTGCCACGTCTTTTTCGGAGAAATCGCGTGCGCCGCATCGCTGGTTTTTTTGAGAGCTGGTTTGAGTTCCTCGCTGAGAGCGCACCGTCTAAGGAGGATGGCGTTGTCCTCGGCGTCCTCACGGATGAACAAGTCGAGGCTAGCCTGGCGGATGAGACTGGATTTCTCGCTAACTACTGCGGTCTCATGAGACTTTCTCCCGCAGATCTAACCGTCCGCGAGGGTAGAGTGTTTCTGCGTGCCCTCCAGGGATTGGTGCCAGTGGATGTCCTCTGGCGCATGACACAGGGGGCTGCCCTGGACCCTCTGGAGCGCGCTGGAGCGCTGCAGGGTGTGGGGACCGCCGGCAGTTTCGAAGCGCTACGTCGCGGGACGATCGCCATAGCCAGCCATCCCGGCACGGGTGTCCTGCAGTCGCCATCGATCTACCCGTTTCTCAGGAGAATCTGTAAAGAACTGCTGGGAGAGGATCTCATCATCCCTTCCGTCGCCACCTGGTGGTGTGGGCAGAAGGAAGAGCTCAGTCATGTGCTGGAGAATCTCTCGACGATGATCATCAAGCCGGCCCTGCATCACAAAGGAAGGCCAGCGCTGCGGGGTAGTCTGCTCTCAGCTGCCGAGCTTGAGGATTTGCGTCAGCGCATCCTCGCAGCTCCTCACGACTTCGTCGGCCAGGTCGATCTTGACATCACGACTGTTCCGACCTTTGCCAAACACGGCACGCTCCAGCCCGAACCCGTTGCCATGCGCATGTATGGCTTCATGGATCGTGAGGGGCAGCCCAGCTACCTCCCCGGTGGTCTGGGGCGTGTCAGTGTGGGCGGTAAGAGCCTCTTTTCTGACCAGGGCGGCGGTATCTCGAAAGACATCTGGGTGCGCTCTGACGGTGGCAAAGGGATGGACGCAAGGTCCCATGAGAAACAACCCTCCATCCAGGCGATCGCTGAGAGACAGCTGCAGGCAGGCGCTCTCGCGGTGACACCGAGTCGGACGGCGGAGAACCTCTTCTGGACTGGCAGGTATGCCGAACGCTGCTATGCCGTTTCCCGATTCACCTCGCGCCTGATGAATGGGAACACCGCTGCCTTCAATCGATCTTATGAGGCAGAACGCGATCATGCCTTTGATCTCTTTCAGCTGCTCAACCACATCTTTGAGCAGGAAAGCAGCCTCCCGCCTGAGTGCTCCATTGATGATCTGCTAGAGCAGGTATTCTTTCACCCTCAGCATGGCGCTGGACTGCCGAGTAACCTGCGGGCGATGGGTTTCGCCAGCTCTCAGGTGCGGGAGGAGTGGTCACTCATCAGTGTGCGTGCGATCAATGCCTGCACGCGCCCCTGGCTGAAGGTGGATGGAATCCCAAAGGGAGACGGGGTGCGGGAGACCATGCTGGAGGATCTGGAGCTTAACCTGACAGCCTTCCTCGGGCTGAATCTCGACAACATGACACGGGATGAAGGCTGGGCCATGCTGGAGGCTGGGCGGCGGATCGAGCGCGCTCTTCTCGTGCTTGGGGGGATGAGCTACCTCGCACGCTCCGACATGGGCAGCGAGGCCTCCCTACAGCTGGCGGCTTCTTTCCTCGTGATTTTTGACAGTTCGCGCACCTACCAGACGCGCTATCGCTCCACGCCGAAGTTCGCTCACATCTCTGAGCTGCTCCTGGCTGATGAGCGCTATCCGCGATCTGTCATGAACATGTTTCGTCGCATCAAAACCTGTGTCCGCATGCTGCCCGACTCCAAGCCTGTCAAAAAGCGCATTTATGACACCCTACAGGAGTGCAAGGACTCGCTAGCTGCGGTGATCGCCCACATCGCTGAGGGCGAGGACGCGTCGCTCGAACTTATCGCGCGTGACCTCGACGCCCTCCGGGATCAGGTCGGTCAGTTGTTCGATGAGATCACGGTCCATTATTTCAGCCATTCTCAACCGAACTTTTAATCCATGGCAGAGGAACCGACCATCCGCTACCAGATCCGCCATAAGACGAGCTACCAGTATGGTGGCCGCATCGATTTAGGTCACAATGTGGCCGTGCTGGAGCCCTGCACAGATGCCACGCAGGAGGTGAGCAGTTTCGAACTCCAGATCGAGCCGGAAGTCTGCTTCCTCTCCAGGCGGGAAGACTGGTTGGGGAACCAGGCTCATTATTTCGAGATCAGCGAATCCCACCAGAGTCTCGATGTGATTTCGATCTCCGAAGTCGAAAAGCGGCCTCCTGTGGCGCTAGCTGAGCTACCGTCCAGCGTGCTGGAGGGGATCACCTGGCCGGCCTGTGACCAGGACGACGATCTGCTGGCACCCCATCGCTTGGAGAGTCAGGCCTGCCCGTTTCGTGGAGAGCCGCTCTCCGGGATGCTGCTCGAATTCGGCTCGCTCCCGAAGGCGGAGCCGGGGCAGACCGTCTTTGGTTACGCGATGGCCCTCACTACCAAGATGTTTGAAGAGTTTCAATATGTGCCCTCCGTAACCACGACGGAGACGACCGTGCAGGCTCTGCTCGTCGATAAGCGGGGCGTCTGTCAGGACTTCGCTCATGTGATGCTCTCGGTTCTGCGGCAGCAGGGGATCCCAGCGCGCTACGTCAGTGGTTACCTGGAGACTCAGCCGCCTCCCGGGCAGGAGAAGCTTCAGGGCGCAGATGCCACCCACGCCTGGGTGGAGGTATTCGATCCGCTATCTGGCTGGGTCGGGTTTGATCCCACCAACAACTGTCCGGCCGGCCCCGCGCACCTGAAGGTCGCTCACGGGCGGGATTATTTCGACGTCCAGCCCGTGCGAGGAACTGTTGTTGGGAGTGGATTGTCTCAGCTCGCCGTAGAGGTCGATGTGATCCGGGCGAAGGGGTGAGGTAGGTCAGCTTGGTGCGACGCTGAGGTGCCTGGGACCGCCGACGTCCTCCTCTGGATAGTTATGATATTTTTTGAAAATGACGCTTTCGGTAACAGTGTTCAACGCTTTAACGGAGCGGGGCATCATCTGTCTGAATGTTTCGGTAAACCTGAGTGGAGTTACCACAAAATGTTTCCTGTGAGGCACAGCAGGCCAACGGCAACGAATATAAACTGAGAGAAGCGGAAAAGCCATGGTGACTCGCTTTCCTTCAATACGCCACAATTCGAATAGAACATACGACTCAGTTTGCCTTGATACCAAATCAGATAGCAAGCTATGGATAGTCCACCAAGTGCGATATTCATCGAAGCCCCGTGTCCGTTTGGGATCAGCTCAACGAACCCCGCAGCAACATTTAGCGCTAATAGGGGAAGAAAGAACTGAGAACGAAAACTCTTTCCAACGATCTTTTCACTTTGGAAGAAATCGTCTAATTCGCGAAATCTTTGGTCTTTCTCGCTCGTTTTTTTTCTCATGCTAACGTTGACCCACACTTATAATTAATCAGGGGATAGGTTGGCTGCAATGATTTAGGATACCGCATTTTGTCTCGCTCAAGCGCAAGCTTCGTGCACCGGCTTGGAGACATTGCATCTGCATATCCAAATCAGAGCTGAGAATC
>JAHDFZ010000228.1:0-2126 GCA_020627905.1 Verrucomicrobiota bacterium
TTGAAAAAGCTTCATTGTGCAAGATCTCCAGTGTTTGGTTTCAGCCAGTGCAGCACCGCCATGCGCACAGCGATCCCGTTTTCTACCTGAGCACTAATCAAGCTGCGGTCGTATTGCATGGCTTCGTCAGTCACCTCTACCCCTCGATTTACCGGGCCTGGATGCATGAGGTAAGAGCCAAGCTTGCGCACCTGCTCCAATCGGCTCGAATTCATACCATAGAGTCCGTGATATTCCGGAATGTCGGGAAAAAATTGCCCCTCCTGTCGCTCTAGCTGCACCCGGAGCATATAAAAAGCGTCAGGCTTCCAGTCGAAAACCTCCTCCCAGGAGCGCAGTCGCTGCATGTGATCAGGCCGGGCCTCAGGGATCAAGGTGGAGGGACCTAGCACTGCGACTTCGATGCCCAGTCGATGAAAAAGGCGGCTAGTCGAGCGCGCCACTCGCGAGTGCTCGACGTCCCCAATGATGACCACTCGCCGCCCCTCTACCTCAGGAAATTTCTCTCGGAGCGTGAAGGCGTCCAACAGCGCCTGCGTGGGATGGGCATGATGTCCATCGCCGGCATTAAGCACTGAGGCCCGCGTATGCTGCGCCACAACCCCGGGCACCCCAGGCTGCGCGTGTCGGATAACAATGTAGTCACAACGCATGGCCTGCAGGGTCTCAATGGTATCAAGCAGAGACTCTCCCTTCTTCACGGATGAGGTGGAGACTGAGAAATCAGTAACATCAGCAGAGAGTCTCTTGGCGGCCACCTCGAAACTGGAGCTGGTGCGGGTGGAGTTTTCGTAAAATAGGCTCAACACATTCTTGCCGCGTAGCACCGGCACCTTTTTTACAGATCGGGTGAAGAGCTGCTTCATCGGCGCAGCGTTATCGAGCACGTAGGATATCTCCTCCAGGGTGAGCGATTCGATATCGAGCAGGTCTTTGCGGGCTTCCATCTGAGTCATGATTTGATCTGCTTTTCCATCGTCAAAGAATCGTGACCATCGTCCTCCCGGAAATTAACGCGCACGTAGTCAGTTTTTTCGGATTTGAGCGTCCGACCAATGTAATCCGCAGCGATTGGCAATTCGCGATGCCCACGGTCGATGAGAACGGCCAGTTCTATCTTAGAAGGGCGGCCATAGTCCATGATCCCATCTAGTGCAGCGCGGATGGTCCGGCCTGTAAAGAGCACTTCATCCACGAGGATGACATGCTGTTCATCCAAGTCAAAAGGCATGTCTGATGTCTGCAGCCTCGGCATATCTAGTCCCCGGATGTCAAAGTCATCACGATAGAGAGAGACATCCAAGCCGCCGACAGAATCCTCCGGTTCAAGGCCTAAAGCGTCTGCCAGGCGCTTAGCAAGCGTCAGCCCTCTTGTGTAAAGACCGATCAGAAAAAACTTCTGCTCATCGGAACCGCTGTGGTTCCTTTCGCGAATCTGTCCGGCCAGATCTGCCACTGCTGCATCGAGATTCACCTCCATAGGGCAACGACGACGGCCCCGACTCATTCGACACGGAAGGCTGCGCCGAAGGTAATGGTAGAGAAACGGAAACGGCTTTCAAGCTACTTTTACTCCCAGTCAGTGTAACGCCCTCAAATAGTCTGCAGGCTCAGGGAATTCATGCTAAGCTTTGCCGATTAAAGATGGAAAAAGCTGATCGTAATAAGGCCATACGGCGCCGTCTCTCCCAGGAGCGGCCGGATTTGCCTGACGACTTGCAGTTCCGCCTGAGCCGCTTCCAGCGTCTGCTTTGGGCACGACGGATGGCTACCGCCGCACTAGCCGGCTGTTTCGGACTCGGGCTTAGCTTTCTCCTCATCTTCGGATTAGAGCGCTTTTTGACGACGTCAACAGCGGCCAGACAGTGGGCGCTAGTCCTAGGTTTTGCCTTTCCCATGCTAGTGCTGCTGGTCCAATGGACGCGCTGGGTCCAACCTCACCGCACTTTCGCTGCGATCGCGCGAATCATTCGACGGCGCCGGCCGCGTGTGGGTGATGAACTGTTAGGCCTAATCGACCTCTCGGAACAACCTCTCGGTGATGCCAGCTCTGGTCTCGTCAAGGCGGCAATGCGTCAAGCTGCTGACCGGTTCGAAAACGAAAATCTGCGCGCAGCCATGCCCCG
>JAHDFZ010000228.1:2136-5917 GCA_020627905.1 Verrucomicrobiota bacterium
CGAGAGCACTACAAAACGTGGTTTATCCTCACCATCTCTGTAGCCGTGGCAGTTGGGCTCGCCTTTCTTGTAACACCGGAGGCAGCGCGTAACTCTCTACTCCGCTGGTCCCTCGTGCAACCCAGCCCCGACCGCTTCACCTTTGCTCAGGTGAAAGACATTATCGATCAACCCATCGTCCCCCTTTCTGAGACGACAGACTTTCCAGTCTTTCTGGAAGCTGATAGCCCGCAACAGCCCTCCGAGGCCGTTCTCCGCCTCCGCGGTTTGCCCGAGCAGCGCGTGCCCATTTCCGCCGCAGCGCCTGCGGCTGCCGAGAGCGGTCAAAGTGATGGGGTGGTGAGCCAAAACTATGCCTTTACCATCCCCCCGCTGTCGCGTCCTACCATTGGGGAGTTGCGAGTTGGCGACTTCACCCAAAAGCTGGAGTTTCAGCCGACACCCCGCCCTACTGTCGAAGCCTGGTCAGCGACCCTAGAATGGCCAGCCTATCTACAGCGCGAAATGGCCAAAACAGTCGCCGTGCAAACGCGCGAATTCTCGGTCCTTTCAGGCACTGGAGTGCAGATCGAGGCAAAGATCAGGCGCCCTGTCGCGTCAGCGAAAGCCACGCTGGATGAGAAAAACCTCTTGGTCGAGATTTTGACTGCTGAGAGTCAGCTGCGACTGCCCATCTTCACTCTCGACAGAACCAAAGAGCTCGAGCTGGACTGGATTGGAAAATCAGGACTGAAGCCAAAAACCAGCTCGAGACTGCGTTTTGTGCCCATTCAAGACATGGCTCCCCGCGTAGCAGCCTCACGGATCAGCGAAGTGCAAAATGTTTTTCTGCCCACGGACTTGATCGAATTTCAAGTGGAAGCCGAGGATGACTTCGGAGTGCGCCGCACCGGGTTAGAGTGGCTGCCACTGTCTGACTTTGCGGAAAGCCTGGGAGCGTGGGCCCAAGATTCCTCAAAGCCCTACCCTTTCTCAAAAATAGTTGGTTCAGGCGGGCCTTTTGAAGAGAGCCTCTCTCACCCTGCAAGCTTTTCCGCCGAGCGTGAGGGAATCAGCCCACAAGTGGTCCAGGTGCGGGCCTATGCCGAGGATTTCTTACCCACTCGGGCCCGAAGCTACTCAGCCCCCATCTTGATTAACGTGCTATCAGACGGGGAACATGCCCGCTGGCTCGCCGAAGAATTCACCGCGTGGTATCGACAAATGCGCGAGACCTATGAGCGCGAGACCATCCTATATGCTGGCAACGAGGCCATCCAAAACGAAGTAGATTCCTCAGAACGCAAGGCTGAGATATTCGGGGACGCCGACCAACAAGCCAAGCTGGGAGCCTCAGCCAATGCTGAAACTGCCCAGGCTCGCCAGCTACAGGCTCTAACAGAGCGCGCAGAGCAACTACTGGACCAAGGGAAGCGCAATCCCCAGTTCTCCACAAATCGAGTGAGCAAACTCCAGTCTGCTACCGATGGCCTGCGCGAGCTTTCATTCTCCGGCATTCCCGACATCGCCTCGCGGCTCGCCTCCGCCGATACCCTCAGCCGCGACAATGCAAGTCTCGAGGCTGCAGAAAAGGAGCATGAAACCGCTACTGAAAAACAATTCGAGCAGTTGGCAGAATTTGATCGACTGATCAACGAATTCGGCCAACTCACGGCTCAGTTTGAGTCCTCGACCTTCGTTAGGCGCCTTATTGCGCTCGCCGATCGCCAGAAAATCTTGAGTCGCGATCTCGGACAAGTAGTGGATCGCTCCTTTGGTCGGACCATTCCTCAAACATCCGAAATTTTGCGCAAGAGACTAAAGACCAAGTCCACTCAGCAGCGAAGCGACAGCGACTTCGTGCGTGAGATACAGAGCGATCTCAACGCTTATTTCCAGCGCCGGCAGGAGCCTCGCTATAAACATGTGCTAGATCAGATGAACGACTTCGATCCCGCACTTAAGCTGCGCCAGAGCGCTACTGAGATCGCTACAAATCTGAGTGGCCGCACGCTGATCCGATCGGAATTTTTTGCCTCCACCTTCAACCGCTGGGCAGAGGAACTCGTGCCAATGCCAGAGCAGCAACAGAACCAGGACCCGAACCAGCAACAGGAACAGAAGCCTCCCCTCCCACCAGATGTTAAGCGATCTATCAGCCAGCTTATCGCTCAGGAGGTAGCGCTCCGCACCGAGACACGAGAGGCAGAAGCAGCGAAGCCAGCTCTGGCACCAGATGTCTATGAATCGCGTGCCGCAGAACTAGAAACATTTCAAGAGAGACTGCGCGCCGATCTAGACGACGTCGTCTCCAAAGTAGAGAATTTGCCAGATGCGGAAAGCGCATTTGCCAATCAGCTAAAACTGTTCCGCTTCAGCTCAGACGTTATGCGAGAGGCTCGAGCAGAACTTTCACGGCCAAATACTGGCGACGAAGCCGTCGCTGCCCAAACAGAAGTAATTGAGCTACTCCTGCAAAGCCAACGTAACTCGGACAATCAGTCCTCCAGCTCTCAATCCAGCGCCTCAGGTCAAAGCGACGAGAAAAATGAAGAAGATGCCGGAGCGAACAGCTCCGAAACTAAAGAGATCGAAGAGGGCACGGATCGCTCCCGCGCTATCGATACCACTACCGGACGAGAAGGCCGCGAGCTGCCGGATGAGTTCCGCTTCGGTCTTGACCAGTATTTCAACCAGTTGGAGCCCTAGACGCGCAACTGGAGACTATTCCTTCAGGAAACCACGACACGCAGAGCTTTCGATAGAGTCGTTATCCGCTTGGGAGTTTGAGCGACAATGTCTCCATCCACCTGCATTTCGAGGACAGGGTCACTCTCGATCTCGACCGATTTCACACACCAGTGCTCGACGATGCGCGATGCATCTAGAGTCACCGGCTCATCGGTGTCCCCATCTCCTCCTTTGGACGATTTATTGATCCCCATCATTGTCTGCGCCAGATGGAGAATGCCCTCGATGTTTGCTTTTTTAATCAGAAACGCATCGAGCATCCCATCATCTACCCCTACCGCCGGCGATAAGGTCAGGCGCCCGACCCCAACGGTCCCGGCATTCGCAACGATGCAGGCGATAGCCCGACCCTCCACCGTTTTACCGTCATTAAAGGTAAGCTTGTATTCTGCCTCAGGCGTCTCCTGTAACTGCTTGATCACGCCGAATACATAGGCCCACTTGCCGAACTGGTTTTTGAGCTCTCGTGTCGCCTCCTGCACAGCTCCGACTTCGATACCACATCCCACGCGGAGTAGGAACGGCTGCTCCCCGGCCATACCAACGTCAATGGCGCGCGTTTTAAAGCGATCTCCACAAATCAGCTGACAGCATTTCTCTAACTGGCTCGGCAACCGCAGCTCCGCCGCGACCAAGTTGCCCGTGCCGCCGCCGAGCACAAGCATGGGCACGCCAGTTTCTACAAGACCACTGGCGACTTCCATCACCGTTCCATCGCCACCGTATACAGCGACGACCTCCGCGCCGGCGGCCACTGATTGGCGAGCCAGCCTACGACCATCACCTGGCCCATGCGTAATGAAGACATCCCAGAGAATCCCAGCCTCTCGAAAAACTCCATTAAGCGTGCCGAGTAGCGGCGTGCGCTTAGCCGGAGCTGGATTGACGATCACGTGGACAAGTTTCGGTTTAACGAGGGTTTTCGGTTCCGCTGCAGTTTTCATGGGATTGTATCACGGCACCAGCCGCTCGCGAGTTCGGCCCTACCATAGACAGAATCACTTGGCGTGACAAGGCTTGCAATTTTTTTCTAAAATCAAGGTTATGCCGA
>JAHDFZ010000229.1 GCA_020627905.1 Verrucomicrobiota bacterium
AGAAGTCGCGAACGCCACCTACAAGCGCGGCAGCGGTGATGACCTCTATCGGCGCAGTCTCTACACCTACTGGAAGCGCACACTAGCCCCGCCGACGATGGCCATTCTGGACACATCGGATCGCGAGTGGTGCTCAGTAAAGCCGAAGGTGACCAACACTCCCCTGCAGGCTCTGGCTCTCATGAACGAAACTGGCTTCTTCGAGGCAGCAACTCATCTCGGTCAAGTGATGGAGAAGCATGAAGGCACGCTGAGCGATCAGATCCGCTTTGGTTTCCGCTCGGTTCTCTCCCGCCAACCAGAAGAGGCAGAGCTGCGGGCTCTGGAGGCAAACTTCATGAAGCATCTGGAGTCGTTCGCGACTGACTCAACCTTAGCCCATGAGGTTCTCCAGGTGGGTGACTCGAAGCGCAATTTAGAAACGGACGGCTTAGCTCAGCGGGCCGCTCTCGCCATGGTGGCAAACGTGATCCTCAACCTCGAAGAGGCCAGCGTCAGGGAATAAACAAAAACGAGGACTCCAAAGCGATGAACATCACTACCGACACAGCGAAGCTCAATCAAGCTCTAGCCGAACTGGGCTGCGCTCGATTCGAAAAATCTCGACGTGACTTCCTGACACGCTCTGCAGCGGGTCTCGGGGGTCTTTCTCTCATGCAACTACTGGGGGGAAATGCGCAGGCAGGGCAGCGAGCCGTCTCCTCTCTGGGCGACTTCACCTTCCCCTCCTTCGCTCCCAGAGCGAAGCGTGTGATCTACCTCTTTCAGTCAGGTGGGCCGCCGCAGATGGACCTCTTTGACCACAAGCCGGTCCTCCAGCAGCGTCACGGGGAAGATCTTCCCGAGTCAGTGATCGGTGGTCAACGGCTCACGGGAATGTCCGCCGGACAGGACAGTCTACCGATAGCAGGGTCGGCATTCGAGTTCTCCCAGCACGGGCACGGCGGTGCCTGGATGTCAGAGCTACTGCCCTACACGGCGAAGATCGCAGATGATCTGACCTTCGTGAAATCGCTCTATTCAGATGCCATCAACCATGATCCGGCGATTACCTTTCTCCTCACCGGATTCCAGATCGCTGGTCGCCCCAGTATGGGTGCATGGGCGAGCTATGGCCTAGGCAGCGAGAACGAAAACCTTCCCTCGTTTGTAGCCATGACCTCCGGGAATACCGGGCAACCGCTTTACGACCGCCTCTGGGGTTCAGGTTTTCTTCCGTCAGAGCACCAAGGCGTGCGTTTTCGCTCGGGCAAAAACCCCGTTCTCTTCCTGAACAATCCGAACGGCGTCACTCAGGATATTCGCGCCAATACACTCGACGCGATTAACCAGATGAACTCTCTACGGAAACAGCAGGTCGCCGATCCGGAGATCGATGCGCGGATTGCTCAATATGAGATGGCTTTTCGCATGCAGTCCTCTGTTCCTGATCTCACCGATCTTTCTGATGAGCCAGAGAGCACCTTTGCGCTCTACGGCGATGATGCGCGCAAGCCCGGCACCTACGCCTACAACGTCCTCATGTCACGCCGTCTCATCGAACGCGGCACGCGTTTCGTGCAGCTTTTCCACCGTGGGTGGGATGTCCATGGGAATCTCCCCAAGCAGCTGGCTCGACGCTGCAAGGAGACGGATCAGGCATCAGCCGCCCTAGTGACCGATTTAAAGTCCCGTGGCTTGCTGGACGACACGCTCGTCATCTGGGGTGGCGAGTTTGGTCGCACGGCCTATTGTCAGGGGGACATGACGCCCACCAATTACGGGCGTGACCACCACCCCCGCTGTAATACCACATGGATGGCCGGTGGCGGTATGAAGCCGGGTGTGACCTACGGGGAGACAGACGACTTCAGCTACAATGTGACGAAGGATCCTGTGAGTGTGCATGACTTCCATGCGACCATCCTGCACCAGCTAGGGATCGACCACGAAAAACTGACCTATAAGTTCCAGGGACGCCACTTCCGGCTGACGGATGTGCATGGACATATCGTGAAAGGCATCCTCGCATAATAGAAGCTGTGGCCCTGCCCTTGCAGGGTCGACTGCGCGCTGGTAGGCTCGCTGCTATGCAGCCCCCCAGCTCTTCCCTAGAAGTCAGTCCTGCAGATCTGCAGGACTGGCTACAGTCTGAAACGCCTCCACTGCTTATTGATTGTCGGGAGGAGGATGAGTTCCACCTCTGCCGGATCGAACCCGGCAGGCTATGGCCCCTATCGAATTTCATCGAGGCTTCGAGCGCATTTCGCGAAGGCGACGATTCGATGGCACCGGTTGTCGTTTATTGCCACCATGGTGTGCGCTCTATGAACGCGACCCAGTTTCTCCGCCAATCTGGTTCGCAGAATGTCTGGAGCCTTGCTGGTGGGATTGATCGCTGGTCGATCGAAATCGACCCAACCGTGCTAAGGTATTAAATACAATCACTATCGTTTCAAAACATCCGTAGCAGAAGTGACGCGGATCCACCAGACGGTGCCGCCGAAGCTTGAGCACGTCTTGCGATGAAAGGTAAAGCCACAGCGAGGAGCAAGCAACTTTCTCAGAATGCCGAAACAAGTGTCCTAGGGCTTTCGCGTGGGACTGAAGTCCCACCTCCATAGCTCTCATCGTTCCTGCTATGGAACACCGAATATATTCGCGCACGGCATCTGCATCAGGCGCTTGGACTGGAGGAAGGAAGGCGAATCGACTCAAAACTGCCGATCAACTTGCACAACCCTTTGCCATTCTGCCTAGCTCTGCGACGCAATGACTTCCGAAAGCCGTGCTTTCAATTCTCGAATCACCTCACTCCCCTTTTGTTGAGAAGCCACCAACTTCTCTAAGCAATCATTTTCTATTATCTTCTCATCAATTGCACTGCACCGTTCGAGCAATCTTTTTAACTGATGTGCCTCTGTGGCTGTGAAGTGAAATCTCTCTACCAGCCACTCAAGGGATTCGAGCGGCGCAGTGGCCAAGGCCTGATCCTCGGCAGCGTTGGCCAAGGCGTTGAAAAAAGACCTGATCTCGGAGATTCGGTCTACTAGAAGCGATCGAACACTTTTTGGAGTGATGGTTTTAAAGGTCAGCTGCGAATCATCTGACACAACCTTTATGACATGCACCCACTCGGTGGTGGCGTTGCGAAGAGCAATCGGATAAAAACCTGCCGCTTCCATATCGGCCAATACGGGCTCGCTCGCGGTGTCGCTGCTTGTGTCGAACACCTGAGGTGTCGCAAAGGTGTGAACCTGCGCCTTGCGGTGAGATTTTCTCAGTGACTTGAGCAGCGCAAAAGAAGGGAACCACGACTTTCCGCGCGCGTTACAGCTCACCTTCGTAGCGAGGAACAAGGTGCCCAACTCCCCCACACGATTGGAGCCTGCAATGCCGATATTAACCCAAACCCTCCAGTGTCCGGGCGATGAAAAGTGCCGTGTCCTCTCCTCTAAAACAGCTGTGCCAGCTGCAGCCTGAATTGCCCCGACACCACACACGAGCAGCCGATGCTCGATCCCGGATTCACTATCGCCCGGTGTTGAGCCGGAAAACATCTTCCAGGAGCGGTCAGTGGAATCAGCCGTCAGGCCGAACTCTTCAATGAGAGGGTCCGCTTCCGCCTGAAGGGCTACGACCCAGCAGAAACAGACGCGAGGGTTTGTCGACATCTCCTGTCGATTCATTTTTTCACCCCAGCGATGAAACCTGCCACGCCGGCGCCTGTGGATGGCAGATACCCCTTGAGAAAACTCACCACCGTCTCTGTCTGTGCGGAAACCCACTGACCTATCGATTCCGCATTCAAAGAGTATGACTCCCAGAATGGATCCATCAAACCCTTGGAGTGCAGAAACCATACGATGATGCCGACAACGCACGCCGCTGTCACCATCGTTTTCAGGAACGCTCGAAACAAAGTTCCAAGGATCAGGGCAACGACGAAGCTCCCTCCAAGCCGAGTCGTCGCATCGCCCCATGACCCTTGGGGTAAAAATGACCCTGATTCGTTGCGGAACGATCCGTCACGGAGACCAGAGGCAGATGCTGTGTCTACATAGTTCGTCTCCGTATAGCGGGCACCGCTTTCAGCCTCCCGCGAATCTAGTTGCTGTGACGATTCGCCCTGGTTGATCGCAACACCGCCAACTGCAGCCAGCAGGCCCATCGAAAGGTATCGGAGTTTGCCGCCAAGGAGGACTGATATGATGCTTGAAAGGCCCATCAGTTTCTAGTTTTCTATAGATTAAGCTAGATGTAGTCAGGAGACGACAATCGGCAATTTTGACAGTGCTACCAATTTATTCCATTGTGAAGCGTTGCGTGGCAACGTGTAAGAAAATTGCTCGACTCCTTTCGGAGCCGAGCAATTGACCACTCAACTATGTTTCACCTACATGCGTAAGGAAACAAAGGATATCCTTTCAGTTCGAAGGAAATTAGTTCTGAGCTACGCTAGTCTTCTTGTGATAAGCGTTGTATTTGCTCGTAGGGACGATGATGTCTTCACCTGGATGAATCACGGTGCTGCCGGACTTCTTGTTCAGGCGCTGCAGCTCAGCCATGTTCGTGAAAAAGTCCCGAGCTAGTGCATAGAGGTTATCGCCGTTACGAACCGTGTAATAACCGTAGGTCTCATCAGAGCGCAGGAGAGGGTTGTCATAGCGATACTTTCCTGAGTCATTCTTTGCGGTATCCGGAGCAGATTTCGCCGTCTTGGATGCGGTCTTCTGAGGAGCAGCCGCCTTTTTGGGAATGATTAGCTTCTGACCGAGCTGAATGAAGTCATTGCGCAAGCCATTAGCCGCCTTCAATTCAGCCACAGTTACTCCATGACGTCGGGCAATGGCGCTCAAGGTATCACCTTTTGCCACCGTGTGCGTAGAGCCTACGCCCTTCGGTGCAGCTTGCTTTTTCGCTACTGAAGCGCCACCTTTCGGGGGAGTCCCGACCGCAGGAATGATAAGAGGCTCGCTGATGTAAATCGGCTGCCCTTCACTGAGTCGGTTCGCTTTCAGAAGATCGGCGCGATCGACACCGAATTTCTTCGCGATGCTGCCGATCGTGTCCCCTTCCTTGATCAGATACTTCTGTTGCGCACGATAGGCTACCTCAGGGGCCTTCGGCTTCGAGCCATTGGTCGCTGCTTTCAAGGCTGTGTCAGAGTAGCCGTGACCTGGAGAGATGGAGGAAACCCGCTTCTCGATGGAAGCGAGCCGAGACTCCAGTGACTGCATGCGGGCATCGAGGTTCCCAAGAGTTACATCCGCACCATTGGCAAATGAGCCTGCGAGAAGAGCGGTGGCTGAAAGAGTTGCGAAAGTCTTTTTCATAATGACGAAGATTACGAGGATTATAAAATTTATGCAAATAAATAATTAAAAAAACTTAAAATTTTAAATTATGGAAGTTTTTCCTAAGGGTTTGCTTGTCTCGCTCAACGCATTTTGCTCTACTGCTAGATATGAAGATCCACTTTTGCGGCGCAGCCGGCACGACAACGGGTTCACAGCATCTGCTAGAGGTAAACGGTCAGAAAATTCTTCTCGACTGCGGTCTCTACCAGGGAAGGCGAGACGATGCTTTCGAACGGAACCGGAACTTTCTCTTTGAGCCATCAGAACTCGATGCGGTTATCCTCTCTCACGCGCACATTGATCACAGCGGAAACTTACCGAACCTTACAGCTCAGGGTTTCAGCGGAAACATCTATTCGACCTTTGCCACCCGAGACCTGTGCCAGATCATGCTGGCTGACTCGGCTCGCATTCAGACACAGGAAACGGAGTGGCTGAATCGCCGGCTTCGGAAAAAGGGAGAGCCTGAGGTGACGCCCATCTACACAGAGATGGATGCAGAGCGGTGCATCCGGCAATTTGTAAACATCGGGTATGATCGAGCGATTCCTATTGGTGACGGCAT
>JAHDFZ010000230.1 GCA_020627905.1 Verrucomicrobiota bacterium
GTTCCTCGTTGCTCAGGTAGCTACGGCTACCATCGCTCCTCGCGCCTTGCCAGCCGAAAACAGGGTTACGGTCATCGATCACCTAGTTTTTCAACGGTCTCGTATGGAGGCGCGGCTTCAGTCGTGCGCCAAAAGTCCTGCCGCCATCTGGCGCAGTTCCTCAGCTTTTATCCGAGCTTCCGGTAACGGCAGCCCCACTGGCGTTTTCGGCCGCTGGTGCCCGACATGGCTGAGCCAGGAAAAGGTCAGGAGATCACGGCGCTGCTTCATGGCATCCCAGGCGTTTCGCTTCTCACCTGATGATGAAAGCATGGAGTGAAAGGACTCGAACGTGCTCGCCGTGTCAAACCCCAGCCCGCTTAGAAAAGCCTCCGCAATGATCAGATGTCCGGAGTCATCTGGGTGGATGCTGTCCCCATAGGCGAACGCGGGATTTTTTTCACGCTCAGTCTCTACCCACGTGCGCAAAGGTGACTGAATGTCGACCCGATATCGCACACTCGGGCCGAAGTCATGCTTCATCACCCAATCAGCATATCGGCTGAGCACTTCTTCCTGATACTTTGGATAGACTTTGTTGAAGGCAAAATCGGAATCTGTCTTCTCCCCGAGAGAGCCGCGTTGTGCTGCCGTTTGTCGGTCAAAATAAGCAGGCGTGAGCAGGATGACCCGAGCACCTGACGCGGCGCAGCTCTCGACGGCATCGGATAGTCCCTGCTGAAACGCTGCAAATCGCTCCTCCGAAAAGGGTTGGTAGATCCCGTCGTTCATCCCGTAGGCGAGGACGACCCAGTCAGGGGTGGTAGCAGCGAGGGCGCGGTCCAGCCGTTCATGAAGATTAGGGCGAGGAAAGGGGTGAGCCTCCTCGCTGAGTCCGGAAACGGTCTCCGATGACAGGCCCAGGTTGATCAGCTTCGGCGGGACGGTGCCGTCCCGTGTGAGAAAGAAAAACTCAACCGCTGCCGCTGCCTCTCCCGCCTGGGTGATGCTGTCGCCGAGGAAGACGACTGTTTCCTCGCGAAAGTCGATTTTTTCCTGAGCAGGAGCACTCAGCGCCAGACATAGGAATGGGAAGAGAAGCCGGCGGATGACTATCGTCATTTAATGAGTCATTTTCGCACCGCGCAGGTAGACGGCATTCGCTGCGGCGGTCTCCTGCAGAGTTTTCCCCTCCGCAGCCTGTCCCTCCAGCACGACCCAGCCGCTGTAGGAGATCGTTTGCAGGGCTTTTACAGCCTCCGGGAAGTTGACTTCTCCGGCGCCGAAGAGCCATCCCTGTTTGTCTTTAAAATGAACCTCTGCGATCAGCCCGTCCTTTCCGAGGCTCACAATCTCCTCGGCGATAGGGTAGCCGTTGGCATGAGAGTTGGCCGTGTCATAGTAGACCTTGAGAGCCGGACTATCGACCGCTTCGAGGATGTGTCGGTGCTCGGCTTCATTAAGGGTGGTTTCTAGAGCTAATGTAATCCCCATTTCTTCAGCGAGCGGCGTCACCTGCTTAAGCCGGGCAATTGTCTCGGCCGTGCCCTCGGGATCGTTTTTCAGGTCATTTCTTCCGAAAAAAGCCAGCAGCATGACGTTCTCACCGAGTGCTGCTGTTGCGCGGATACCGCCTTTTACCCAGTCAACGGCTCGCGGATCTGACTTGAATGGGTGGCGGTTGAGAATGCCCATAGCTGTGCTGGTGATCTCGATGCCGGTTTCGTCGGCCAGTTTTAGATACATTTTTTGAGCTTCTTCGTCGTCGAAACTCACTTGAGGGCCTTTCGTCATTCCGCTTGGCAGATAACTGACCTGCAGTCCTTCCAGCTTAGCTTCTTTCGCATACTCAAAGGCTTTCGGTGCGCCAGCTGCGCCGATCGACCAATCGGTCGAGCCTAAGCGAGCATCAAGCGCCGGCTCCGCCAGAAGGCCAGAAGACGAAAACGCAAGCAGCATGGCGAGAGAAAGATTGCAAAACTTCATGGCTGGAAACAGGCCCCAATCGACGCATCCCCGCAACTCTTCAGCAACGCGTCATTGCGCCGATGAATACGATGTCCAAAGATTAAAGAGAGATGCTCTCCTACCACTTCATATTCCTGTCGATCCTCCCGGTTTTCGGGCTGATCGTTCTTGGCTTTGCGCTGCAGCGCACGGGGCGCGTCGGACGCGAGGCGGAGGAGGGGATGATGAAGATAGGGATCGATATTCTTCTGCCTTGTCTGATCCTAGGGGAGATCGTCGGCAACCCTATACTGGATCAAAAAGAGAATGCGCTCTTAGCGATAGCATTGGGATTCTGCATTACGTTACTTAGCTATCTCATAGCATATCTGGCTGGATCTGCTGGCGGACTCTCGAAAGGAGCTGGCTTGAGAAGCATGGTTGTAGCTGCCGGAGTTCAGAACTCCGGCTTTCTCCCTATACCGATTATGGTGGTGTTATTCGGAGAAAAAACCAGCCTGGTGGGCCTAGTGCTCGTGTTCAAGATGGGTATGGAGTTAGCCGTTTGGACCGTAGGTCTGGCTATTTTGACCAAAGAGATCAGCGCGAAGCGACTGTTTAGTCCTCCGATCGTTTCGGTCTTGAGCGCGATGGCCATTCATTATGCCAAACTGGGTTGGCTGATTCCGCCTTCGGTGGATGAATCCTTATCAATGCTCGGTCGCTGTGCGATCCCCTTGGCTATTCTCATGATCGGCGTCACAATGGGGCGATCGCTGGATGAGGAAAAAGTGAACAACTGGCTTCGCGTATCCTTCCTTGCTTGTTTCATAAGGCTTGGGTTATTAGGAGGGGGGATCGTTGCTCTAGCCGTTTTTTTTCCTATGAATGACGACTTCCGAGCCATGCTTGTCATTCAGGGAGCCATGCCCGCCGCGGTTTTCCCAATCACCCTGACACGGCTTTATGGAGGACAAGCCGCTATCGCTATTTGCGTGGTCTTGAGCACATCCGTGGTCAGTCTTTTGACCGCACCATTTGTCATCAGATGGGGGCTAGCTGCCTTTGAGATAGAGGCAGCTGCTGACGTGCCTCCATGATCAGCTCGGTAGGTGCAGGATTACACCCCTTTTTTCTCAGATAGGGGCAGATGTTGCGCTCCCGCGTCTCCTACGCCACTAGTTTGGAGAGATGTTAACATACTCCTCGATCTTTCTGGCAATTTTGCCTGTTTTTGGATTGCTTATTCTCGGCTTTGGGTTGCAGAGGTCAGGGCGGGTGACGGTTGCTACTGAGGTTGGCGTGATGCGTCTGGGGATCGATGTGCTCCTGCCTTGCCTGATCCTCACCGCCATTGTTGGCAATCCGATCCTCAATCGTGTTTCGGATGCTTGGTCAGCTATTGCGATCGGGTTTTTTATCACGCTGATCGGCTATGGGGTCGTGTATCTCGTGGGCGTGGCGGGCCGCATGGCGAAGGGCTCAGGACTGCGAAGTTTTGTCGTCGCCGCAGGCGTGCAGAACTATGGTTTTCTACCGATTCCCATCATCATCGCGCTTTTCGGGAGCGACAGCGGTGTCGTAGGACTTGTCTTCGTTCTGGGAGTGGGGATTGAGATCGCTATGTGGACGGCAGGTCTGGCGATCCTGACGAAGCGGGCTAGCCTTCGCTCTCTGCTGAATGCGCCAATTGTTGCCGTTTTTCTCGCGCTGGTTCTGCACTACCTCGGGCTGGGCGACCGAATCCCTGCGCCTCTTCTGGAGCTGATGTCGATGCTCGGCCGGTGTGCCGTCCCGTTGGCTGTCCTGATGATTGGTGTGACCATGGGCCGGTCTGTGGATGAGGCAAAGGTGCAGAACTGGCTGAAAGTATCGGTGCTCGGCAGTTTTTCACGCCTCGGCCTGCTCGGCGGCATGATCGTGGCAGCGGCCCTTTTCCTGCCGATTTCTGATGATTTGCGAGCGCTGCTTGTCATCCAGGGAGCTATGCCGGCGGCGGTGTTTCCCATCACGCTTGCCCGGCTCTACGGGGGACAGACGGCGGTGGCGATCTGCGTGGTCCTCAGCACCTCTCTGGTGAGTCTGGCGACTGCGCCGTTTGTCATCAAATGGGGCTTATCCACCGCTGACCTCGGGTATCTTGTGAAACCCTGATCTGTCGTGTCGCGAAAAGAGCCCTTGACATTCGGCTGGTCCGCCGCACAGTTGCCGCCCGCGAACTTTCTGGCAGGATAGCTCAGGGGTAGAGCAGAGGACTCATAAGCCTTTGGTCGGCGGTTCAAATCCGCCTCCTGCTACTCTTTTCCACCGCATCGGAAAAGGACACAACAGAACGCCGCTCACTTTTTACGCCAGAGCGATGTCTGCGAACTGCTCAGCTGCAGTTTTCGCTGATGCTCACGAATGAGAAACGGCACCTCCTCGACTGCGAGCAGCTCAAACGCGTCTCCGATGGACTGCTTAACCATGTCCAGCGTTGGTCCAGTCGGCTGTTGCTCGCGGGGAGTGTATTCATCCATCCAGGTAGCTGGAGTCGCGAGGATGAAATGACCGCCGGTGCAGACCAGGGAAGGAAGACGGTCGAGGAAGCGCTGCGGCTCCGGCAGGCGGCACAGCAGGTTCGCTGCGTGAACGAGATCAAAGGCCCCGAGGTCCTCTCGCAGGTTCATAGCATCCCCCTGCTCGAAGGTGAGGGCACTCTCCGATGGGGTATCAGGCGGGCGCACGGCGTTCAGCCGTGTTGGGAGGTGCATGTCGCCATAGCGGTCATATGACAGTGTCTCCCCGCGCTGCAGGGCGGCCCCGCAGTCGACAAAGGCCTGAGAGAAATCGATGCCAATGACTTCGGAGAAGTTTTTGGCTAACTCGAAGCTGGATCGGCCGACCGCACAGCCAATGTCGAGAGCCCGTTCACCCTCAGCAGGGCGCAAATCAGTGCGGAAGCCCGGTGTGGCGACAGGAAACTGAAAGAAACTCTCGGGCAGCAAGTCCGCCCCCGCCTCGGTATCAGTGAGGATTTCCTCGCGCGAGCCGTAGTGGAAGAGAAGATACCAGTTGCGTAGGCGATCACTTTCGTAGCTCATGGGGAAAGGGGGCTTGTTAGTATTTGATGAGGGCATCGACAAGGATGCCGGCTGGTAGCTTGCTACGTCCGTCGAGGAAGCTCAGCTCGATGAAAAACGAGATCAGAGGGACTTTGGCACCTGTCGACTCGATTAGCTCACAGGCGGCACCGGCTGTTCCGCCAGTCGCCAGCAAGTCGTCTACAAGCACGACGCGATCGCCCTCGCCAGCGGCGTCGCGGTGGATCTCGATCTCGGCTTCCCCATACTCCAGCGTGTAGGCTTTGCCGATGGTCTCCCAGGGGAGCTTCCCCTTCTTTCGCACGGGGATGAATCCGATGTCGAGGCGGTCGGCCAATGCCGCGCCGAAAATGAAGCCTCGGGCATCGATCCCGGCGATTTTAGTGGGTTGGTGAGGAGCGATCCGTTCCTCCATTAGGGACAGAGTTTCAGAGAAACGCTCTGGATCTCCGAGCACGGGTGCGATGTCCTTAAAAATGATCCCTGGTTTGGGGAAGTCGGGGACATCCCGGATGGCTGAAAGGATGTTTTCGAGGCGCGGATCGTTGCTCATGAGGGTCATGCTCTCAGCCATACCTGATGCGGTCAAGGGAAGAAAAGCTCTCTCCAACTGCTTGCAGATCGCCATGCGGTCTCTAAGAGTGAAAGGATGGAACTATCGCGCCTCGCTCAGCTCACTCGGGATCAGTTTGCCCTCACAGCATCTTCCTCTCTGGAGCTGTCACTGATCGAGAAAGGGGGATCCGGGCGGGTTTATGTCCGGGTAAAATCTGCTCAACCTGTTTTCCCCGAAG
>JAHDFZ010000008.1:0-1254 GCA_020627905.1 Verrucomicrobiota bacterium
AGGGGATCCCTGCATACGCTGTAATCGACCGACAGTTTCACCGAGATGGGCTGCAAAGTTTGCCACTCCTCGTCATCACCTCGGTCAGTTTCGGACTAGGCTCAACCTCGCGCCTTCAGCCTTTCCGTCGTTTGAGAGATTTGGGAAATACCTTATATTAAGATCCGTTGGAGAAGGGGCCTTGACCTCCTCCCCGCAGGCTTTAAAGGAAGATTCACCACGGAGGCATATGCAGCTGTAACTGCGCCTTCAGGTGGATTTTGCCATGTAGGCTTTTCACGAACACTGTCGCGCCCATGTTCCATCGAGTCCCCGCATGACTCTAGAACCCCTTCCTCACACACGCTCGCGACCGAGCTTATTTGGCGAGTGGTGTCTCATCATGGTGGTGGGAACAGTCGTTATCACGTTTCTCAGACTTCTCATCTACATCAGCTTCAATGAACCTGAGCCAAATGTGAGATGGGAACCTTGGTCTGACTATCCTGGTATGCTCATGCTTTCGCCGCTAGGCTGGGTCATCATGGGCGGGCTCTGCGGACCCTTGTGGGTGGCTCTCGCCGGTTTGATAGCCGTGCTTTGTGAGAGCAGGAGAAGATTGCATTTCATTACCTGTGCAGGAGTGATCTTCTTTGGATGGATCTGGCCGACCAGCTTCTGGGCGTGGATGAGCGTCTGAAAATGGCGATCCGCATTAGCACTTCGATCGGCGTTTTCGATCGTTTCCGCTGGTCATGCAGGCCCCCAATTCGCTATCGTTCTCTTACCTAAGTCCAATCATCGTTCAAATCCACATGCGCCTGACCATCCTTCTTCTCGCTCTCCTAGGTTCGAGCGCTATCGCTGAAGATGCTTTTGATCGCGTAGCGGCGATTGCCCCGCAAACCGAGAAATGGCAGCAGGCTAAAACCTTGGAAGGCCGTCTCTGGGCGATCCGGGCCGTGACAGAAGAATTCGGGATCGCCACATCTCCTGTCTCTGATCGCTACCTCGTCACGCGTTATGGCGGACCGATCGATTTTGTCCACTTCCTCGCTCTGGCCGCCCAGGCCTGTCGTGGGGATGACGTGGAGAAAATTCTTTTCCATCAGTGGAAAGCTGAGGGTGGCCCGGATTTTGAGGCCGGGAAAACGCGATCGTATCCTGTTGAAGCCCACCCTGACGACCTCCCAAGCAACGCCTTCGGTGCCCTGGTGGGGCACGAGCTGAGTCAGCATAACGATGATCTTTCTTACCCCTTGCTGAAGACCCTGC
>JAHDFZ010000008.1:1264-25789 GCA_020627905.1 Verrucomicrobiota bacterium
CGATAGCCTTACTCCATTTCCCGATGATCAGGTGAAGCGCTACTCCCATGGCCAGGTGGTGATGGGATTTCTGAGTAAGCCCAGTCTCGAGCAACAGTATGAGCGCGCCGAATGGTTCACCGCACTGCCCCTGTATCCAGTCCCGTTTCTTGATCCTCGGCCTCAGGCTGAGTTTCGGACTTCTCGGGAGGCTCTGCGGCATGCTGGTTATGATCCCTATTTGATTGAAGGAAAGCCGATCGGGATTCGGAGGTTTGTTGCTGAATGAGATGTTAGCTGCGATCGGTTTCCTGCTATATGAGGAAGCCGACGCATCGAGGCAGATTGGTAATCTTCGATTGTTCCCGAATAGACCCAGGAGTAAACGCATGAAAGAGATTGTAGAAGATGTCCGCTGCTGGCTTGAAGACGGCGGAAGTATCCATTTAAAGGCGGCGACAAAACTCCACAATGACCCGGTTGAGCTTTCAGCAGATGAGGTTCGAGCCATTGCAAAGCAGCTTTTAGACTTAGAAAAAGAACTTGATAGAATCGATGGAGTCGACCTGAACTGACAAGATGGTGGAAAAAGCGGAGCCGAGAATCGACTTTTTCCAAGATGGAGCACCGGAGTGCCCCATTCTCCAACTTTCCGGCACGGGCACTGAACTCACGACAGCGCTTGCTGATAAAATTCGCTCCCTTGGCGAGGGAGACATTCATCAGTTCGCACTGCAGCAGTTGATTGGTTTTGAGAACTGTCCGGGGCCCGCCTTTTATTGCCGGGCTTCGAATGTCGATACAGGCATCACAAATCTCGAAATCGATGATGCCTTCGCATGCTCTTTAACTCGTGAACGGTGGTCTCAGATTTTCGAGTGGCTCAGACCATTCTGTTCCAGAAGTTATAAGGCATCGGCTTATCAGTGGCTTGATGAATCTTCCGACATAGCCTGGCTTTTTTCTCCAAATGGCGGCTGGTGACAGAATTCGGCACTCTCCCTCGATGACCGGGCCACATCCCTCCGGTGCTGATCACGGAGACGTTCGCTTGATCTCAAATGAGGCAGGCGATACAATCCTAGATGGATTGGAGCGAGTGCAAAGCAGTTGAGGTCAGGGCTGATAGAATGAGCGGGGTTCCGGTTTTTACTGGCACGAGGATACCAGTCCTGACCCTCTTCGAAAATCTCAAGGCTGGTGCCACTGTGGACGAATTTCTCGAATGGTTCCCCGGTTCCGATCGTGCGCAGGTTGAGTTGGTTCTCGACTTTGTTTCTGGCAGGCACTCCTGCAGAAGCGGCGTAAAAATTCTTTTCGACCAGGGGACACCTTACCCATAGCGGAAATTTTTGCCTGAAGGAGTGGTGGACACTGCTTTTGATCACGGGTGGGAGGAACGTTCGAACGGAGATCTGATCAATGCTGCGGAGGAAGCAAATTTTGAGGTGCTGGTAACGACTGACCGAAATTTGCGCTATCAGCAGAATCTTCAGGGCAGACTAATCGCTATTGCGGTGATATTGGGTCCTGCATGGCCCGTATGAAAGCTGCGAGCAGAAGCTGTCTCTAAGCGGATTCTAGCTCTCGGTAGGGGCGATTTTCAGGAATTCTAGCCTAGGCGATCCAAGGCAAGAGAGGCGCCGTTCTAATAATCCAACTTAATCGGGGCTAACCGCACAAAGGGGGAGGCTAGAAAGCCAAGAAAGGAAGCAAAAGCGAAACAGCGAGCCAAAAAATTGCATACAGACCTGCATCGTCCGTCTACTGGGTCTATAATCACCCATTCTTAGCAATGACAGTCGAAAACGAGATCGCAATCCTTGACCAATTTATGAGCCTGCTTGACCCGGAAGTGTCCGGTCGCAGTGACACTGGCATTCTTACCTCTGAGCTCAAGGAGCAGCTGCAGAAGCTTGCCGCGGGTTCACTGGGAGCAGATGATCGAGCGGCTCTGGCTGCTGAGATCGTCTCTAACGAGGCTGCTCTCGCCTACTTAGTGAAAAAGGCGCAGTAAGGCGCTCTTTTTCTGTTATTGTGCGCTCATGAATTCGCTTGAGCCCCTCGCCGACGCCTTCCCGCGTCGGCTTTTTTGTGCCTCGGCTGAGGAGCGGTTAGCACTCTTTCAGGAGGCGGAGGCCGCCCTGGTTTCGCTATGGGATAAAGCGGCTGAGCTCGGCGCTGATGAAACCAGTTTATGGATTGCTGACGGGGAGGGTGGTTGTCTGGAGGCGCTCTGGCACGCTGGCAGACAGGGAGGGCATGGGGACGCGGTGCTGGGATTCCGGCAGCCTCTGGATCGTGGCTTTATCTCCATGGTGTTTCTGCATCAGCAGGCGTTCAGCGATCATGACATCGCGCAACAGGCACAGCACGATGTCTCACTGGATCAAGTGGCGGAGGTGACGACGCATTCTATGCTAGCCCTGCCATTCGGTGTAGAGGGGGATGTTCTGGGAGTATGGTCTCTCGTCGTGCTGAAGCCTGGAGCCTCTGTTTTTGCTTCGAACGATGCGAAAGATGCGCAAGAGTGGCTGCAGACATGGGAGGTGAGCACCTTTGAGCCCCTGGTTGAGCAGATGATGATGTCATTGCCTGATGCGAAGGGGGGCGCGGAGTGAGCATCCGCGTGGCAGTCATCGACTCAGGTGTCGACTGGGCTCATCCTGATCTTCGTAATGTAAAGGTCACAGATGACCTTTCTGTGCGGATCGAAGATGGTTTTCTATGCCAGGAGGAATTCCCGGTCTCTCCTGGCCGAGAACTGGGAGCCTGTGGAACAGGGGATCAGTTTGGCCATGGGACGGCTGTCGTCGGCATCCTGCAGCGGACTGCAGATACCCTTGGGGTCGATATCGAGGTGGGGGCCTTTCAGGCGCTTGATCATCGGAATCAGGCGCGGTCGCAGGCGATTGCAGCCTGCGCGAGGCAGGCGATCGCCCGCGGGTATGAGGTGATCAACTGTAGTTTCGGCTGTCGTGGGCTGGATCGCTATGTCGGGATCTATAAGGAGTGGGTAGACGAGGCTTTTCTAGCCGGGGTGACGGTGGTAGCCGCTGGGTCCAATATAGATGAGGACAGGCGGGAGTGGCCATCGCACTTCACGAGTGTCATCGGCGTGGGTGGAATCGCCTGCAAAACCACCGAGCTGTTCCATAAAAAGGGAAAAATGATCAGTTTTTTCGCTGCAGGGGAGGATCTGGAGGTGCCCTGGCTGGGCGGAGCCCGCAAGCGGGTCAGCGGATGCTCCTTCGCGGCCCCCAATGTAGCCGCCCGTGCCGCTGCCATCCGTGCGGAGCTGGCAGACCCGGATGCTGATACCGTGCGACTGTCATTGCGAAATCAGGCAACGGCTCTCCCTGGTGAGTAGCCGTCTTCGCGCGCTGAAAATCCCCGGATTTTCTTGATGCATTGCCTCGGGCATGATGCGAAGGATACGGCTCAGATCAGGAATCCCTATGAGCACATCTTTTCAAATCGACGGAACGGTAAAACTTATCAACGAGGTGCAGACCTTCGCCAGCGGCTTCTCAAAGCGGGAGTTTGTCATCGAGGTGGCTGATGGAAATTATCCTCAACTGATCAAGTTCGAGCTTTTGAAAGATAAAGCGACGATGATCGAGGAATACGGTCAGGGAGATCCGATCCGTGTGCATTTTGATATTCGGGGCAACGAATACAACGGCAAATACTACAACAATCTCAACGCCTGGCGCCTGGAGCGACCCAACGGTGGTGGAGGTGGCGCACCCCAGCAGGGCGCGCCTGCTCGCGGGGCTGCCCCTGCTGCTGGTGGGTTCGCCAGTGACCAGGATGCTCCACCATCTCACAGCGCCGAGCCTCCAGGCGGTTACGGTCAGGATTCGGACGACGATATTCCGTTTTAGGAAGTAGGTTGCTTCCTTTTCGCGAGTATGTGCGATGGCCAACCCACCTGAATTCGAGCCTGACGAAGGGTGGGAAATGCCGCCTGAGCTCGGGCGGTCGGAATCTGCCCCGGTGACGGAGCGTTCGTCCGGTGGGTTTTTCTCCGGCCTGAAGCTCCTGCTCTCTCTTGTCGCCGTGGCCTGGGTGGCAGAGATTGTTGATTTTTTCATTCTTGGATCCCTCGATCAGCTTGGGATTCGCCCACGCAGGTTATTTGGTCTGCTAGGAGTGCCATTGTCTCCGTTTCTCCACTCCGGTTTCGGGCACCTGATCTCCAATACACTGCCATTCCTCGTTCTGGGAGCGCTTGTTCATATCTCAGGTCGTCGGGTGTTTATCGAGAGCTCGCTCGCTATCCTTCTTCTTGGGGGGGGAACCCTCTGGATCCTCGGGAATGGTCAGGCCGTTTATATCGGGGCGTCGCTACTGATTTTCGGCTACTTCGGCTTTGTTGTAGCGCGGGGATGGATGGAGAAGTCGTGGAAGTCGCTCGTTCTTTCGATGGCGACGTTAATTTTTTATGGTGGGATGATCTTCGGGGTGTTGCCATTCGGCCAGGCTGAAAATGTATCCTGGTTCGGGCACCTCGTGGGCCTGATCGCCGGGATTATGGCTGCTCGTCTCGAATGGGCGCGCACTCATCCCCGAGCAGTGGCTTAGGGATTCCGAATCAGATGGAACCGTGACGGTGACGTCGTGGATCAAGCCTCTGTTTCGGGCAGAGAGTGTCCCTTGTTCCACGTCCTTACGGAACGCGGCTACAGAGATGAGCTGATGCCAATTGTAGCCGCGACAGCTGAGCTGCGTAGCGTGAGATCGTGAGTCTGGGAAAGGGGAGCCTATTCTACAACTCCCCACACCTATTCAATTCGCATCCCTCGACTGCTCTAAAAGTCAGCTCTCAGAAGTTCGGCCAGCCATTCACATCCCTGCAGGTAGGCTCGTTTCGGGATGCGCTCGTTGTGGGCGTGGAACAACTCGATGAAGGGAAAGTCCTCCTCAAGGGGCAGGGGATAGAACCCGTAACAAACAGCCCCCAGTTTCTCGTAGTTGTGACTATCAGTAAACCCTGACAGAACGCTGGAAACAGGATGAGCACCTGGATCTTTTTCTTTGATCAATTTCTCGATTGCCGAAAACAGGGGGGTATCGGTTGGGAAACTCACGGCTTCGTGGGTCTCCTCAATCTTCAGCGACCAGGGGGGATCAATGACTTTCGAGATGGCTGAATCAAGCTCTTTGATTAGATCATAAGCCTCAAACCCCGGTAGAATCCGACCATCGATCAGCACGGATGCTTGTCCGGGGAGGACGTTGACGGCTTTCCCTGCCAGCAGCTTAGTAGGGTTGGCGGTATTGCGCAGAATCGCCTCAACAGCAGGACGGCGTTTTCTGTCTTTGACCAATAGGGGAAGAAATTTCGGGCCGAGTCGTGGCGACAGAAGAAGCTTGCTTGCCTTCACAGCCGCCGCTCCCAATGGCTTAGCAAAGCCCTCAAGCTGCGTGGCTGCCTCTTCAGTAGGGTGCCAGGGGAGCTGTGCTTCGTCGATCGCCTGGATCGCTCGAGCCAGCTTGGCCGTAGCGTTGTCTCCAGCTGGTAAGGAACTGTGACCGGGAGTGCCATCGACGGTAAGCTTCAGCCAGGCGACACCTTTCTCTGCCACCTGCACCGGGTAAAATCGATGGCCGTTCTGATGAACGGTGAAGCCGCCGAGTTCGTTGAGCACATACTCGGGATCGTTCCCAAGAAAGTCGGGCCGGTTCTCAACAACCCAGCGGGAGCCCTCTGCGGTTCCTGCTTCTTCGTCAGACACTGCCAGTAGGTAAAGGTCGCGCGTTAGTGGCTGGGTATCCAGATCCCTCACACGCTCAGCAATGGCAGTAAGGGCCATGGCGGCGAAGCCTTTCATATCGATCGCGCCACGCCCCCAGATATCCTCGCCATCGTCATGGGCGGAAAAGGGTGGGTGGTCCCACTCCCCCTCGTCAGCCGGCACAACGTCGAGATGGCAGGAAAGAACGAGCGGACGGCCTGTTGTGTTTTCCGGTTTGGCCAGCCATCCCGCCGAGAGATTGGGTCGGTCCGGTGTGTTCCCGTCCAGCTCGACTCGGTCAGCACCAAGTTGTCTGCATTCTTCAGCGAGCCAGCGCATCGCCTCCTGCTCATTGCCCGGTGGATTGGTCGTATCAAACTGGAGCAGAGTCTTCAGCCATGAAAGAGCGCGCTGCTGTCCGTCCGAGGAGGCGAGGGGGCAGCCGATGACATCGTCTTCCATGAATGGATTCTGATTAGGCTACTTAGGCGACCTTTGAAAAACTAGGTGAGCGATGAATGCACCCCTGTTTTCGGCTGGCAAGGCGCGAGGCGCGATGGTAGCCGTAGCTACCTGAGCAACGAGAAACGCAGCCAGACGGAATCAGGGCTGCAGCCCGAAGGGTGAGGGTAGTCTCCATGCTCTCCGCTGCTTTAAAAACATACCTCATAATTCCTCTCATCATCGGTTACATAGTTTTTCAACGGTCTCCTAGCGCTTTCCTGGCCGATCGACACGCCCTCCGCCCAGCGCCTCGCGGGTGAACTGGCTGGAGGGGAAAGATCGAGCGCTGACCTCTGAGAAATCCAGGGTCACTGTCCGATCCCGCTCGGTCACGATCATCTGTGAGAGGAAGGGGGAGCCACTGAGAGTGTTCTGATAGTCAAACGTAGCCGTTCGCAGAAGCGTGCCTGATTTGGAGAGGAATTCGGCTTTCAGCCCGAGACTGGTGTCATCAGCGATCCAGTAGCGGATGGTGTGATAGACGTCTCCCAGAGAGTTGCTCTTCATCGTGAACAGAGTAGCGGCCCGCCCGTCCAGCGAGCCAGGTTCCTCGCTGGCAATGGAGTAGCCAGTAACGTAGCTGGTCGACGCGAGATCGCCGATGGCGGCATCCCCGCTGAGGCGCTGGCGTTTCGATACAGATACCGGGCGGCTGAGCCCGGGTTTGAAAAACCACATCTTGCCGTCGGATTCCGCCAGATAGGTTTTCCCAGCCGATTGCTCCGGTGCGAGGATTTCTGCAAACACGTTTCCACTCTGTGCCTTCGCACGGAAGCGCGCGGTCTTGGTAGCACCGCTGCTGGCTGAGCTGTTGACATCGACAGTCCATTGCAGGCCCTGATCGCCACTCATGACACCACGTGCCTTTTCTGCCGTGGCAAGGCGTGCGTTCTGCTGCGCTGATGCCAGGCAGGTGAGGCTAAAGGCGAGAGTTAAGAGCAGTCTCATACGATGTGCGATGGTAGATCAGACAGACGTCTCAAAGGCGTGAGCGATGCGCAGCAATTCCTTTTCGCCAAAAGCCGGGCCTACGAGTTGCAGCCCGACGGGTAGCGAGGAACCCTCTACCTCGGTAGCGCCGCAGGGGACGGAAATGCCGCACACTCCTGCCAGGTTCGCAGAGATGGTATAGATATCAGCCAGGTAATTGGCCACCGGGTCATCGCTATTTTCGCCTACTTTGAAAGCTGGAAGAGGATTCACTGGGGACGCCAGGACATCGACTTTCTCAAAAGCTTTTTCGAAGTCCTGTCTGATGAGGGTGCGGACCTTTTGAGCCCGATGGTAGTAGGCGTCATAGTAGCCGGAACTGAGCACGTAGGTGCCGAGGAGGATGCGGCGTTTCACCTCGCTGCCGAAGCCCTGGGCGCGGGATTTCGTATAGACACCCAGTAGGTCCTCTGACTCTGCACGATTGCCATAGCGGACACCGTCAAAGCGGGCGAGATTCCCTGATGCTTCAGCTGTAGCGAGCACGTAGTAGGTGGCGACGGCATACTCGGTGTGCGGCATCTCGACCTCCACCAGTTCAGCGCCCGCAGCTTCCAGCCTGCTGATTCCGGCACGAACTTCTGACTCGATAGCGGGATCGAGACCGAAGGCGAAATACTCTTTCGGGATACCAACTTTCACGCCTGATAAGTCCGTGTTTTCCAGCGCTTTTGTGTAGGAGCCAACGGGGCGATCCAGACAGGTGGAATCGAGTTCGCAGGAGCCGGCCATGGCCTCCAGCAGGAGGGCGGAGTCGGCCACTGTTTTCGTCATGGGGCCTGCCTGGTCGAGAGATGATGCAAAGGCGGTCAACCCATAACGGGAGACGCGGCCATAGCTGGGCTTCAGCCCGACAATACCACAGAGACCGGCCGGCTGACGGATGGACCCACCGGTATCCGTGCCGATTGCTGCCACGGCAGTGTTGGCCGCTACAACAGCAGCCGAGCCACCGGAGGAACCGCCAGGGACTCGTGACTTGTCATGGGGATTGACGCAGGGTTTGATGCCTGAGTTCTGGTTGGTGGAGCCCATGGCGAACTCATCCATATTGGTGCGGCCAAACGGAATGGCACCCGCTTCCCGCAGCTTGCGGATGATGGTCGCATCATAGGGAGCGGTGTAGGCCCCGGTAAGAAGCTTCGAAGCACAGCCGCAGGGGTGACCGTTGACATTGATGAGATCTTTGATGGCGATCGGCACGCCGCCGAGAGGCAGGGATAGATCAGCTTTTTCGGCATCGGCCAGGGCCTGATCGAGATCGTAGGAAAGATAGCCTCCGATGTCAGAGTCGACTTCGTCGATCGATTCAGCAATTGATCGAATGGCTTCGGAAGGGCTGAGGTCGCTCGACTGGTATGCCTTGCGAAGTTCTTGGATCGTTAGTTCGGCAGCTTTCAAGGTGAGTTTTGGGGTGTGGCAGGAAGCCTTGATGAATGTGTTAAAACGCCAGAGATGCGGCGAGTAGAATGAGAATCAGGAGAATCAGGAGAATGGCCAAACAGACCAGGATACGGAGAGCGGATTGTTCGTCTGATTCCTGGACTCCCTCCCGATAGTTTTTCGAGGTAAGCCAGCGCACTCCTTTGTAAGAGCTGGAAAAGAAGTCGAGAATGTCGAGAGCGCGGCCGATCCAGCAGAGGATGCGGAATACCACTTCAAGTGCATCGAGCATCCCGGCCTAGGCATCGAGCACTTTCGGGAGTTTGATCTGCTGGTGGGCGTTGTCGGGTGCATTTCCGAGCACAACGCTTTGCTCCAGTGAGTTGTTGTGGGGGACGTCCTCTCGAACGACATCGAAGATCGCTCCTGCATGGGTTGTGGCATCGATGTCATCGACGTCCAGCTCCTGAAGTTTGTCGACGTGTTTGAGGATCTGTTCCAGCTGCCCACCGAAGGTTTCAGCTTCTTCGTCGGTTATGTCGATGCGGGCCAATTCAGCTACTCGGCGTATGTCCATTTTGCGTGCGGTTGGGTAGTTTAGAGCACTTGGCCCTTGTCAGCCCACTTCTCGTGGAATTCTTTGTAGACTGCGGGGGAGATTTCAGATGGCTTAATTTCGCTCCTACCTCCCCAGAAAACGTTGGTGTATTCCACGGGAATACCAATGGATTCCAGGTGAGCATCGATCGCTGCTTTGTGTTTCAGGACCTTCTCTTTCTCGGTGCCGTGGACGACGCCCATGATGTTGACGTCGCCGAAGCGTGGACCTCCCTCGCGCCAGTAGCAGTGGGTCATGATGTCGTGACGCCCCACCTCTGAGCCAGCTCGCTGCTGGGTGCCCTCGGCTACCTTCCAGTGGAAGAGCGCATTGAAGCGGGTCACACGCTCACCGGTGGAGCTGGGTTTCACGTGTTCCAGGAAGGTCGAGAAGCGGCCGATCACCTTCTTCGCGTCCAGCTGATGGGCGACCTCGATGAATCGCTCACGTGAAACGCCGATGGCATCGGCACGGGGGCCCCATGGGTCTTCGCAGATTTCGTCCGGTGTCAGCTCCTCTTTCAGCGCGAGAAGGACTTCCCACTCCTCATCCTCCAGCTCGACGGTGGTCGTCGTGTTCATGACGGCGGGCTCGTCTGATTTGGCTCCGTATTCCATGGTCTTGCGTCGCACGTGACCGACACCGAGGGCGAAAATGCCTTTTGCGGGCATGAGGACAAACTCTTGTGCGCCGGTGAGCTGGCGCAGTTTTTCGGCATGCTCTTCCAGAGACTCGCCCTGGGGCACTTTCAGCGTCGTCCAGAGCTTATAGTCACTGCCGGAGATCTCGCGATCCGTGGAGCGGGTGACGACATGGCCGCTGAAGGGGTCTTCACGGAACATGAAGTCGAAGGTGGCATCGAGCTTGTCGGGATCTGTCTTCCAGGCGCAGAGGGCGCCGTGGGCCAGTTTCGTAGCCAGCATGGTCTGGCGGACGCGGCGGATGACTCCTGCCTCAAGCATGGCGCGGATTCGCTCCAGGACGACCGGCAGCTCTACGCCTGACTGCTCGGCGATGACATGAAATGGGTTGGGCTGAAAGCCGCTGACGAGATCCTCAGAGACAGCGAGGATCTGAGTATTGACGGCCTCGGTATGCTCAACAGGCACGCTGGGGTTGATGGTCTCAGACATGCCGCAACTGTAGGCAGGGCTGCCCGATCAGCAAGGGCGAGTTTGGTCGAGATTGCGGGCGGAGTCTGTGTAAAGGAGCACAAAAGCAGGTTTTGTTTCAGATCAGAAAATGCTATGAGAGCAGGATGACTAGACTGATGCGTCCTTTCCTCGCCGTAGTGATGATTTTGTCTTTTGCAGTCGCGTTCAGTGATGAGGTGCGGGATTGGACCAACTCGGAAGGCCGGACGATCAGCGCCCAGCTTCTGGCGGTAAGCTCAGATTCCCTAAAGCTCCAGCTGCCGAATGGACGTGAATATGAAATTTCTCTTACTGAACTGAGTGAAAGTGACGTTGCCTATGCGCGGAGATGGCAGGCGGAGGCGCTGCTGGATCCTGCTTTCAGGGCGCTGGTGGCGACATACCGGGGAGAGGGGCGTGACGTTGAGATCCTCGCCGAACTGGACTTTGAAAACGAATCTCTGAGCGACGTATTGCCACGGTGGTCTGTGGTTCAGGGACACTACGAGATCGTAGATGGGGCGCTTCATGGGCGAGAGCTTGCTGAAGATCATCACGTCGCAACTGCCGGGATGGACCTGGCTCTGCGCCATCACGCTCTTGTTTCTTTCGAGCTGCAGCTACACGAAGCGGCCAACACAATCGTGACACTCAATGGCAAGGGCAGGGGGCATGTAGCGAGAATCGTCCTTTCACCCAGCTTTATCCGCGTGCAAAGTGATAACAAATCCGGGCGAGTCGCCGTTGATCGCAAAGTGAAGCTGAAGAGAGACAAGGTAGTGAGGGTCCTGATCGAGCTTCACGACGATACACTGTCTGTCACGCTTCCTGACGAGGGCGATGAGCCGCTTTCGGTGACAGATGAGTTTATCAAGTATCCGATCGATAACGTCTGCTGGGCTGTCGCCAAGGGGCCGGCTAAGATCGACAAAGTCGTCGTCGCGCGTATCGCAGACTCTGGCGAGCAGCAACACTAGGAGGACTAGCGCAAGGGTAAGGGCTTTACTTTGTGAAAACCGGGGCCGATTCGTTGTGAGGCTTGAGTCACCACAACCCCAATCCCACAACTGGACTCAACGTCTCAGATCTCGCTCACAGGGCTGCCGGTTCGTTACTGAAGTCGCGGTTTTATAAGGGTGATTTCGGTCAGGATTGTGTGCGGAGTCTGCGCGGAGTTGATCCACGGATTACACTGATGTGGAGTCTTTGTGAGGGAGGGAGGATTAATTTCTGGCAAATCACTCGGAAAAGCTCGGTAGGGCATCGGTTGCCCAGGTTTCTGCTGATACTCCGCACTCTTCTGCTAATTCGCGGAAACCTCCCATCTCTGCCTCAGTGAAGAGTAGGCCACCTGCTTTCTCGCTGAGTTTCGCATTGTTCGCCTCGATGGTGCCGGGGAGCATGCAACTTTCATTTCCGTGCCCGAGCACATCCTGCACGACCTTGGTGATGTTCTCTGCTTGAGTGCGACCGTGTGAGAAGTCGGCGCCGCTGATCGCTTCCGGGTGGATGACCTGGAAGAAGAAAGCCGAGGTGGTTTTTTCACCGGTGCCGTCTGCCTGCGCGGCTCGCCCTCGGAGAGTTGGCAATGAGCCACCGATGGCCGCGCCGTAGAGTTCATTAAGCAGGCCAAGACCGTATCCCTTGTGTCTTCCGAAGGGCATGAGAGCCTTCACGGCGAAGGGATCCGTAGGATTGCCATCCGCATCCACGCCGAAGGGCTGCTCCAGCTTTTTGCCTTCACGCTTGTATTGCTCGACTTTACCCATGGCGATTTCCGATGTGGCCCAGTCAATCACAACTGGGTAACCGACGGCATCCTGGGTCGGGAAGCCCCAGCTGTGGGGGTTCGTGCCGAGAGTGGGGAATTTCCCTCCGAAGGGAACAACTTCTGCCAGGGTCGATGTGCAGTTGGTGTAAGCGATGTATCCGCGCTTGGCGGCATCCATCACATAACCGCCGCCCCAAAGGTAGTGGAATGCATTGTCGACTGCTACAGTTCCAACACCATATCGGTCAGCCATGGCGATGCAGCGCTCCATAGCGTCGCAGGCGATCGCTTGGCCGAGCTTTCGATTCGCATTCCAGGTCTCGGTAGCCTCGAAGCGTGAGGAAATGACTTTCACCTCTGCATCGGGAACGCAGCCTCCCGTGCCGGACCCGAAGAGTTCATCCAGATGTAGAGCCTTCAGCGCATTGTGAGTGCGGATGCCGTGCCAGGAGGCCTCGCTACACATCCGGGCGGCCGCCTGGGACTCCTCTGCATTGTAGCCCCGGTGCTGGTAGGCCTGAGCGACCAGGGATTCGTGCTGCTCGCGGGTGACGACGGAGTAGGTAGGTTTCTGCATGCCCACAAAGTGACGCTCATGAGGCGATGATCCAGCGCAAACTTGCGTAAAAAAGCTGCGCAAAAGCGCATGCTAAGATATGATCGCCCACTTCAGTTGGGGCGGAGCGTCGCTGAGTTCCTGTTTTACTGCGGTTTCGATCTCCTCTTTCAGCGCGGTGCACTTTGGTGACCATTTGTTGGAAAGCGTCAGCTTCTTCGCTGCGTTCATCAGGCCGTGGAACTCGATGGTCGGCGTGCCGCTGACGACAGCGGATCGGATATTTTCACTCAGCAGGCAGAAAAAACGCAGTTCATAGGCGGATCCTGATTGCCTCGCCAGCTCGGTGAGCGAGATGCGCACCGGCGGGGGGACTTCTTCGATGTGCTCTGCTACCTGATTGAGTCCTAGCGCTTTGAGAGTCGCCGCGATGCGCTCAAACAGTTCGCTGGATTCGATCGTGCTGCTGGCATAGTGATCAGACAGGTAGATCTCCACACCGCGGGTCAGGTCCTCGGCAATCCAGAGGGGCAGGTCCGTGGAGCGAGTCGCATTGTGCATGACGTCGGACAGCCACTGCCGATCGCAGAGGGCGTAGCTGGATGAGCCGAAGCGCACAAATGGCAGAGCGTGGGGGAGGGAGATCATTCGCGTAGAAACTAGTTTGACTCAGGCAGCTCTCCTTCGAAGAGATCGGGTTGCAGCATTTCGCTGAGGGGATTGGTCTCCAGGGACTCAATCACATCGTGAAATTCACCGACATCCTGAAACTCCCGATAGACTGAGGCATAGCGCACGAACGCTACAGGATCGATGTTCTGCAAGCGGGCCATGACTTTCGGGCCGATCACCTTGCTCGGGAGTTCCTTGTGCCCCTCGGCGCGCAATTCCCCAATGATGCTGTCGACAGCATCATCGAGGACATTGAGAGGAACCGGCCGCTTTTCGCAGGCCTTAAAAAAGCCGCCGAGTAGTTTTTCCCGTTTGAAGAGTTCGCGAGTCCCATTGCGTTTCACAACGAGCATTTCGGACTGTTCGACTGTCTCGTAAGTCGTGAAGCGGTGCCCGCACGCCAGGCACTCACGCCGCCGCCGGATCGTGAACCCGTCCTTCGACTGCCGTGAGTCGATGACTTTATCTTCTAGGCTATTGCATTTGACGCAGCGCATGGCGGTGGATCCTCCCCATGATTCGGCAGGGATGACCCACTATGTTGTGGTTGGGGAGGGGGAGCAACCCCTACATATTGTGTTCGGAGGCAAAAATGCAGGCTTGATGCCCTATAGAGGTTCTCAACCCCCGTCGCTTAACTTTGCTTAATAAAAAAATGCTTCAGAAAGACACGTTCAACCCATTGCGATTCCATTGTTTTGCCACTGCTTCTTCCAGCTCAGCGAAGGAGCGCCCTCGCAGCAAATGTCTCTCCTGTGCCTCTGTGTGCCTGACGCCCTCGGAAAGGGCTCGATGATAGTCGACGAGATGGGCTGCATTACCATCGCCGTCCATGAGGAAAAAATAGGTGAACAGCATGTTCGCCGACTCATAATGGCTCGCGTTATTTGGTGACACGAAACGATCCCACTCGCTACTGCCCATGGTCATTAGTTTCTCCAGGGGAACGGACTGGAATTCCTTACCGCCTCCACTGATGACTTCTCTCACGGCTCGTTCGAGATTCGTCGTCGTAAACTTTCCGCCTTTCAGCGTCACCGATGACATCATGTCGGCCATTCCTTCACTGAGCCAGGGCTCTGTCAGGATCGTCCATTTTGCAGTGAGCTGGTGGACAAGTTCATGGACAAGAATGCTGTTATCCGCATCTGAGTCCACGACCAGGCGTCGGGCAGTATTGCGAACGCCCAGGCTTTCCAGGGGGATATGGACTCTGGTGAATGTGACTTTGCCATTACGCACCGACCATTTCATGCTGCCAGCTGTCCGCTCGTTGAACCCAGCTGCCAGATAGTCAGCTTTCGTTTCGTAAAGCTGCGTGACAAAGAAACCATCGCTGTCGGTCCGGGGATTGAGACCTAGAGGGGCGTGTTCCATGAGGAGAAGTGTGGACTCGTAGATTCGTGCGAATTGACGAACCACTGATTTCGAAAGCTGGATCGGAGATCTGAATTCGAAGTGGGGCGTGCGATAAACAAATTCATCGTCGTCGGAAAGACCGAGGTCGACAATCTGATCCTCTGTCAGCCCTGAGTCGATCGTGCGTGGCCATTCCCCCAGAGTGTGGCTTGAGAAGTCAAAAAGCCGGCTTGCTACCTTTTTTTTCTCGGCCTGCTGATCTTGTTCGAAGTCGGTAAGGAAGCGTCGGTCTTCTTGCGAAAGCGACTCCCGTTTCACTGTGAAGTTTTTACCATTGATGAGCAGGATCGCCTCATCATCGGTCAGTGACACAAGTTCTCCTGTCACCTCCCGGCCATCTAGGCTCGTCCAGACCCGCTCAACGGCGTAGCAGGGTGCAGTAAAACAGAAACAGGTGCATAGAGCAAAAGCAGCTTTTCCAAACATGGCGGCGGTTTATCAAAATCGGGGCAAAGGGTCAAGCGTGGAAGGGAGCTTTCTGGCTACTTGCAATCCGCCCAAACTCTCCGAGTATCCCGCCCGGCTGCTGCAGAGAATAACTCAGCAGCCGCAGCCGCGAAATTCACCAACAACAGCCAGCATCGAACCATGAAAATTCTTGTCGTAGGAAAGGGAGGGCGCGAACACGCGATCATCACCGCTATCAAAGAATCGGAACCACAAGCTGAGGTCTACTCGTTTCCCGGCTCCGATGCTATTTTTGAGCTAGCGCGACCTGTCGAGGCCGACGGGATCGATACCCTGATCTCTTTTATGCAGGCCGAAGGAGTGGAGCTCTGCGTGGCCGGCGAGGAGAGCTATCTTGTAAAGGACCAGGGCCTGGCGAATGCGTGCGAGCAGGCTGGAATTCCCTGCTGGGGGCCGCCGAAGGAAGCTGCTCAACTGGAAGCGAGCAAAGAATTCGCTAAAGAGTTCATGATACGGCATGAAATCCCAACGGGTGGCTATGCCGTTGTGGATGACATCGAAGCAGCGCGGCAAGCGATCGCTGGGAAATATCCAACGGTGTTGAAGTTTGATGGACTTGCCGCTGGAAAAGGCGTTGCCGTCTGCGCCGACGAGGCCGCTGCAGAGGCTTTTCTGCAGGAGGTTCTGGTCGAGCGCCGGTTTGGAGCAGGCAGGCTGCTGGTCGAAGAGTTTCTTGATGGGCCTGAAATCTCCATTTTCGCGGCCGTCTCCGGTGATGCCTACCACATCCTAGCTCCTGCCCGTGATTATAAGCGGCTCGGTGACTCGGATGCTGGTCCGAATACGGGTGGAATGGGTGCTGTGAGTTCCCTTGAAATGTTTGAGGGGGATCTAAAGGACGTAATTGAAACAACCATTGTTAAACCCACGGTCGAGGGACTGCAGAAAGATGGTCTTCCTTACCGGGGGTTTCTTTACTTCGGCCTTATGCTGACGGAAGACGGACCGAAGATCCTCGAATACAACTGCCGATTCGGGGATCCAGAGGCGCAAGCTGTTCTGCCGATGGTAAGCGGGGATTTTACGCAGTTTATTTATAGCGGTGCGAAAGGTGATCTGAAGCCTGAGCTGATCGAGTTTCGTAAAGGGTGGAGCATCTGTCTCGTCTCCGCCTCAGCCGGCTATCCTGAGGGTTCCCGCAATGGCGACGTGATCTCCGGCCTCGAGTCCCTTGACGAGGCGAGAGTCTACCACGCTGGGACGAAGCGGAATGAGGACGGGGAATTCGCAACTGCAGGTGGCCGTGTTTACGCGATTGTTGCCCGTGGGGACACGCGTGCTGACGCGGTGGCGAAGGTCTATGCTGAGAGTGATAAAGTCTCCTTCGACGGTATGCAGCGCCGGAGCGACATCGGCACCTGCAATTTCGGGTGAATTCACCGCCTGGGGATGCCGACGCCCCCTTTACACGAGATCCGGCAGGCCGTTATCTCTGATCCTTATCACAACCTGGATCGAGATCCACGGCTGTGCCCACCTCGGCCACCGGGTGAGTAAACATGTAGTCCCACACATCCTGATAGAGAAACGTGCCATCTTCATTTTTTAGAGCCTTTGAGTAGTCTCTCGGCGTCACGACCTGGTGAGCATGGTTTTTGTCATCTACCTTCGCGGATGAAAGCAGCCGCCGGGTGTTCTGGTAGGGTGGTTCCGCTCCATCGACCGATACAATCGGCCCGAACTCATTGAGGCCCATCAATTCCCAGGATCGGCAGTAATGGTCCGCTGTCCAGCCTCCGTCGAGATCGTGTGAGAATGCAAAAAAGCGCTCCTTGGGCGTGGCCGATTCCAGGCTGTGCCAGCTCTGAAAATTATCTCGTGGCCCGCAGAATAGCACGACCCGATCGACTTCCTGGTGGATAGCGAATCTCGCTGAAGTCGAAGCCCCATGAGAGGCTCCGGACATGATGACCTTCGACCAGAGAACCTTGCTCTGGTCTTTCGAAAGAAATTGATCCCAGTCGCCCTTACGGTCTTCTTTCGCGAGCCAGATCAGATACTGGCGGACGCGCTCCATCATACCATCAGGGCTCTCGATCTGAGCCTGATCTGAGTAGTCATCGCCCGTTGCAGCCTCCAGACGCATATTGCCCCGACAGTGCTCGCCTACAGGCTTTTCCTGACACACTTTTGAGAACCATTGATTGGCATATCTAGGCTGCATGTAATGCATGCCGTAGCCGTTCACCATTTTAGCTAGATTGGGTTTGTGAGCCATCATCCAGATGACTAGTTTGCCAGCTTCCTGGTTTTTGTGGTCCACCTGGGCCACCTGGAGGTCGGCCGGGGAGCCGTCCGGTTTTTCGAGCAGATAATTGATCGGCTCATACGACATCGACCGTGGATCGATTTCGCTAGCGCGCTGAGTGAATGTCTTAATCGACTCTGAGTCTGCTTTCGCAAAGGAGAGGGTATTGAGGGATAATGCTAGGACCAGCGGGGCAAGTTTCATACAACAACCTGAATCGGTCAGCCTGATTGAGCGAGATGATTTTCAGCTGATCCGCGCCTGTCTGATGCGGAAAAAGGTCCGTGGAATCGAGGCGGGTCAAACAATCGCCTCTTCAATAGCCCGGGTCAGCAAATTGATGTCTACCGGCTTGGGCAGCACGATATTTTCACCGGCTTGAGCGACTGAATCTGATGGCAGCTCGCTACTTTCGACGAGTGCGGTGAGCATGATCACCGGAGTTGATCGGAGCATCGGATGATCAGCAAGGGCTGCCTGCACATCCCCGCCGTCCATCCCCGGCATCACAACATCCAGAATAATGACGTCGGGCCCGAATTCCCTGGCGGTTTCAACAGCCTTGAGGGAATCATTCTCAATCCTCACTTGGTAACTGCCGGAACGCTCTAGATTCATTTTGAGAAGCTGCGTGAAGCCGGCTTCATCATCGACGAGGAGGATTTTCTTTGGCATAACTGTTATTTGTTCTTTGTGTCCGTGTGGTTTGCTCTCAGTCGGAGTCTTCGGTTTTTGATTTCGGCGATTTGATGTTGGCTGTGTTTCCGAGGCGGGTGGGGAGGGTGATTTCAGCGATTGTTCCCGTTACTTCGTCCGTCCGATTTTTGAGCTGCAGCTTTCCATCGTGGAGTTCGATGATCTTTCGGGTGATCGAAAGGCCGAGACCCGTGCCCTCGCCCGTAGCTTTTGTGGTAAAGAAAGGGTCGAAGATCTTGTCTATGTTGTCCGGATCGATTCCTGTTCCGTTATCCTGAATGCGAACCACGACAACGAGGTCGTTCTCTCGAAAGGTCCGCAAGGTCCTCGCTCCCTCATCGGGGTCCACGTTCTTGAGTCTTTCTGTTTGAGCGGTAATCGTAATCTCCTTTTTTTTCTGCTCTCCTGAAGCCTGGATCGCATTTAGGATGAGATTGATCAGCACCTGCTCGAATTTGGGCACATCCAGGTAGACGGAGGGGAGGCCATCAGCGATTCCCAGGCGCAGCTTTACATTCGCGCGCACGAGTTCGTGCTTCACGAGTAGGAGGGTGCTGTTAAACACGTCACGGATCCGCGTTTTCTTGCGCTCGATGGCGCTCTGAGATGAGAAGTCGACCAATCCACGCACGATCGAGTCAGCTCTCGTGACGCCCTCCCGCATCTGCTTGAGGATGACCGGGATGTTCGGATCGTCCTCTGCTATGCCCCCGTCGAGGTAATCGACACCGAGCAGGAGCATGGCCAGTGGATTTTTGACTTCGTGTGCCACGCCGGCTGCCAGACGGCCGATAGAATCGAGTTTCTCCGCCTGAAAAAGTTGGTTCTGGGTTTCCTGCAGTTCTCTACTTGTTGCATTGAAGCGCTCGCTCAGCCGCTCGAGCTCTTTCTGCGTTTCCACGGATTCCGTGATGTCTTCGCTGATTCCCACCAGCAGGATCCGTCCAGTTGTCGGATCATTCATCGGCAGCTTGAGCGTTCTCAAATACCGTTTCCCTGCTTTTGTGCGGATCGACTCCTGCGGAATCTTCTTCAGCTTCCCTGAGTTGAGAACGTCTTCATCGATTGATCGGAAAAGCTCCGCTGCTTCTTTGGAAAAAAGCTGCTCATCAGTTTTCCCAAGCGCCGTCGCCGCCGACATCTGAGTGATTTCCTCCTGCTTTTTGTTCCAGACGACAAAGCGGAAATCATCACTCGCATCTTTGACAAACACTCCGACGGGGAGGTTGTCCATCACGGCTTCAATGATATCGACGTTTCCTAAATTCACACACCACCCTTACCAAAGCCTAAATTGGGTGCAAAGCACAAAAGTTAGGAAATGAAGGACCTTTTCGCGATCCGATTTAATCTGAATTGCCTTTCGTTGCATTCATCTTTCAGCGCTGAGTGATAACTTTCTTTCATGCAACAGTTCTTCGCATTAGGCCGAGGCTTGGCCACCTGCCTTGATATTGCGACAGTGTCCCAAAAGCGTGCGTGGAAGTAGAAAAATCGCGATTCTTTTGTCGGTTTTTGCCCCCAACTGGTTGCAAATTAGTGGCGTATTGCTTAATGAGATCGAAATGAACAGCCTCCTTCGTTTAGTAAACCGCATCTGGGGATCCTCTATCGGAAAAAAATGGATCGTCGCCATCACGGGTGCCCTGCTCGTTTTCTTTCTGCTCGCCCACATGGCGGGGAACCTACTGATCTTCCAGAGCAGTGAGGCCATCAACGAATACGCTTATTTTCTGCATCACATGCTCCACGGCTGGGGGATCTGGATTTCACGCATCGGCCTTCTGACTATGTTTGTTCTCCACATCGCGGCGACCATCTCGCTGACCCTTCACAACAGGCAGGCGCGCGGGCAGCAATATGCCTACGAGACGACTGTCCAGGCATCGAAAAGTTCGCGCATCATGATCTGGAGCGGATTAACTGTGATTGCCTTTGTATTCTTCCACATTTTCCATTTCACCGTCCGCCTCGATCCTGAACTTGCCGGGATGAAGGAGGTCGTCGACGGAAAGGAACGCCACGACGTGCACCGCATGGTGATTACCGGGTTTCAGAAACCAGCGGTTGTTGTTTTTTACCTCATCGGCGTCACTCTGCTCTGCTCTCACCTTAGCCACGGCATTGCTTCCATCTTCCAGACCATCGGTATCCGGTCCAAGGGGACACGTGATCCATTCAAGGCGCTGGGCTGGGCGATCTCGATTGCTCTCTGGATTGGCTTCCTGGCCGTCCCTCTCACCTCGATCTTTGGAATCATTGAAACAGACGAACAGGGCTCTGCCAAGAGTGCTGCTCTAATCGAGCCCGTGGCTGACGAAAGCAGCATCTAAACCCTCCTCACCAATTTCATCCCTCTTCCCGATCACTACTATGGCGAATAACGGAACTCTCGATGGCAACGTCCCAGAAGGTCCTCTTAGCGACAAGTGGACCAACTACAAAGCAAACGCCAAGCTCATCAACCCGGCGAATAAGCGGAAATACAAGGTCATCGTCGTAGGGAGCGGTCTTGCGGGTGGATCAGCCGCCGCGACGCTATCCGAGCTAGGCTACCAAGTTAAATGTTTCTGCTACCAGGATAGTCCACGCCGGGCACACTCCATTGCGGCTCAGGGCGGCATCAATGCTGCGAAGAACTACCAGAATGACGGAGACTCCGTCTGGCGTCTCTTCTACGATACCATCAAAGGCGGTGATTTCCGCTCACGCGAGGCAAACGTCCATCGCCTGGCAGAGGTCAGCGTCAACATTATTGACCAGTGTGTCGCTCAGGGTGTGCCTTTCGCTCGCGAATACGGCGGTCTGCTTGATAATCGTTCTTTCGGTGGTGCTCAGGTCAGCCGGACTTTCTACGCTCGTGGGCAGACAGGCCAGCAGCTTCTGATTGGTTGTTATCAGGCGCTGGAGAAAGAGATCGAAAAGGGTGGAGTAGAGATGCACACCCGCACCGAGATGATGGACCTTGTCCTCGTCGATGGGCATGCAAAAGGCATCGTGGTTCGAGATCTGAAAACTGGTGAGATCTCTTCTCATGCAGCCGATTGCGTGATTCTCGCAACCGGGGGCTATGGAAACGTTTTCTTCCTGTCGACCAATGCCATGGGCTGCAACGTCATGGCAGCTTTCCGAGCGTCGAAGCGAGGCGCTTACATGGCGAACCCTTGCTACACACAGATCCACCCGACCTGCATTCCCGTGTCCGGTGACTACCAGTCCAAGCTGACTCTCATGTCCGAGTCCCTGCGAAATGACGGTCGGATCTGGGTCCCCAAATCTGCGGATGACGCCAAGAAGATCCGCGAAGGGCAGATGACGGCTGCCGATGTAGCCGAAGAGGACCGCGACTACTATCTGGAGCGCAAATATCCTTCCTTCGGTAACCTGGCCCCTCGTGACATCTCATCGCGCTCGGCGAAGGAAGTCTGCGATGAAGGTCGCGGTGTCGCGAAAACAGGTCTCGGGGTATTCCTCGATTTCAGCGATGCCATTGAGCGCCTGGGAGAGGACACCATTCGCGCCCGCTACGACAACCTCTTTCAGATGTATGAGAAGATCACCGGCGACAACCCATACAAAACGCCGATGATGATCTATCCTGCTGTCCACTACACGATGGGCGGTCTTTGGGTCGACTACAACCTCATGTCGAACCTCCCCGGCCTTCACGTTCTAGGCGAGGCTAATTTCTCTGATCACGGTGCCAACCGCCTCGGGGCCAGTGCTCTTATGCAGGGACTGGCTGATGGTTACTTTGTCATTCCTTCCACTCTGCCAAGCTACCTGGCAGATCAGAAGCCCGGGACTGTTACGACAGATGCTCCGGAGTTCCAGGAGGCTGAGAAAGCGGTGAAAGAGCGCATTGAGAAGCTGATCAACATCAAAGGAAAGCGCACCGTTGACGACTTCCACCGTGAGCTGGGACTACTGGTGTGGGATGAATGCGGTATGGAGCGGACGAAGGAAGGTCTTCAGAAGGCTCTCAAGCGCATTCCTGAAATCCGCAAAGAATTCTGGGAAAATGTTTTCATCCCTGGTGATGCCGATGGCGTTAACATGGAGCTGGAGAAAGCTGGCCGAGTCGCCGACTTCATCGACTTTGCGGAAGTGATGTGCTACGACGCGCTGGATCGGGAAGAGAGTTGCGGAGGTCACTTCCGCGCCGAGTATCAATTCACCGAGAAAGACGAAGACGTTCAGAGTGGATACACCAACCCTGGCGAAGCGAAGCGCCGCGATGAAGACTTCATGTATGTTTCCGCTTGGGAAGTTGCTGAAAATGGCGGCGAGCCCACTCTGCATAAAGAGCCGCTCAACTACGAAGAGGTGAAACCCTCTGTCCGCAGCTACAAGTAATAGGATTACCGCGAAGCCAACCGAAACAACCGACTTAGAATACGATGAATTTAACACTCAAAGTTTGGCGTCAGAAGCACGCGGATGATCCGGGTAAGATCACGACCTACGAGGCGAAAGACATTCCCGAAGAAGCATCCTTCCTTGAGATGCTCGACATCACAAATACCCAGATCCTCGAAGACGGAGGCGAGCCGATCCACTTCGACCATGACTGCCGCGAGGGTATTTGTGGTATGTGCTCGCTCACGATCAACGGAGTGCCCCACAGTAAGGAGATGGGCATCACCACCTGTCAGGTGCACATGCGCAAGTTCCGCGACGGAGATACCATCTGGATCGAGCCATTCCGCGCGAAGGCTTTCCCAGTGGTGAAAGACCTCATGGTCGATCGCTCCGCCTTCGATCGCATCATTGCTGCTGGTGGCTACATCGACGTGCGCACCGGTTCAGCTCCCGATGCGAATGCCATCCCTATTGCCAAGGATGATGCTCTTGAGGCATTTTCCGCCGCTGCCTGCATCGGGTGCGGTGCCTGCGTGGCTGCTTGTAAGAATGCCAGCGCCATGCTCTTCACTGGTGCGAAGGTGACTCACCTCAATACTCTGCCTCAGGGACAGCCGGAGAAGGATAAGCGAGTCCTTTCCATGGTGCGTCAGATGGATGAGGAAGGGTTCGGTAACTGCACCAACCAGTATGAGTGCGAAGCCGTTTGTCCGAAATCGATCAGTGCTGACGTCATTTCGCAACTCAATCGCGACTACGCCGCAGCTTCCGCGCGTGAGTTGAGCGATTCCTGATATTTAGGGAGATGGCTTCCGCAGATCTTCCGAAGCTGTGGAAGCCCTTTATCATCTCCCTCACGGAGGGAGATGCCGCTCGCACCGGCAAGCTGGATGCCAGTTTTTTCCCTCCCTGCTCAGAGGAGGGTTTGCTGACCTGGGAAAGGAGTGAGCGCCAGACACTCCCACCCGCTCTGCGCTGCTTTTACCTGCAATCAAATGGCATGGAGGCAGGTTGCGGGACGGCATGGCCCATTCTCCCGCTGGAAAGAACCGTCGCTCATACCGATGAGTGCCACGCCTTTCCCTTTCAGATTTTCGGAACGACCACACGGGGTGAGTATGCCATCCACCTGCGCGAGGGGCAGATCTATCACCGGAGTGTGGAGCAAGGCTTGGTTTTCCATTCGGCTTCGCTGGTGAAGTATCTGGAAAGCTACTTCGGGGGGAAGGCTTGAGCGTTCGTCAGTCAAGCGGATTGAGAGGTGTAGAATGAAGCCAACGATTGTAAAAATTCCGGTCGATGAGATTGTTGATTGGGAATCCTTCCACACGGTTTTTGCCCGAGAATTAGGTTTCCCAGACTTCTACGGGCGAAACATGAACGCTTATATTGATTGCTTGACTTCGATCGACGAACCTCTGGATGGGTTAACGAAGATACATGGGACACAAGAAGCAGGCCTCTTGCTCGATCTGGGGGATTGCACTGAATTTGCGCAAAGATGTCCTGAGCAGTATGAGGCGATACTCGATACTGCCGGCTTTGTGAATTATCGAAGAATGGTGATTGGTGAGGACCCGGTGATTTCCCTCAGCTTTCGGAACCGAAAGCCACTTTTAGCCAAGCCCTGAATGCCGCAGAAAAGTTACGCTTACTTTGCGATCCATGGTGATTTTGACGCCGCTATCCTGGCGGATGAACTTGATATGGATTCAGCCACCGTCAGGCCGAAACACTCGCGCGATCCGCAGAGGAAGCTCCCCCGAGTATCGTCAATCACCTTCCCGAAAATTTTCGCAAAAGATGGGGATGCTTTTGTCGATGTTTACCGAATGTCCGAAGAAGTTTGCGCCAGCCTCACAGAGCATGCTCTCAAGATTGGGCGCACGTTGAAAATGCATGGCGCCCAAGCGACCCTGCAGGTTGTTCTATACTTTCCGGATTCAGAGGATGTCCCAGTCCCAGCAATCGGTTTTAGCGATGAGGTCGTTCGGTTTCTGGCCGA
>JAHDFZ010000008.1:25812-28695 GCA_020627905.1 Verrucomicrobiota bacterium
TCCATCGACGTCGATACGTATCGTGATTGAGGTCATCCGACCGTTCTGAACGCTCAGATGCGTCACTCAACCTGTTTTCGACTTGAGGCTTGTTAAGGAAGCGCCATTATGCGGAAAGCTGCCAAGAATGAAGTATCTCACGTTCACCTTTTTTGCCCTTGTCCTGTGTATCCATAGTCTCGATGCCGCTGAGGATCAGACCGTCGAGGCGCTGGAAAAAAGGAAACAGGAACTTGTGGAGGAGTCTAATCGACTGTCCGAGCAGATTCGCAAAATCTACGAAACGAAGGAGAAAATGCGCGAGGAGCAAAAGCTCGTTGATGCTGAATTAGAGCAGTTGAAAAAGACAAAGGTCTACAAGCAGAATCTCTACATCAAGCTCCCCATAGAGCAGGCCGAATTTCATTGGCGATTCACAGATCGTGCTGCCTATCTGAAAGGCACATTAGACCTCCTGATCGAAAAGCCTGATGGCTCCCAGATGCGCACGAGTATCTTCAGCGATGGTGAGTTCCATGACGGATGGGGGGCGATCGGATACGACAAGCCGGACGAAAATAAGATCTATTTCGGCGTTGCCTCACAGAAGCCCGTTGAAGTCAGTCGTTCGGACAAGTTAGTGCTGCATCTGACTCTACCAGAGGATGTCTCTGGTATAGGGCCTAAGCTGACAGGCTTTCTTCCCGCGGGAGACTACACATCCGAAAGTTCTTTCCAGATTTTCGATCCGTCACCTGGGCTGTCGGCAGATCTGTATGCCTCAGCGATTCGAGCAGATTGGTCGCAGCTATGGTCTGTCGAGGTAACAGAGGAACGTGGGTGGCTGGATGAGATGACGCCGAAGGAAACGGAGGAGCGGGCACGGAAACATTTGGTCTATATGCTGAAAGAGGAAATGAAGATCAACCAGCGGATCTTAAGTATCGACTCAGATGATAACGAGAGAAAAGTGCAGAAGGCGTTTGATACAGCTTTAAATGACGTCATCGAAAATCAGCTGTCGAAGCCATTGCATCAATGGGAAGGGCGCTCGAACAAGGAGATTAGGGCCTTATATGATGGTCTTCATGACAAAATATCAGAACTCAATCCTTTCGGATTCAGCAAAGACGATTTCGGTAAGGATTTTCCCGCTGAAGAATCCATTAAACGCTTCAACGAACGCAAGGCGGCGGTGGAAGAGCAGGCAAAGCGATCATCAGAAGAACTCACTGAAGGCTACAAGGCGCAGATCATGGAGATCCTCGTCGACATACTCTGATCGTTCACTGCGTGAGTGAATCGTGACTCTTCCTCACGCGCCCTAGAGTGGCAGGTCAAACGAGAACTTGAGGGATGGGATTTCTGGAAAATGCAGCAAAGCTAGATCCAAATCCGGCGGAAGCGCTCTATGGGAGCAGCGGTTTTCCTACCGCTGTTTCTCAAGTCTTGTGACCTTGTCCAGCCGCGGGGTATGAAAACCCCGCTTCCCGGATGCAGAGTCTCTGACCATTCCGGCCTGAATGAAGCGAGGGAAGAATTGCGAGCCGCCTAAAATCGCGTAACGAGCAGAAGCCCAGAACGTAGGGCTGAACGTGAGAGAAGCATCGCGGAAGCCCGGTGCTATGTGTTTGCGCAGCCGTCCCTCCTTTTCGTTAAGATCGGTCATTCACATTCCCGCCTACAGGCAGCGAGCAGAAGCCCAGGAAGTAGGGCTGAACGTGAGAGAAGCATGGCGGAAGCCCTGAGCTATCTGCTTGCGGTGCGGTCCTTCCTTTTCCTTGAAACCGGTCATTCATATTCCCGCCTACACTAGGTAGCGTGCAGAAGCCGCAGGGAGTAGGGCTGAACGTGAGAGAAGCATCGCGGAAGCCCAGAGCTATCTATTTACAGTGCAGTGATCGTTTTAGCCGATTCGTGGAGTGGGGGAGCCTGTCTCAACTTCTGCTGCTGCGGGGGGGCGGCTCTCCTCACCGTTTTAGGCTCACTTTTATCCTTTACTCGCAGGACGATCATCTCCTGCACCCAGCCCTCGCACGTGAAAATTCGCACCTTTAATACTCCAATGAACACTGTTCGCCTATCGTCTAAGTTTTATTGAAATTCAAGTTTACCGAATATCGTGTGTTGGTATAGATTTGCGTGTTAATTCACGAAAATTATAGAAATTGTAAGCTGTGGTCGGCGAAAGCTACCAATGCAACGATTTTGCGCGTATGATCATCCCCATTGAACCCTGGCTGGAGACGAGCGATCAGGATCGCCTGTTGGCCATGCGTGCGTGTGGGATGTGGCCGCAGCGGCAGGCAGACTCTGGCGGTTGGCATCCCCTGGGAGCGTCAGCGATGTCCCCAACGACTCCTGCCAGGCAGAATCTCCACCACTCGATCCCTATGGACTTTTATCACGAGCCGATCATGGTTGACGAGATCCTGCAGGCCATGGCGCCGGTCGCCGGAAAGCAGATTTTCGATGGCACGCTCGGTGGGGGAGGCCACACGGAAGCATTCCTCCAAGGCGGGGCGCATGTGATCGGCTGCGATCAGGATCAGGAGGCTCTAGACCATGCGTCTGAACGCCTTCAGGCCTTTGATGATCGGTTTTTGCCGGTGAAAGGGAATTTCGCTCACATCACGGAGCACCTCTCCGGGCTGGGAGTCGAGAAGGTAGACGGCGTCCTGCTCGACATCGGTGTGTCGTCGCATCAGCTGGATGATCCGGAACGCGGGTTCTCGTTTCGGGCGAATGGCCCTCTCGATATGCGGATGAATCAGCAGGACGGGGAAACGGCTGCTGACATTGTGAACTCGCGCTCAGCGGACGATCTGGCTGATATCTTTTTTCACTACGGAGAGGAACGAAAATCCCGAGCGGTTGCGGGCGCGATTGTGCGTCGACGCGAGG
>JAHDFZ010000008.1:28705-30197 GCA_020627905.1 Verrucomicrobiota bacterium
CGACTTCAGATCTCAGTGATTTAGTCGGTTCTGTCATTCATCGGAAAGACGGGAAAAATCCTGCGACACGGGTTTTTCAGGCTCTGCGGATCGAGGTGAATCAGGAACTCAAGGTCCTGGAGACGGCCCTCGCAGCTTCTGTCGATGCGCTGGAGACAGGCGGGGTGCTCGCCGTCATCACGTTCCATTCTCTGGAGGATCGCATCGTGAAGCGTTTCCTGCACGATCGCAGTCGGGCATTCCTCGATCGACCGGAGTGGCCGGAGCCCAGAGAAAATCCGGATTACCATTTCAGTCTGCCGCACCGCAAGGCGATTCAGCCTTCTGCCGAAGAAATCGCGCGGAATCCTCGTGCGCGCAGCGCTAAGCTACGCGTGGGGGTTCGCGTCTAGATGGCGGTATAGCTCATTAGCCCAATGGGAAGAAAACGACAATATAACCACAAGATCCGCATCGCGTCGCTGCTTCGGGTGATCGCCGTAGCGGGCTTGTTGTTGTATGCCAGCGTCTCTTTCGTGCTCATTCGCAACGAGCACGTCCTGCTGGGGAATGAAATCCGTGAGTTGGAGGAAGAGATCTCTGACATGCGTCACGAATCAGAGATGTGGGAGCTGCGCATCGCTGCCGTGCGGGACCGTTCCGAGCTCGTGCGTCGACTTCGTTGGTCCCAGAGCACCCTTCAGCCCATCGATCCCCAGCGGGTCATTGAGATCCCGCTTGCGCGCGAAGCCAGAAGCGTGAAGCCGCTGACACCCTGAATTTTTTTGACCATGAAGTCCAATCTCAAAAGCCGACTGCTGCTTTCCTGCATCCTGCTGGTTGGCTGTCTCAGTTTGCTGAGTGCGCGTCTCATCTACATCGAGACTTTCATGGGCGAGCGATTGGCCGAGGCAGCGCGTTCTCACTATGAGTATAAGGATACCCTCCCGGCTCAGCGTGGCCGCATTTATGACCGCACGGGGGAGCTGCTGGCGCGGAATCAGAGTGTCTACACCCTCGTCGTCGATTGCTATCACCTACGTGACTTCGGTCTGGCCTGTATTGGCCTTGCGAAAAAAGAGGGCAAAAGCCCCCTGGCCGTCAAGAGCAAATATCTGCCGGAGGAGATCCGCGGCCGTTATCGTGCCTATGTAGCCGAAACGCTCGCCGGTATCCTCGAAATGCCGGTCAACGAAATCGCTGCCAAGCTCAAGGGGAAAGAAAACGGCGAGGTTGTGCTGCTGCGGAATGTAGAAGAAGATTTCTCCCGGAAAATTGACGAGGTGCTCGATGACAAATCCATCGGTGGAGTCTATCTGCGCCGTGGGCAGCGCCGCTACTATCCCAGCCCCCTGACACTGACTCAGACTCTCGGGTATGTAAATGAGAAAGGGGAGGGCGTGGCCGGTATCGAGAAGGTATTCAACGACGAGATGCGGGGCACCGATGGCTACCGCTACTGCGAGCGGGACCGGCGTCGGCGTGAGATCCTCGCCTACAGGGGATCTCAGGT
>JAHDFZ010000008.1:30207-33034 GCA_020627905.1 Verrucomicrobiota bacterium
CAGGTAGATCCCGTGCCGGGTCGCGATGTCTACCTGAGCATCGATATGCAGCTGCAGGCGGTGGTGGAGCAGGAGCTGGATAAATTGCTAGATGCCTACCGCCCGGAGAAAGTGAGCATCGTTTTCATGAATCCCCAATCGGGAGAGATTCTCGCCATGGGCAGTCGCCCGCATTTCGACCTGACGACTCGCCAGGGGATCCTTGGCCAGCCTCCAGTTCGCCGAAACATTGCCGTGACGGACCAATTTCAGCCGGGTTCGACCTTCAAAATGGTCGCCTATGCCGGTGCGTTCGACAAGGGGTTGGCCAATCCCAAAGCGCGGGTGGATTGCGAGATGGGGAGCTATGATGTCGATGGCTTTGAGGTGAAAGACCATCATCCTTATGGAGTGCTGACTGCTCAGGAGTCTTTCGCTGTCTCATCAAACGTGGCCGCCTTCAAGATCGCTCGGCCGCTCAACCCTGAAGGGTTCATGAGTTATGTGAAAGCATTCGGGTTCGGGGCGAAGACCGGCATCGAGCTGACGGCTGAGTCATCCGGTCGGCTCAATCCTGTCGAGAAATGGACACGCTCCTCCTTTCCCAGCCAGTCGATCGGTTATGAGGTAGCGGTCACTCCCGTGCAGCTGGCTGCTGCCGCTGCCGTCATCGCGAATGGCGGAGTGTATCGATCGCCTACCGTTCTGAAAGGACTCTCCGAGGTCGGGGATCGCGGCTTCGTCGAGCGGGTCGCTAAGAAATCTCACCGGGTCGTCTCGGAGAAGGCCGCCCGTCAGTTGACCGAGTGCATGATCGCCGTCACCCAAAAAGGTGGCACCGGTGTGAAGACTGCTCTGCCGGGGTATGAAATCGCTGGAAAGACCGGCACTGCTCGCAAGCACGTGACTGGTGTCGGCTATGTGAAAGGGCGCTACATCGCCTCATTCCTCGGCTTTTTTCCTGCTAAAAATCCGGAGATCCTTGGTCTTGTGCTGGTAGATGATCCCAAGGCAACCACCGGAGCTGTCTACGGAGGAACGGTGGCAGCTCCTACGTTCCGGAATATTGCAGAAAATGCAGTGCGCATTTTCAATATCGAACCCGACTTTCCCGAGCAATTGGAACTGGACGAAAGCAAGAAACTGGCGAAGGTGAGCGGCTCTCCCCAGCCTTAGTTTCCTCCCCATGTTGCTCAACGAACTTGTCGATGGTGTAGCCATCAAATCAGCCTCCGGCAGCGGACTGTCGCAGGCGGTCTCCGGCCTTGCTTTTGACAGCCGTGAGGTGAAATCCGGCTTTGTGTTTTTCGCCCTTGCTGGCCAGGACGTAGACGGGAATGATTTTGTGGATGCTGCTGTCGAGGCCGGTGCAGTGGCCATCGTCAGTGAGCAGCCTTATCCGGCTTCGCACGAGGTAGCCTGGCTGCAGGTGCAGGATGCCCGCTATACGATGGGGCGAATGGCAGCGAATTTCTACGGCCATCCCAGCCTGCACTACCCGGTTGTCGGTGTCACAGGGACGAATGGCAAGACAACGACCAGTTTTCTCATTCATCATATTTTCGAGAAGAGCCTGCATCGTGCCGGCCTGATCGGCACCATCCATTACTCCAGCGGTGACGGCCTCGTCCCGGCGTCGCATACGACTCCCGAGAGCCTCGTGCTGCAGGGGCTGCTCAGCGACATGCTGGAGAACAGCTGTCGCGCGGTAGCCATGGAGGTCTCCTCTCATGGCATCGTCCAGCATCGCGTGGAGGGCGTGCATTTCGACGCAGCCATCTTCACGAATTTAAGCCAGGACCATCTCGATTTTCATCGCAGTATGGATGCCTATTTCGAGGCGAAGGCGGGCCTGTTCGATCAGATGGATCGCGACGGGACCAAGCAGGGCACTGCGATCGTCAATATTGACGACATCTATGGTGAGCGGCTGCTCAAACGTTCCTTCACACGGCTGAAGACTTACAGCTTCGGCCGGAATGCCAATGCCGACTTCCGGATCGAGAATGAACGATCGACCTTCAACGGCAGCCAGTTCAAGCTCTCCTTCAAGTCGCGCAGCTTCCTCGTGAATACGCCGCTGATCGGTGCCTTTAATATTGCCAACGCTGCCGCAGCGATCGCCGGAGCCTACGCCGCAGGTCTGAATCTGCGCGAGATCATCCAATCCATGGCAGATGCGCCTCAGGTGCCCGGTCGCCTCGAGGCTGTTCAGGGCATGCAGACGAACTATCGCGTGTTCGTCGATTACGCCCATACGCCGGACGCCCTGGAGAACGTGCTGCGCACGCTGCGTGGGCTGGATCCTGCGCGCATTATCACCGTCTTCGGCTGTGGCGGAGATCGCGACATGACGAAGCGCGCCCCTATGGCACGCATGGCCGAGGAGGGGAGTGATTATTGCTTGCTCACCGCGGATAATCCACGCACGGAGGATCCGGCTCAGATCCTCGCTGATGCGGAGAAGGGCTTCACCAGAGATGGCCGTTACGAGGTCATCGATGATCGCAGCGCTGCCATCGGCAAGGCTGTCGAAATGGCAGGCGAGCGGGACATCGTCCTGGTCGCTGGCAAGGGCCACGAGACCTATCAGGAGATCAATGGTATCCGCCATGATTTCGATGATCGGAAAATCGCTCTCGCAGCTATGAGGCGGAAGGCGGATCCGCAGAAAAAAGCTTTTTCCCCAGAGGGGCCACAGTCATGAGCACTGCCGACCAGATCACTCTATCCGGTCTCCGCGTCGTCACCTGCATCGGTGTGCCGGAGGAGGAGCGCGCGCGCCCGCAGACACTGGAGGTCAGCCTGACGATGTCCCTGCGGGAGTCTTGGCAGGGGAAAGGGGATC
>JAHDFZ010000231.1 GCA_020627905.1 Verrucomicrobiota bacterium
GCCCGAATGGGGCCGGTAAGTCAACACTACTCAAACTCTTCGCGGGAGAACTAGAGCCGCAGCAAGGCACGCTAAAACTTGGGCACAACGCGAAGATAGGCTACTTCTCTCAGCACCGCGCCGAGACACTCAATCCGAATAACACCCTGCTTACCGAGGTGATGGAGGCCGCCCCCACCCTACGCGAAGACGAAGCCCGGGGGATTCTTGGCAGCTTCATGTTCCGCAAGGAAGAGGTCTACAAGATGACAAAGGTCCTAAGCGGGGGAGAAAAGAGCCGACTGAACCTCGTGAAGTTCCTCGTTGATCCGCCAAATATCCTCCTGATGGATGAGCCGACGACCCACCTGGACATCCTGACCGTGGAGTCGCTCATTCTGGCGCTGGAAAGCTATGCGGGGACGCTGGTGTTCATTTCTCACGATGTGCATTTCATCAAGAAGCTGGCCAAGGATGTCATCCACGTGAATAACGGCAAACTGCGCCGCTACCATGGGGATTGGGATTACTTCATCGAGAAGTCCGGTGCGGGTGATGAGCGCGCGGCTTTGACGGCGGAGTAGTGTCAAGGCGGCAGGGCTTTCGCCTCGCGACTGAAGTCGCGATTCCATAGCCGAGCATGTAGCGCGAGCTAGCGTATGCAGGCACAGGTGCCCCTGCGTCCGGACGGACGACTTCTAAGTCGTCCTGCTCTAGCCTTCGGCGTCGGAGCTTTCGCATCGGGCTAGCGCATGCAGGGACAGGAGCCCCTGCGTTCGGACGGACGACTTCCAAGTCGTCCTGCTCTAGCCTTTGGAGGCGGGGCTTTCGCATCGGGCTAGGGCGTGCAGGGAAAGGAGCCCCTGCGTCCGGAACCTGCCCAGGTCGGCAGATCCAAACCGGGGACATTCTCCTGAAAGACCCAACCGACCGGTGACGTTTCCTTGGGCAGCTCAAGCGAGCTCTCCTAACTATGAGTCAAACACCCTCCCGTCGCCGCCTGATCCTGGCCAGCCTTGGCACAACCGCCTGCTCTCTTGGCCTCTTCCGTGCCGTCAACGACCGGCTTCATCTTGAGGTCGTTCACCAGAATGTCCCCCTGCCTCCCGAGCACAAACATTTAAGCGGGACACGGCTGGCTCTCCTGTCCGACTTTCATTACGACGACTTCCCTGCGCCGCAACTCCTGGAGGAAGTCAAACAGGAGCTTGAGATCATCAACCCGGACGCCGTATTCCTGACGGGTGACTTCATCAGCAGTGAGGTAGCTGCGGCAGATGAACTCGCCCGTGCACTCGGGGCCCTCCCCAACCGTCACGGGATCTTTGCCTGCCTGGGGAACCATGACACCTGGCATGGCCCCCTGCGACTGACGCGGACCCTTGAGAAGCAAGGCATCCGCGTGCTGAGCAATCAAAGCACGAAACTTGAGGGCATGACAATCGTCGGCCTCGAGAGTGCGTGGGCGGGTGACCCGGCCTGTGCGGCCACCCTGCGTGGGGTCTCACAGAAGGAGGCCGTCATTCTACTGCAGCATGAGCCAGATCCTTTCGCCCACTATACCGATCCACGAATCCTGCTACAGCTCTCAGGCCACACCCATGGCGGCCAACTCTGCACCCCCGGCGGCAACCCACTGCGCTTGCCGTATCTGGGCACGCAATACGTGCATGGACTCCACCATCGGGGGAACCGCTACCTGTATGTGAATCGCGGCCTCGGCTCGTCCGTCATCCCGCTGAGGCTCTTCTGCCGGCCTGAACTGACCGTGCTGAATCTGGTTTAGAAAGGTTAGGCGCCAGTCCTAAGAAACTCCCCAAGGAGGAAAGAGTGGTTTCGACAGCCCTCATTGCCATGCTGCCCATTTGCCCACGAAAAATGAGCTAGCGCCGCAGGGCTTTGGCCGTGGGAATGAATCCCCACCTCCCCAATCAACGAGGTCGGGGAACAGCGAATTTATTCGCGGCCTCAACAGGATTGTGGGCGCTGGACGCGAGCAAAAGCTTCCTGCCCACGGAAGAAAGCGAAGGCGTTAGTGCGCCTCTTTCTTATCGGCGTAGCCGAAGCCGATGACGCTAACGGCGACAACCAGCCCGCCACCAAGAACGCGAAGAATCTCGGAAGCACCAATCCCGCCGTCATAATAAACACCGGCATACGCAATGATCCCCAAACCGGTGAGGATACCGAAAACAGGACCGGCCAGCCCAACGGCCCGGTTTGAGATCGGCAGACAACCGAGAATTGAAAACATAAGGATGAATCCAATGGTGAAGAGAACCAGAGGCCCCCAATTTCCTGACGCAGCACTGACACTGGTTTCGCAGAGGATCCAGCTGAAACCAACAACATAGAAAAAACCGAGAGATAGAGAATTCATCAGCGGGACTCTCCATGCGAATTCTGGGAAAAGCAACCGGAATCCATGCCTCAGGAAGACGGCCAGATGGACACTTCTCGGGGAGATAAATTAATAAAATTTAAAACTTAAGTTTTGCAAAATTTTATGACTCTGCGATAATTTTCATAAATGATCGCAAAAACAAAAAAGGCAACCTCTGTTTCCCGCCACATCGCGCCACGCCGGAAAGGATCTATCCATCATGCTCCTCCAGCTATTGATGAGGTTTCCCATGATCAACCTGCCGCCCAGAGCGCTCTCCGCTGTCTGATCCAGGGAGATCACTCACCGTCCCACTTTGCCAACGCGCTACCCGCCCACATTTTTTCCCGGATGGTGGAACTGGAACAGTTTCGCTGCCTTGCGCCCATCAGTGATGCTCCGGTAGCATCCGGCACATTCCCGACGAAAGGTTGGGCCGACGCGTTGGCGGAACTCCGATCCCCCAGCCTGCCTGCTGTCTTCCTGGGCCAGAAAAACCTTTTCCAATCGCTTGCCGACGCCTACGAAGCCTCCGTTTCGATTGAAGAAGCTGAACGTTTCTCTCTACTCTGCGAGATCGCGCCGGAAACCACTGTGTCGGAATACCTCCTGAGTAAAACGGGTCGATCGTCTCGCCTTGCCCATTTCGGGGCCGAATTTACGAATCAACGCTTCCCGAGCATTTCTCTCCGAGGTTGGTCAGCGCTTTCGGCACAAGAAAAACAGCTCATCCAGCGCTCTCTCCAAAAGTCCGGCGTCATCGGCGCGGCGGATCAATTTACCCAGGGGCTTGCTCAATCTATGGCAATCGATTCGATTCCTATGCCGCCCCTGTTCTATTTCCTTGAGCACGCATGCTCGCGAGCGCTTGCCAACGCAGCTCAGGAAGGCACGGGTCTTCAGGAGTTTCGTCACCGCTTCCCGACTGGATGGGCTGCCGTCGAAATTTCGTCAGCTGACAGCGCCAGCATCGAGAGCGCTATCGGACTTGCCGAAGAGCTGATCAGCTCGACTGGTTTGGGCGTGGTCTTTTTCTCTCCGAAACTCACACAGCTCAGCTTCCACGAAGAGCGCGCGCTGAAACGTGCTGTCTCAGCATTCACAGGGAGCGAGGCAGCTCGCTTTATCGGCACCGATCTATGGGCACAGGTAAACTTTCTTCGCCAGAGCCGTCTGGTGATCAGCGAAACAGCAAGCACGCGGATGGTTTCAGCAGCGCTTTCCCTTCCACGTCTTAGCCGGATTCCGCAGCAGAAAGATGACCAGAATGCTCTGGTCGATTTCTGCGAAACATGGGAGCGCGTTGATGTTGAGATGCTCGTCGAAGAAGATTCGGATGCTCTATCGGAGCAGCTCGCAGAGGCCTACCACCAGCCTGTTTCCCATTGGGATACCGAAGTCGTTCAGCAATACGCTCTCAACCAGTGGCAAGCTCTCGATCTGTAGATCGGCTTTTCCTGCCCTGACAATGCTGGGCGGTCTAGGCGATCGTGGGTAGAGAGCTGAAGAGGCTTGCCCGGCGCGGACGTCAGTGCTCTCAGGAGGTAGGGCTTTCTTCTTCAAAAAGGCAGCGTCCTTCAACCTGAGCCGCGCCGTTTCCGGGGACACTGACGTTTGTCACGGAAAAGCCCCGTCGACACGTTTCCAAGCTCTGCGCACCAGAAGGCGTGATGCCGACGAGGACGTCGGCGCTCCCAGCGAGTAGGCTCTTCTATTGAAAACGGCAGCGCCCGTCAACCAAAGCAGCACCGTCCCCGGGAACGCTGACGTCCCCGTCGGCACCTTCTCAAGCCTGCGCCCCCGACACGCTTAGTGCCGACGAGGCTTGTCAGTAACGGACGCCGCCGCTCCCAGCTTCCCTAGAAGGTTTGGGACTACAAATTTACCAAAACCCCGCCCTCTCTGGCTGACTGCGTGATCGCCTCCATGATTCGCAGGTCCCGCAAGCCCATTTCTCCTGGCGTCTTAAAGGTCTTAGCACCAGCTTTGATGGCCTGAGCAAAGGCATCGTGAAGAACTGCCTGCTGAAGAACCTGCTCTTTTTCGATGGGTTTCCGGTTAAGAACCAGAGATTTGAGGCTTGGATTTCCACCAGCGGACTGTCCGAACACAGATCCGCGACCTTCAGGATGGATCTCCAGCACGCCTCCTGGCCCCATTGTCACATACTGGTGATAGCTCGCGCTGTAGCTGGCACGGCAGATTGCCTGAAATCCGTCCTCAAACAGCATCTCGAAACTCATCGTCTGCTCGACACCTTCTGGGAAGATATCCTTGTGAGAGGTCTCAGCAAGACCACGAACAGCAATCGGGTCAGATCCCTGGGAGTAACAGGCTGCCTGGATCGGATAAACTCCCGTATCAAAAAGCGCACCACCTCCGGTCATCACAGGGTCGAGGAGCCATTGCTTGGTCCGCTTCCGGCGCTCGGGATCGATCAGGTTGCGAAGATACCCCCAGGAGAACTCATAGCTCCCGTTGGTTGGCTGGCCCACTTTCCCATCAGCTAGAAGCTTCATCGCAGCCATGTGATGCGGCTCGAAATGGAGTCGGTAATTGACCGCAAGAAGCACGTTGTTTTTCTTTGCAGCCGCGATCATCTGCTCGCATTCGGCGGCAGAGATGGCCATTGGCTTCTCGACGATCACGTGCTTGCCAGCGTTTGCAGCCTTGATCGCATACTCTGCGTGCATGTTATTCGGCAGCGTGACGTGGACATAATCGATCCGCTCGTCGTCTTTGATGCTTTCAAAATTCTCGTAGGTGTAGACCGCGTCAGCTGCGATCCCATATTTTTCCTGGTAGGCCTTGCCCTTGGTATCAGGATTTCCAGTTACGACAGCCACCAACTCTGCGTGCTCGCAGGTGTGCATCTCCGGCGCGATACTGCGATCGGCATAGCCTCCCAGCCCGATGATTGCCATCCCCAGCTTCTTACCCTCCTGCTTCTCGGCATAACCTCTAGGGGTGTGCAGGATGGCCGGTGCGGCGGAAGCGGCCAGGATGGAGGAAAGCCCCCCTTTCACAAAGCGTCGGCGGTTCGGCGTGGGAGTGTTTTCGTGTTGTTCGATCATATGAGCAATTGGGTTTTTCTGCGGTTTCGCACTGGATCATCACTCCGAAGCCTGTCGGCAATTGCCCAAAAGAATGTCGGGGTCACGGCAATCGAATCGATTCACGTCCCTTTTTGGTGATTCTGCCGTGAGATGCTCACCTGATCGTTCGCGACCTGAAGGCGTCCACGAATGAATTTTCACACCATAAGCTCGGTCACTCAGCTGCAGAGGAACTAGCCTCGTAGGAAGCAATACAGTTTCATCGCAGCGAAGTTGCTCAGCTCGACTGCATTCGCCTTCCGTGAAAGTCAGGAAACAGTTTTGATTTGAGCGATCC
>JAHDFZ010000232.1 GCA_020627905.1 Verrucomicrobiota bacterium
GGCGCTTACGATGATGATGGTATTGTCCAGCTCGCCTCGCTCTTCAAGCATGGCCATCATTCTCTCCAGATGCTTGTCGGTGTGCTCTACCTCGTAGGCATAGTCGAGGATGTCCTGACGGACTTCTTCAGTATCCGGCCAGTAGGCGGGCACTTCGTCGATGTCATCGACAGACTTCCCGCCGAGTCGCTTGCCGACGCCGAACTCGTATTTGCGGTGGGGTTCGAGCGATCCATACCAGAAACACCAGGGCTCGTCTGCTTTCGTTGTTTCGAGAAATTTCCCAAAATTTGCCGCATAGTCGGTCAGTGTGATGCCGTCAGCGATCTTCTCGGTTTTCTCTGATTTGTAGACGGTGCCGATAAGATGGCGGTATTTGCCGTCGGCGTCCCGAGCCGTCCCCGGCCCCCAGCCTTTGCCGGTCATGCCCACATTCCAGCCATTCTGACGCAGGGTCTCGGGCCAGGTTTGGAATTTCAGGGGGAAATAGGCCATGTGGTTTCCGGCCTCTTCCAGCTGCCACAGATGGCGGCCAGTGAGTGTGATCGCACGGGACGGTGCGCATTTGGCCATCGGGGTAAAGGCGTTCTCAAAAAGCACGCCCTCGTTCGCTACGCGATCAAAGGCCGGGGTTTTGACCCACGGTGTTCCGTAAACGCCGGCATGTTTGCCCCAGTCGTCGGCGAAGGCGAAAAGAATATTCGGGCGCTTTGTTTCCTCAGCAAAAGCCTGCGAGATAGCGAGTTGGCTGAGAAGGGTGAAGGCTAGGAGCGAGAGTCTCATCATGCATGTGCGTAACAGCCGAATCGGAGGGGGGCAACTGGCGCGAAAGAGGTGAGAGTAATGCTCCCTTGCGAAATCGCAGAATGGGCGCACTTTACCCGCCCTCATGCCAGCCCTGCTGGTTCGAACCAACTGTAAGACATTTGCTATGCCCGCTGACTCCCTCACTCTTGCCAAGACCTGTGCTGCCTGTGCTCAGGAGATACAGGCTGAGAATGTCGTGGTGATGGATCTGCGGGGGATCTCCTCTCTGTCAGATTTCTTTGTCGTGTGCAGCGGCACATCGATCCCGCACCTGAAAGCGATCATGCGTGAAGTCCGCGCCAACGTGGCCGATCAGGTCGACGAGAGCCCACGCAGTGCCGAGGGAGACGCCACAAGCCTGTGGATGGTCATCGACTACGTGGATGTCATGGTGCATATCTTCCACGATGAAAAGCGTGAGCAGTATTCTCTGGAGGATCTCTGGTCAGATGCGCCTCGGATCGAAGTTGAGGCGTCTGCCTAAGCTATCAGATCTCTTCGCTATATGCCGAATCGACCGCTAGGCCCCTCGATATGGTGGGTCTGCTGTCTGGCATCCCTCGTCGCTTGTCAGAAAAAAGCGCCTGTCATCGTCGTCGAGGAGAAGCCGCCCATCGAGGAGCTGATCGATCAGCTGGCCGCCGAAAACGGAGGAACCGTGGAGATTCCGTTTTCGGAACTCATCACATCGGTATCCGGTAACCGGATCATTCCCATTGATCAGAATGTGCATGAAGAGCGGGCTCTCGTCGAGGACCTCAGCCACCTTGTCAGTGAGGTCATGCAGGACCTGAGCCGGCCTGACAGCCCGGTTCGTGCGGAGAAACGCATCAACGAAGTCAGCCGGCATGTCGAGGATGCCCTGCTGGTGGCGCTTTCCCTCCACCCGGACTGGGAGTGTGGCATCCCTCTGAATGCTGCTGGCAAGGTCCAGCGCAGCGGTTATCCAGATCTACGGGCCTTCCATCAGCCGACCCAGCGGGTGGTTTACCTGGATCCCAAGCTCTTCGCGACCGGCTCACAGGACTCCAGTTTACGGACCTTTTACTACACCCCACGGCGCGCTACTTCCAAGGTCACCGAGGATGCCAGCCACCTGCTCATCGGCATCGAGCACGATGGTCAAACCGGCCAATGGCAGATGCTCAGTTTTCAGCTGGTCGATCTCTCCAGCTTCCGCGTGCGGCTGAAGGCGGAGTTTCAGGCGAGCAACCGCGATCTCTACGGCGGGAAAGGGGTGCTTTTTCGATCAAATCAGCAAAGGTCGGCTGAAATCCCGCAGGAATAGGCATTTTAGGGCCTGCGAATGTGTCAATTCAGGCAAAAGGTGTCCGCACCACTGCTAGCGCGATACTTTGCTATTGCCATCCTTGGCAAAAGCTGAGATTTCTCTTACACTGCACGGGCAGATCTGATCCACCCCGCTCAAACCCCTCTATTTTACTCATGACGAAAATGAAGAAACTGATTAACGATCCCCTCAAGGTGGCGGATGAGTTAGTCCAAGGCCTGGTCGACGCTTACAACGGCGAATGCAAACTCGTTGGAGCACGCTCGATTGTGAAAACGGACATCCCTGATGGGAAAGTCGCCCTGCTCGTAGGGGGCGGTAGCGGACACGAGCCGATCTATCATGGCCTCGTCGGTCGGAACCTGGCAGACGGAGCAGCCTGTGGAGACATCTTTGCCGCTCCTCCACCAAACATCGTTTTCGAAGCGACCGAGGAAGTCGATAAAGGAAAAGGGGTTCTGTATCTCTATGGCAACTATGCTGGTGACGTGATGAACTTCGACATCGGTGCTGAGCTTTCTGACGATGAAGACATCGAGGTCGAAACCGTTCTCATCTGCGATGACGTCTGCTCAGCTCCTCCAACCGAGAAGGGCAAGCGACGCGGTGTAGCTGGCCTCGTGCCGATCGTCAAACTCGCTGGTGCTGCCTCGCAGACGGCAGGATCTCTGCAGGAGCTGGCTGCCGTAGCGCAGAAGGCATCGCTCCAGACTCGTTCCGTCGGCGTTTCGATGACCCCGGGGTCTATTCCGGCGACCGGGAAGCCAACCTTTGAGATCGATGAGGACAAAATCGGTCTCGGGATGGGGATCCACGGAGAGCCTGGTGTTGCCGAAATCCCGATGGCTAGCGCGGATGAGCTCGTCCCGAAGATGCTCGATCTCCTCGTCGAGGATTTTGAAAAGGATGAAGACGTCGCTGCTCTCGCTGAAGGCGATGAGGTCGTGCTCTTCGTCAACTCCCTGGGAGCTACCACCATGATGGAGCTGCTCATCGGACTGAAGATCGCCAAGGCGTATCTCGAGGAACGAGGCGTGAAAATCTACGACACCATTGTCGGTCCATTGGTCACCTGTCAGGAGATGTCCGGCATTTCCTTCTCCGTTACTCGTCTCGATGACGAACTCAAGCCGCTCTGGGATATGCCCTGCCAGTCCGTCTGTTACTCCAAGATGGAGGGACGTTACGGAGCTTAAACCGCCTCTCACTCAACCCTTTCTACCCTCACAACCATGTCAAAAGACACTCTTACCATTAACGAAGTTCGCGATATGATGCTCTCAGTCGCTGACAAGATCATCGAGTCCGAGCCCATCCTCACCGATGCAGACCGCGCCCTTGGCGACGGCGACCACGGCGTCGGGATGGAGCGCGGGATGACCGCCGTCAAAGAAGCGCTGGCTGAGAAAGAATTCCCCACTGTTGCCAAGGTGTTCCAAGGCGTCGGCACCGCCATGATGTCGACCATGGGTGGCGCATCTGGTGCGATTTTCGGCACCTTCTTTCGCTCCGGTGGCAAGTCCCTCGGCGATGCCGATACGTTCGGTGGCGAGCAGGTAGCCTCTTTCTTTCAGGAAGGTGTAGACGCTGTCATGTCTCGCGGTGGCGCCAAGCCAGGCGACAAAACCATGGTCGATGCCCTCGCACCAGCAGCTGAGAAGGCCAAAGAGGTGACGGGTTCTCCTGTCAGCGAGGCCCTCGCTTCGGTAGCTGCAGCTGCCGAAGCAGGAAAAGAGGCCAGCAAAGACATGATCGCCACCATGGGCCGCGCCAAGACGCTTGGTGAGAAGTCCATTGGCAAACCCGATGCTGGTGCCGTCAGCGTCGCCATCATCGTCGCTACGATGAGCGATTACGCTCAAGGCTGATCCCGACGGGAAACGCCCGATTTCAATCAGCCCGTCTCCAAGCCGATTGGAGACGGGCTTTTTTGTGTTCCGGAGGGAGGGCTTTGTAGCCCTCCTTTGGGGAGGGAGAGTGAACATCGGGTGGAATATATTCGCGCATGTGTTTGTCTTGGGACTGTCCTGGTTTGCGAAAAAGCCTTGATCAGGCGTGTTCCAACAATGACTCTGTCGACAGCAGCGTTTATGTATTCCTTGCGCTGAAAGTAAGTGACTATTGTTTATTTAATGAAATTCACGGCGAAATTGATTCTTTTTGTGTCTTTGCTTTTAGGGCCCTTACTTGCAGAAAACGATGAGCGTCCGTATGACCGTTCTTTGGAACCCGCAAAGTCATTTCATGAGGCGCGCGATCTCGTTGAAGCAGGGCAATTCAAGGATGCTTATGCAATTCACAAAAGAATGTTTTCCGACATCAGCAGCTTCCGCCCAAACGTTTTTTTTCTTTACGTCGATAACTTGACTTATGACTGGCATCGAGCTGCAAAGAGATACCCGCCAGCAATGGAGAGTCTGCAAAGACATCGCGACATGCTCGAACGACGGCTTAGTGAATTGAAGAAAGAAAATCAAGAGCCGAGCATCGAAGAGCGCATCGACCTCCAAACGGTGTTTGCGATGAACGAGTGGTTAGATGAGGATCCTAGATCCGCTGATCTTTTTGCGACCATTGAAGAACAATACCCGGAGCTTGCTGAGAGAATGTATCTCTTCGGCAGAAGCGCTCTTATCAGGGCCAATCGGTATTCTACAGTGGTAAGATACGAGCCAGACCCAAAGCTGATCTTCATGATGGCATCGGGAGGCTTTGAGGCTACGGTCGAAGCAAGACGTGACCTTGAGAAAATGGCGACAAGGAGGTTTGAGTCATCAATTATCAGCTCAATGGACGCATTTCAAGCAACAGGAAATCCTGAAAAGGCGGAGATACTGAGGAAACTAGCGTTAGATTTTTTGGATTCAGAGAAAATTCGCCGCTATGTTTCCAGCCCTGAAGGAGATGAAGGATAGCACTGCGCCAAGAGTTCCATTAATTAGCGAAATGCAGACCGTCGATGATAAAAATTCTAGAACATCTACGAAGGATTTTTTTAAAAGAGCTTCGGTGACATTCACTAAAAGGGGCTAGTGCTAGTCGCCCGGAGTCTTCGCCATGCCGACGAGGACGTCGGCGGTCCCAGGGAGATCGCTGCACTGGAGTTAGCCTACTCGTGGCGCTGCAAGCTCCGGAACAGGGACTTTCCAGTCCCTGTCCCAGAAGCCAAGCGGCCTTTCCCTCGCGTAACACCCCTCACGCCAGAAGGAAAGGGGATGCTAGACCCTCGATCTCGCTTCTGTGGCCCACTCCCAGCCCAAACACCGCTACCCCTCGGTCGAAACCGAAATGGGTTTGATATCGAACTTCTTGTTCTGACCAAGGAAGCGGCATGGATTATTGTGAAAAATTTCAATCGCCTCCTGTAGGCTGTGTCCGCGACTGCGGAACTCCAGCACACATTCCTGCAGCGTGAACGGATCGCTCGGTCCCCAGTCAGCTGACGAATTCACCAACAGTCGCTCAGATCCATATTTCTCCAAGATATCCACGGCTCGGCGCGGGGAGCATTTGGTGATGGGGTAAAGAGTCATCCCAGCCCAATACCCGGCATCGAGGATCGATTCGACAGTCTGTTCCTCGGCATGGTCAATCCACACCTTCTCTGGATCGACGTTCATCTCCTT
>JAHDFZ010000009.1:0-3911 GCA_020627905.1 Verrucomicrobiota bacterium
CACCTGTCCGGCATCATCCGTCACCCGAGCGAACGGACCTTTGTAAATGACTGCCTGATTCAGGTCGAGCATTGTGCGGTCGACCCGCTTAGTCGCCTCGATTGTCATGCTGCGGAATTCGATCCCCTTGACTGTCTGCCAGGGTTCCTCATCAAATTCGAGGATGCGCACTCCCTGGAAGCCGGCATCGAGAAATGCCTGCAGGAACTCCTCCTCCACAAAGGCACCTGAGATGCACCCACTCCATAGATCGGCATCATCCTGCAGCTCCTGCGGGACCTCTTCATCGCTAACGATATCTGAAATGACAGCTCGGCCCCCGTCTTTGAGCACGCGGAATAGTTCGGCGAACATCTGCTGGCGTTTGTCCTTGCCCACGAGGTTCAGGACGCAGTTCGACACGATGGTATCGATAGAGTCGTCCCCGATGAGCGGGCGTGTTCGGCGAAGCTCATCCAGCTGTTCCTCCAGCTGGAGGTAGCCGCTCACGGAATCCGGAGGGGAGGTCGTGATCAGTCCCCCGGCAAGATCCAGATCCAGCGCCAGGTCATGGATCCGGCCTTTGCGAAACTCGACGTTGGAGTAGCCGGTGCGCTCGGCGACGATCGGTGCGTTCTCTCTGGCGACTGCGAGCTTGTCATCAGTCATGTCTACCCCGATCACATGGCCTTTTTCTCCTACCACCTGACTGGCGATGAAACAAATTTTCCCCGTGCCGCTCCCGAGATCGAGCACGGTCTCTCCGGAATTAACGTGGCGGCTGGGGTCGCCGCAGCCGTAGTCCCGATCAATTACCTCCTGCGGGATGACTTCGAGGAAACGAGGGTCATAGTCAACGGGACAGCAGAGGGCGGCTTCCTGTTCTTTGGCTCCGGCTGCATAGCGCTCGGAGACGATTGATTCGGTCTTCATGGTAGGAGAGTAAGAGAAAAGGTTCAGTCTTCGAGGGCGCCGCCACAGGAACTTCCGCTTCCGGCGGTGCAGCCGAAGCAATGGTCTGCCAGCGCGATCGGTGTGTTCTGAAAGGTTGTGACATCCAGATCCCAGAGAAATTGATGGTCTTCCCCCGTCGGCATGTCGAGCATCTGGTTGAAATCACAGTCGAAGACGTGTCCCTCCCAACTGACGCTGATGGTATCGCGGCACATGAGCCCATCTACAGTCGAGGGATTAAAGCTCTCGCGCAGCAGCTGCAGATAGGCCTCGTATTCCCCATGGCGTTTGAGGTAGCTGGCGAAACGGGAGATCGGCATGTTTGTCAGGCAGAAGAGCTGGGTGAACTCGATGCCGAAGTGGGTGCGCATCTCGCGCCGGTAGTCTGCCTCCAGATCTGCCTGAGGAGGGGGGAGGAAAGCGCCGCCGGGATTGTAGACGAAGGTCAGTGGGAGACTCGGATTCTTCCCATAGCCCAGTTCATTCAGCTTCTGGAACGCGGCAATGCTGCGGTCGAAAACACCTTCGCCGCGCTGTGCATTGACGTTTTCGGGCTGGTAGCAGGGCATGCTGGCAATGATCTCAACTTCGTTATCGGCAAGAAACTCAGCCACCCAGTCGAAGCCCGGTTCGTTGATGATGGTCGCATTCAGCCGATCCATGATCCTGCGAGGTCGATCAAAGGATCGGACGCGTTCGACCAGATCGCGGAAACCGGGGATCATCTCCGGTGTGCCGCCGGTCAGGTCGAGGGTGTGGATGTCCGATTGTTCGAACCAGTCGAGGATGCGGTCTCTGGTTTCCGGCTGGAGGATTTCCTTGCGTTTGGGCCCGGCATTCACATGACAATGCGTGCAGGTGAGATTGCAGAGCCGACCGACATTGAGCTGGAGGACAGCAGGGGAGCGCCGCACGAGCTCGGCGCCGCTTTGAGCAATCGCGCTGATAAAGGAAGTTTCGGGAGCAAGAGTGGGCAGACTCATGGAAATCGGTAGGCAACGGAACCTCCGAAACATGAGCTTTGCAATGAGAACTCCCTTGTTCCCCCGTGCTTTTCCTGCTTGGGTGCGGTGAAATTTTTTGTCGTTACCCCCTATTTATGGACTGCTCTTTTCGCTCTCTCGTTGATTCCCTGCTGCACTCGTATTCTGAGATCGGGGGGATCAATCGGCTTTCTGACACAGAAAGCCTGCCATCCAAGCGGACGATCGAAGAACTCTGCCGGGAGATGCTGCAGCTGCTTTTCCCCGGCTATCTGGAGGAATCACCGATCGCTGCTGAGGAGCTGGAGATGATCACCAGTGAGCGGATCGATCAATTGATCGAGACCCTGCATCATGAGATCGCCAAATGCATACGGTTCCGTGATGGAGAGGAGTCCGCCTGCGCCGATAGTGTGCGGTCGAGCGCTCGGAATCTCGTGTGCAAGTTTATTGAGGACTTTCCGAAAATCCGTCGGCTTCTCTGGACAGATGTGCAGGCGGCCTACGATGGAGATCCGGCCGCGCAGAATTTTGACGAAATCATCCTCGCCTACCCCTGCATTGAGGCGATCGCCATTCAGCGCTGCGCCCATTCTCTCTACGCTCTGGATGTGCCGCTGATTCCGCGGATCATGACCGAGTATGCCCACAACCTCACTGGCATTGACATCCATCCGGGGGCTCAGATCGGCTCTCATTTCTTCATCGACCACGGGACGGGTGTCGTGATCGGCGAGACCTGCCGGATCGGTGACCACGTGAAGCTCTATCATGGGGTCACACTTGGAGCGAAAAACTTCCCGAAAGACGAGAACGGACGTGTCGTGAAAGGAAACAAAAGACATCCCGACGTGGAGTCGAATGTCGTGATCTACCCTCATGCGACCGTCCTGGGGGGGGAGACCGTGATCGGCGAAAACACGACAATCGGGGCGAACGTGTTCCTCATGGAAAGCATACCGGCCAATTCTTTCGTGAATACCGAGGGCGAAAGGCTCCGCATTCTCGATAAGAACGCCGGCAAGCCAAAGATCTAGGAAGGTCCGATGACGGATGAGGAATTTCAGGCATTTCGCCAGAAGACGGCAGCCCTCGCTGAGGAGATGCAGTATCTTATCAGTGAGCTGGATATGCAGCCCGAACTGGGCACGACGGAGCTAACCTTCAATCCTCGGCTCAAGACGACTGCTGGACGGGCCTTCCCCAGGAAAAGAAGGATCGAGTTGCATCCCGGTCTTTACTTCCTGATGGAGGAGCCGCGTCGCTCTATCGAACTCAGCCGAACCATGCGCCACGAACTGGCACATCTTATCGCCTATGAGCGCTGGGGGGATGGCATTCTTCCGCACGGGCCGGAATGGCAGGAAGCTTGTGATGAGGTCGGTATCCCCGGTGAGTCGGCCACCCACAGTCTGCCGTGGGCCAAGCTCTATAAGACGCGACAACGCCGGAAGTGGATTCTGCGCTGCCCTCACTGTAAGTCTGAGAATCGCTATGCTCGGCGGCCCAAACTAGGTCGAGCCTGCGGCAAGTGCTGTGACGAGCACAATGGCGGCAAATTCGACAACCGCTTCGTCATGGAACTGTTTGTTGAGGAAGACGCCTGAGAGGATTTCCGCAAGGTTACGATTGTATAGGGGGGTAGCCCCTCCCTTACCATTGGCAATCTGACTTGGCGATCTCCATTTGTTTAGCCCGTGACCACAACTCCGTAGCCGCGCCGGTAACGGCGTGGATTTGTCCACAGGCAAGCCACTGTCTGCCGCAGCCCCCCGTTTCGCCGTTCCACGGATTCATATCCGCGGCTACATCAGGAGCAGACCCCTTTCTTTATCATCCCTGTAGCCGCGCCGGTGACGGCGTGGATTTCTCCACAGGCAAGCCTCTGTCTGCCGCAGCCCCCCGTTTCGCCGTTCCACGGATTCACATCCGCGGCTACATCATGAGCAGACTCTTTTCTTTATCATCCCCGTAGCCGCGCCGGTAACGGCGTGG
>JAHDFZ010000009.1:3921-23146 GCA_020627905.1 Verrucomicrobiota bacterium
AAGCCACTGTCAGCCGCAGCCCCCCGTTTCGCCGTTCCACGGATTCATATCCGCGGCTACGACTCTTTATCAACCCCGTAGCCGCGCCGGTAACGGCGTGGACCTGTCCACAGGCAAGCCACTGTCTGCCGCAGCCACAAGAACGTTCTTCTACACACGCCATGAAGCTGAACGGCCAGGCTTGAGGCATGCGAATAAATTCGCACCTCCCTCGCTTACATCGTTCCAGGTAGGGACCAGCGAATTCATTCGCTGACGTCATCTGGCTCGGGCCTCAGGAGCGCCGACGCTGAAAGGCATCATCGCTCATGCGCTGCGAGTGAGCGCGTTGCACTCCTCTGACGAGTTGCAGATTGTGATTCAGGTCCGTATTGAGCCGGTTGAGTCGGACCTCACTCTGATCCTGAAGGAAGCGATTGTGAGGCTCCTCCATAGACAGTGCCGTAGCGAGACAGGTCTGGCCAAATCTTTCGATCAGCTGCTCGGTCTGCACTTCTGTATGATCCTCGTTTGTGGAGAGGGGTTGGCTCCCGGTGGCAACAAAATGGGATGCCCACGACCGCAAAAGCTCAGCATCGATCGGGCCGGTAGAGCTTTCCTGATCGCACTCTTTCAGCCACGCCGCTTTTCTGTGATGGCGACTGGTTCCGGCATTCGCATTAGCATTCTCTCCTTTAAAACCTTCAGTGGCGTCCGTTAACTCGATGAGTTTCTGGAGCGCATTCTCCAATTCACATTCCAATGTGTTCATATCATTTCCTCCCTATTAAATAAAGCGGTCAGGACTTAATGCGTAGCACTAGCTGTGCCACTTCCTCCGAACTCCTGGCGGTATAGGTTTCTTATTATTCATGCTCGACGCCATGATGATGTATGTTTTTCATCTAGTCTTTCCGGAGAGAAGCGGAAAGCTAAGGAGATGGACACGAATCGAATTCTCCGTGGCGTAGTCGCCTTTGTTCTCAGCTGTGGTGCGGCTTCGGCGCAGTGGCCTGAGCTGCATGGCCCTGATTCAGATCGTTTCTCAGACCGCAGCCTCCCGCAGAAGTGGGATGAAGAGTCTCACGTCAGCTGGAAGGTCCCGATAGAAGGCCGAGGCTGGTCTACCCCACTCGTCGATCAGCGGGAGCAGGTCTGGATCACGACGGCTCATCCGGAGGGTTACTGGATGGATGTCATCGTCGTCGATGGAAAATCCGGTGATCAGCTGCTGCGCCGACGCCTTCGCACGACAGATAATCCAGAGATCCTCAACAACGAGGTGAATACCTACGCCAGCTGCACCGGCGCGATCGTCGATGGCCGTGCCTATCTGCATTTCGGCAGCTATGGCACTTTCTGTCTGGATACAGAGACTTACGCAGAAATCTGGCGGCGCACCGATCTGCCTGCCAGTCACTGGCGGGGGCCCGCTTCCTCTGTCATTGAGGGCGAGGGAGGCACAATCCTCCTTACCTTTGACGCAGCGGATCTCCAATACACCGCCTGTCTCGATCAGTTGACGGGAGCTACGCGCTGGATCACCCACCGCTCGACTGACTTCGGAGACATCGAGGAGGAAACAGGCTTTCCTACGAATGCCGGCGACTTCCGCAAGGCCTACATCACCCCGCTGCTCGTGTCGGTGGGTGAAACGAGGCAACTGATCAGCGTCGGATCGAAGGGCGCTCAGAGCTATGATCCCGTCAGCGGGGCGGAGATCTGGAGCCTGGCCTTCAAGGAGTTCACCCCTTCATCGCGACCAGTCTATGACCCAGTGAACGAGCGAGTCCTTATTAACACAGGGCTTGGCAAACCGATCATTCATGCGGTTGACCTCAGTCCGAAACTGAAGGGCGCGGTGACGGAGGAAGACATCGCCTGGTCTGTTTTTCAGCGGACCCCGCGTCGCTCGACACCGGTGCTCCACGGGGGCGTCCTGTATTTTGCCGAGGGCGGCGTTCTCTCCGCTATCGATGCTCAGTCTGGAGAGAAACTCTGGGCTGAGAGGATCGGGGGCACCTATTCGGCTTCCTTGCTGGCGACACCTGAGGCGGTCTATGCGTTCTCCGAGGAGGGGGAAACCACCGTTTTCGCACCCAGTCGGGAGGCCTTTCAGGAGCTCTCGAAGAACACGCTGGAAGCGGGTTTTATGGCTTCTCCAGCGGTGCTGGGAGATTCATTGATCCTGCGCACGAAAGAGGCATTGTATCGGATCGGAGAGTGATCCCTCTGCTGTTTTCATTGCTATGCCCGCCGGTCAACGTTTCTTCATCCCTCCTGAGAGCTGGAATGCCGGGGATTTCGCTCTCTCCGGCGACGAAGCGCATCATTCCCATGATGTGATGAGGAATCGGGAGGGCACTGAGGTGACGCTTTTTGATGGTCAGGGGCGCTCTGCAACGGCTGCCATCATCAGCAGTTCTCGACGCAGTGTCGAGCTGAGTCTGGGAGACGCGCGGCTCAGCCCGCGACCATCACAGCAGCTGACGCTCGCTCAGGCGATACCGAAGGGAAAGACCATGGACCTGATCATCCAGAAGGCTACCGAGCTAGGCGTGACGAACATCGTCCCTCTCTGCACCCAGCGCACCATTGTGCAGCTGCGCGATCGTGATGCTGCGAAGAAGCAGGAGAAGTGGCAGCGGGTCGCCCTTGAGGCCTGCAAACAATGTGGTCAGAACTGGATGCCGCACATCAGCGCGCCTACGACGGTGGCGGGGTTTCTGCAATCGCCGGAAGCCGGCACCAGTTGGAAGATTGTTGGCGCGATCGATGAGCGAGCACAGGCGCTAGAGGCTCTTCAGTTACCCGCGTTAGAGCAGGAAGATGCCACGGCATCGATCCTTATCGGACCAGAGGGTGATTTTACCTCGGAGGAGCTGGCAGCGGCTTATGAAGCTGGTTTTGCCCCCTTGTCGCTGGGAGATATTATTCTGCGCAGTGAGACCGCTGCTCTGCATACCTTGAGTATCGTGAGCTACGAAATGCGGCGGCGGTTGGCTGCTGGATAACTTCAGTGCACGCGTGGGCTGGGCATTGTCTGTGTCATTATCGGTCTGCGACTTGGGCCATCCGCGACTGAAGTCGCTCATCCATAGCGCGAACGGTGCTAGTTATGGCCCCGTTAGGAGCGGAAGAATGGGCAATCTCACAGGGTGCAGAAAACGCATATCAAGGGGGATACATCCCGAAAAAATTAGTTTTCGTCGCTAGATGAACTAGACAGAGGATTAGAGTGATAAGAGCGAGCCAATTAAACGTTTTTCTAATCCGGCCTCGTCGAGCTGCCTTAGCAACAATAAAAAATAAAACCGCCAAAAGGAACAGGGCGTCAGTAACTCCCAGCGCTGGGGCTGTCCGCCCATACGGTTGAGAAAAACTAATGAAACTCTGCAAGCATAAGGTTATGTTGTCGTTGCTGATCACCTCTGACAATTCTTGGGGACAATCAAAATGGGCCATTTCTGGGATGCTGTGGCGGATGTCAGATGGTGGGTGCTTTCCCGCGACCAGCGCTAGTTAATAACTGCATGAGAAGTTTTTTCTGAGCTAACAGGCTTGATTGAGATAAACATCTGTCAGGAAAATCGCCGGGAACGGGTAACTGCTTCGTTGCGATGTGGTGACTAATTCTCTCAGAAGAACCAGCATAATCAATTCCCAGGGATCGGGATTTCCCATGATTTGTCAGCGATTGGAAGCTCAATGCCCATCAGTGATTTCGCAATGAATTGCGTGAATTCGATGTCAGATTTACCCTCCCTCCCGCTTATCAAGCCGTTACTGTCGCTTACTACAAGGAAGCGTTTCTGGCCATATCCAAGGTCAATTGGAACTGACCCGTTAAGCGGTTCTGGTCTTAAAGAGATTACCGCCCATCCACGAACCCTCAGGTCTTTGGACGTGATTTTCCAGGAGCCAGTCGTTCCTCTAAACATTCCGCTATCTCCTCGCCGCCTGCCAGCGAATCCAAGATACCGGATGTGAAGGTGTTTCAACTCCTGACACTTTAGCAACTTCGCATGCAGGTCGTCTACTTCAGCCGCGAGCAGTGGTTCAACCTCTTTGGATTCGACTTCGTGGAAAACCAGTCCGAAAACGAATGTGAAAAGAACGAATCGCTGGAGCATGGGAAAAGGATAGTCTTCCATTCCCCAGCGACAAGGTGTTTGTCATGAGATGGCACCTATTGCCTTTGGCTCAAGTTGGGGTGGGGCATCTGCGCCATCAACAGCCTCCAAATTATGGTCGAGCCAGCTGCCATCCGCGACTTCAGTCCCACAGCGAAGCCCGAGGCGGTGAATGACGGTGGCAGCGGCGTTCTGGGAGTAGCGGTTTTCTAACCGCTGTTTCTCATGCCTGTGCACAACTTCTGCAGCGGGGTAAGAAAACCCCACTTCCCAGTGGTTGCCGCCCCTCAGGCGACCGGATCGTTGTTTAGCAGCCGTCTAACAGCTGCCAATCCGCTAAACCCCATTCTCCACCAGAAACGCGCGAACCGCTTCGGGTGTTGCCTCGACTGGATAGGTGACCTTTTCCTTCGTCTTCAGCTTCTCAAGCACGGGAGATGTCGGGCGTTCGCCGATGGCGTCTTCGATGATATCGGGGAACTTGGCAGGGTGCGCTGTCGCCAGGATGACGTTGGTCTCGTTCTCCGGGATCTGCTGAAAACCGCAGGCGGTGTGAGGGCAGACGACATAGTCGTAAGCTTCTTTCACGAGACGGATGTTCTCGACGATGTCTTCGTCCGTGGTGCGGGTAGCGGTGAAGTTGGAGGCGTTGAAATTCGGAATCTCAAGACCGCCGGAGCGTTTGAACTCCTCCATCATCGCCTTCGTCTGAGCACCGTTTTTTTCGTTATGATAGTAAAGGAAGCGCTCGAAGTTGGAGGCCACCTGGATGTCCATGGATGGAGCGTGGCTCGGCGTCACCTTGCCCGGGCTGTATTTGCCCGTTTTAAACAGCTGAAAGAGAATGTCGTTCTGGTTCGTCGACACATCAAAGGTGTCGACCGGGAGACCCATCTGATGCACGAGCCAGCCAGCGAAGACGTTGCCGAAATTGCCGGTCGGCACGATGAAGTTGACCGAGTCACGGGCGCTCTGTGGCAGCTGCGTGTAAGCGTGGAGGTAGTAAACACACTGGGCAAGGATGCGCACGATGTTGATCGAGTTGACGGCTGAGAGGCGCATCTCCTTTTTGAAGGACAGATCGTTCATCAGCTCCTTCACGATCGCCTGACCATCGTCAAAGGTGCCCTGGATGGGGATGGGGAAGATGTTGTCAGCCTCCGTGCAGGTCATCTGACGCTCCTGGAGCTCAGAGATGCGGCCTTCTGGATAGAGAATGAACACGTTCACACCCTTCTTGTTCGCCAGGCCATGGATGGCGGCAGAACCGGTGTCACCGGAGGTCGCACCCAGGACATTAAGCGGGGTGCCGGTGCGGGCGATCTGATCTTCGAAGAGGTTGCCGATCAGTTGCAGGCCGAAGTCCTTGAAAGCTAGGGTCGGGCCATGGAAAAGCTCGAGCACGTAGAGATCATCATCCAGCTGCTGGAGCGGGGCGCTCATGGTATCGCTGAAATTGCCGTAGCTGCGATCAATGAGGTCTGAGAGCACTTCAGGATCGTGATCCGTGTCGAACAGAGATAAGAAGTCCCAGGCGAGAGCAGCGTAGGGAAGGGGCTCCTCCTCCACGAGCAGAGAGCTGGGCAGCAGGGGGAGGTTTTTCGGCACATAGAGGCCTCCATCAGGAGCCAGCCCGGCGGAGAAAGCATCGAAAAATCCGACCGGGTCAGAAGCGCCACGAGTTGAAACGTATTCCATAGATTCTTAGGGAGAGGGAGAAAGTGAGAGGCGAAGGATAAGGCGCTAGCTTAAATCTTCAACGCGAATGACGACAGGTTCACCCTGCACGGCGTCCTTCTGGCGGATCTCAGCCAGTGCCTCCTGCACGCGCCCGAATTCGGCGTAATGCAGCATGAGGACGATCGGCGCGTGTGATTCCTCGTGGTCCTCCGGTTGGATGACCGAGAGGATACCGACATCGTGCTTGCCGAGGATGGTGGCGATCTCTCCCAGCACCCCCGGATGGTCGTCCACCTGCAGGCGGATGTAGTATTTCGAGACCGTTTCCGCCACGGGGATGAGTTTCCCGTAGAGTTCGTGAGTGATGAAGCCGGAACCCTGCTCTCTGTCGATGCGGGCGACTGCATCGGCGATGTCCCCGATGACTGAGCTGGAGGTAGGGTCCTGACCGGCCCCGGATCCGTAAAAGAGCGTCTCGCCGACGACATCTCCCTTCACCATAATGGCATTGAAGGCACCTTTAACAGAGGAGAGGATGTGGTCTTTCGCCACCAGCGAGGGCTGCACCCGCACCTCCATGGCCCCTGACTCCTCGTGTAGCTGAATGATGCCCAGAAGCTTGATGCGATAGCCGAGAGTCTCGGCGAAGTGGATGTCCTCGCTCCGGATGGACTCGATGCCCTCCACGTGGACCTCATCTGCGGGCACCCAGCATCCATAGCTGAGCGAGGCGAGGATGATCGCCTTGTGCGCGGCGTCCCAGCCGTTGATGTCGAGCGTCGGATCAGCCTCTGCATAACCGAGCTGCTTGGCCTCTTCCAGGGCCTCGGGGTAATCCAGCCCCGCCTCTGTCATGCGCGTGAGGATGTAGTTACAGGTGCCGTTGATAATCCCGAAGACCGATTGGATGTGATTGCCGACGAGCGACTCCTGCACCGTTTTGATGATGGGGATACCCCCAGCAACGGCTGCCTCATAGAAGATCGGCCGATTGTGCTGATTGGCGATCGCGAAAAGCTCCTGCCCGCGCTCAGCGAGGAGGGCTTTGTTTCCTGTCACGACGATTTTTCCTGCCTCCAGAGCGGATTTGACGAAATCGAAGGCACGATCAATCCCCCCGATCAGCTCGACCACGAGGTCTACATCCGCATCGTTGATGATATCGTCGAGGTTGGTGGAGACGATGCCCTCCGGCAGGGTGACCGAGCGGGGCTTGCTGGGATCGCGGACGACGATGCGAGTGATCTGTAGGTCTTTGCCCGTGCGTTCACGCAGGAGAGAGCGGTTTTTCTCGATGTTCTTAAAGACGCCGGCACCAACGTTGCCAAAGCCCGCCAGACCAATCTTGAGAGTGGGGAATTCCATGTGCATACAGATACCGCCCCCCGCTGCAAGGCAACCGGATTCTTTCGATAATGCTGTTTCTACAGAAAACTCGTTGATACGTTATCGCGCACTTTCTATTCCTCATTTCGCAGCTACCTCTTTCGATCTATGAAGATTTCACCGATTTCTCTCTCCGCTCTTAGCGCAGCGCTCCTTTTGTCCGTAAGTTGTGCCCCTCAGGCCGAAGGACCCGCTAGCGCGGCTGACGATGGCTTTATTGACCTGTTCAACGGAAAAGACCTCTCAGGATGGACGGAAAATCTGGAAAATGAGAGTTCTTTCTCTGTTGTTGATGGAGTGATGAAAGTCGATGGTGCTCGCAATCACCTGTTCTACTCAGGAGAGGTGGCGAATGCGAATTTCACGAATTTTGAGCTCCATGTCGTTGCCAAAACTCAGCCGAACGCCAACGCCGGGATCTTCTTCCATACCAAATTTCAGGAAGAGGGCTGGCCGTCTGTCGGCTATGAGGCTCAGGTGAACGCCTCTCACAAGGATCCGAAGAAAACGGGTAGTATCTACAACGTTCGGAACATCCTCGTCTTCCATGAGGGCACGAAAAAGTTTGATCCCAAGCCAGCGGACAAAGTTCTGGAAGCCGCCCCTCATGCAGATGGAGAGTGGTTTGATTACAAGATTCGAGTGAACGGGAAGAAGATTGAGACCTTCGTGAACGGCAAGCAGCTCGTCGACTACACAGAGGATCCAGCAGATTTTCAGGAAAAGTTCGCCGGACGGAAGCTCTCCAGCGGGACCTTCGGTATCCAGGCCCACGATCCAGAGAGCGTCGTTTTCTTCAAAACGATCCGTGTGAAGCCGCTGCCGTAACGGGTGCGGGGTGATTGCCCCTTGCCGATGGCGGGGGATGGATGTTTGGTGCGCGCAAAAGCCAGCACCATCCCCTTCAGCCCTATGAAATCCGCCGCCGAACAATTTTCTATTCTCACTCGTGGTTGCGCTCAGATCCTGAGCGAGAAGGAGCTGCTGAAGAAACTGGAGAAGGGGGCGCCTCTGCGCGTCAAGCTGGGGGTCGATCCTACCTCTCCTGATCTCCACTTCGGCCATAGTGTCGTGCTCGAAAAACTGCGCCAGTTTCAGGAGCTGGGGCACCAGGCGGTGCTGATCATTGGTGACTTCACGGCTCAGATCGGAGATCCCACTGGACGTTCGAAGACACGTCCACCTCTTTCGCGCGAGGATATCCTCGCCAATGCAGAAACCTATAAGGAGCAGGCCTTCAGCATCCTGGATCGGGAAAAGACAGAGGTCGTCTTCAACGGCGAGTGGTTCGATAAAATGTCCTTCTCGCAGGTGATTCAGCTGAATGCCCGCGTCACTATGCAGCAGATGCTGCAGCGTGAGGACTTCAAGAACCGCATCGCCAACGACCAGGAGGTGCGCCTGCACGAGATCCAGTATCCCATCGTCCAGGGCTGGGACTCGGTGGAGGTCCGTTCGGATGTCGAGCTGGGCGGCACGGACCAGCTGTTTAATATCCTCGTTGGTCGCGATCTGCAGAAGTCAGAGGGCATGGAGTCGCAGGTCGTCATGTGTTTGCCGATCCTCGAAGGCCTCGACGGCGTGCAGAAGATGTCTAAGAGTCTGAATAACTACGTCGGCATCACCGAGCCGGCGGGCGAGATGTTTGGTAAGGTGATGAGTGTCTCTGACGAACTGATGCACCGCTACTCCATCCTGCTCCTGGGCGAGGAGATCGCGGCAGATGCGCACCCGCTGGAGGCGAAGAAGAATCTGGCAGCGGCGCTGACGGCCCGCTACCACGGTGCGGAGGCAGCGGACGCGGCCCTCGCGAACTGGAACAATCGGGGGAATCTTGACGAAGTAGAGCTTCCGAGTTTTGCCCTACCCGCTGATCGTCAGGATTTGCTGGGGATCGTCCAGGCCGCCTTTGCTTCTATCGAGGAGCCGAAGTCCGGTTCAGACGTGCGCCGTCTCATCCAGCAGGGCAGCATTCAGATCGATGGCGAAAAACTGACTGACCCGAAGGCTGAGCCGGCTCCAGCTGCCGGGGCTGTCCTCAAGTTGAACAAAAAGCGCAGCGTGCGGATAGCCTGATGCGCGGAGTCTTCGCGGTGAGAATCCACCCTTCTTCGCTCTACGAGCTTCGCAGGGCAGGCGGGATGACGCGGGTTCTAGAGCACGGAGTCTTTGTGGTTAGAATCCACGAATTATTAGAATTACACGAATTCCTGAGTGCGGAGTCTGTGTGGAAGGGATCTGGGAATTTAGGAGATTTCTGATTTAGATTCGCGGATAGCTGGGGTCTTCGTTTGGGAGTTGTGTGATTAAGTTTTCATCGAAAGGCTCCGTTCTTCCATGCGAAGTAAGGGCGATCCGAGGGGCGTTACCTAGACAGTAATTCGTGAAATTCGTGAAATTCGTGGATGATCCATTCAAAGACTCCGCCCCCTTGCGCGCCGCGTAATCCCGGTTTTCATTCCCCCATGGCCTCTGACTTCGCGAAACGCACCACTGCTGACCTGCATAAGCTGCAGGAGCTGCTGCGTGAGGCGAGTGATGGGCAGGTGGCCTCTCTGCAGCGCTCTCTGGCGGAGAAAGACGAAGCCCGCATTCTCAACCTCGCCTGCGGGGCCAGCCATGAGACGGAGACGCTGATCGATTTTGTCAGCAAGCTTGGCGAGGATCCGCTCACTGACGATCTCAGGAAAGTCCGTTTTCGTGGCATCGACATTCGCGCGCGCGAAATTGCGGATGCCCAGCTGCGCTTCGCTGGAAAGGGGAAGTCTTCGGATACCCTCGAAACTGACATCGGCTTCCTCCACGACGACGCCACAAAGCTCGACCAGCTGAGCGAGCTTGAGGGTGAGGCGGACCTCATCTTTCTCCGGCATCAGAACTACTGGCATGGCGATCGCATCTGGGATGAGATCTTCGAGCAGGCAGCGGCGAAACTCGACGAGGATGGTCGGCTGATGATCACTAGCTACTTCGACCGCGAGCATGCACAGGCCATCGAAGCGCTGGAGAAAGCAGGCCTCAAACTCCGCAAATCGATCACGAATGACGATTCCCGCGTTGTGAATGCGCGGATCCAGAAGACGATTGATCGGCATGTTGCGATCTTTGAGAAAGTGAAGGGTTGAACCCCGCCGGACTCTGCGGCAAGGATCAACTCCGGGCGGTCATCAGCCCTGTCACCACCCCTCTCTCATGACTACCTTTTTTCTTATAGCTGGTTGCTGGGTATTGGTGTGGGCTCTGCGATCCTATGACCACAAATGGCTGCGCCGACTGGGCTTGGTGCTGTTTTTGTTCAGCTGCTACTTCACGATCTACTTACTGACAGGCAGTCATGCTGCTGGGGGAGTGGCGGCGCTGTTGTGGCTGCTGCTGCCGATCGCAGAGATCTTCGGTCGTCTGCGGTCGCGCGCCTTCCCAACCACTCGGGAGTGGATCAACGGCGGCGCTCCGGGCAGCCAGCGCTTTCCCCATCTCGACACGTGGTCAGAGGAGTTGGAGCAGAATGGTTATGATTGGGTGCAGGATCTTCACTTCGACTGGGAGGAAACGTCGCAATTCATCCGCATCTATCACCGGAGAGGCGAGTCGACGGAGGCAGCCATCTGTTTTCAGGAGCAGTATGGCATGGGCATCGGTTATCTGAACTTCACCACCTATCTGAGCGAGGACGACCGGCCGCCCTACGCCTACCGGACGACGAACTTGCCTCTTAGCGGAGGGCTTGCTCCTGCGATCGGCTTCCGCATCCAGCAGCACGCAGATGCCGACTCCGCTCGGGTGCTGGCGAAACGCCATCAGGACCACCTCGCTTTTGAGATGCTGGAGGAAGCCGAGGCGCTTCCTTTGACAGAAGAAGGAATCCCCGATCTCCTGCAGGAGGAGTGGGAGGCGCAACTGATGACCAATCGCGAGGCGGGCTTCATCAAGCTGCATGCCCAGAAGGAAGATCATTTCGTCTTTACCCTCAAAGGATGCCTGCGCCTCTATGCCAAGTCGCTGCGAGACGCTTTCCTACACAGTTGAGTGAAAAATACTCATTTGAACATATCAGGAAACTGGATATGGTCATCCCGTGAGTTCTTCTGAATCAGAGCGCAGCGTTTCACGCAGCATCCTCCATGTGGATATGGATTGCTTCTATGCGGCAGTCGAGCTGCGGGAGAATCCCCATCTGCGTGGCAGGCCGGTAGCTGTCGGTGGTCGCAGCGGTCGGGGTGTCCTGACGACCTGCAACTACGAGGCGCGCAAGTATGGCTGCCACTCGGCCATGCCGGTGTTTCAAGCCGTGCAGAAGTGCCCCGATCTCGTCCTGCTGCCGGTGAGGTTCGACCTTTATCGGGAGGAGTCAGCTAAGATTCGGCAGATTTTTTCGGATTACACCGATCTCGTCGAGCCTCTCTCACTGGACGAAGCCTTTCTCGATGTCTCGCATCTCCGCTCTGAGGGCGAATCCATCGCCTGGGAGATCCGCCGAAGGATCCGCGAGGAGCTGCAGCTGACCGCTTCTGCGGGGATCGCTCATAACAAGTTTCTCGCCAAGATCGGCTCGGACTGGAACAAGCCGGACGGTCAGTTCGCCCTGCTCGACGAGTCCCGCATCGCCACCTTCCTGCAGGAGCTGCCGGTGGAGAAAATCTGGGGAGTGGGGAAGCAGACGGCCAAGCGACTGCACCGGCATAGGCTACGCACCTGTGGGGATCTGCAGAAATGGGAGGAATACGACCTCGTGCGGGTGTTCGGCAAGTTCGGCCGGAGTTTGTATCGGCTCTGCCGTGGGCAGGACGACCGTCCGGTGAATCCCAGTCGCCAGCGGAAGTCGATCAGCAGTGAGCGGACTTTCCGTGAGAATATCGATGACCTCGCCCTCGCCCAGGGGAAGCTGCAGGATCTGCACGCTGAGATCAGCGAGTCGCTGCAGGGGAAGCTCGCCGGGCGCCAGGTGAAAGAGACCTTCGTGAAATTGAAGTTCGACGATTTCACCATCACCTCCATCCAGACGGCGACCTCCGGGCTGGATGAGCCCACCTGTGCTGCTCTGCTCGATGAGGCCTGGGAGCGTCGTGGGCATCGGAAGATCCGTCTGCTGGGGCTCGGAGTCCGCTTTCATCCGGAGAAGGGGCACCTCCCGGTCCAGATGGAGATGTTTTGACAGCATCCATGCGGTTTTTTCATTGCCGCAGCAAGCGGCTGCCGCTTACACTAGCGAAATGTCAGAAAACTCCCACTTACGAAAAAAGCAGCGTGACTTCACTGGTGGAGGCATCATGGGCCTCCCCAAAAAGCGCGGAAGCACCGGTGATGAAGCAATCGATGCCAAGATCCAGGAACTCGTCGAGGCCTGGTCCTGTGGCGAAAACAACGACCTGATCCAGGAGCTCATCGTCACATCACTGAAGATCGGCAAGGATTGCCTGCCGGAGGGCGATTTAAAGCTCTTTAATCGCTCGCTCAAGGAGATGCGGCAGGCCTCCAATGTCTTCGGCCCCTACGAGGCTGAGCGGAAAGTCTCCATCTTCGGCAGTGCTCGCACGCAGCCGGATGAGAAGGAGTATCAGACCGCGCTCAAGTTTGCCGAGGAGATACGGGACAAAGGTTACATGGTGATTACAGGAGCCGGTCCGGGCATTATGCAGGCCGGGCACGAGGGTGCCGGGCGTGAGGGGAGCTTCGGTCTGAACATCAAGCTCCCCTTCGAGCAGGGGGCGAATCCGACGATCGATGGCGACAATAAGCTGATCAACTTTAACTATTTCTTCACCCGGAAGCTATCCTTCGTGAAAGAGAGTGATGCCATCGTCGGTCTGCCGGGTGGTTTCGGCACCATGGATGAGTTGTTCGAGGTGCTCACGCTGATTCAGACCGGGAAGGCGCAGGTCGTGCCCATCGTGCTGCTCGACGCGCCCGGCGGCACTTACTGGAAGACCTGGCTGCAATTCGTGCAGGACCATCTTTTCCGTCTTGGGTTAATTTCCTATGAGGACTTCAATCTCTTCATGCTCACCTCTGACATTGAGGAAGCGGTGGAGGAGGTAGATCGATTCTACCGGAACTTCCATAGCTATCGCTACGTCGGCAAGGATCTGGCGATTCGCGTCAAGCACCCCGTCACCGATCAGCTGCTGAAGGTGCTGAATAACGACTTCACCGATCTGCTGGAAAGCGGCGAGTTCAAGGTCTCCAAAGCGCTGTCTGACGAAGCGAATGAACCGGAGCTGGCAGACCTCCCGCGCATCATCTGCCACAAGAAGCGCGGCATGGCCGGGCGGTTCCGCGAGGTGATCAACGTCATCAATCAGCACTGAAGAGGAATGCCGGATCTGTCCTTTGAGCAGGAGCTGCGGGCGGAGGGGTTCACCCGGATCGCCGGGATCGATGAAGCGGGGCGCGGACCTCTCGCTGGCCCTGTTTCCGCTGCTGCAGTCATCCTGCCGGAGGAGTTTGAGCACGCAGTGCTGACGGATTCCAAAAAACTCACGGAGAAGCGGCGTGAGGCCCTATACGAGGAGCTGGCGACCCATCCGGACATCGTCTGGGCCTCCCATCATGTGCCTGTCGATGCGATCGATGATCTGAATATTCTCCAGGCGACCTATCTCGGGATGCGGGAGAGTTTCGGGAAGTTGTCACCAGCTGCGGAGATCGCGCTCATCGACGGAAAACCGGTGACTGGTTTCCCGGCGCCTCATCGCGCCGTTATCAAAGGGGACTCGCTCTCGCTGAGCATTGCCGCTGCCAGCATCATTGCCAAAGTCGAGCGCGATCGCATGATGCTGGCTTATGACGAGGAATTTCCCGGCTATGGCTTCGCCAAACACAAAGGCTACGGCACGAAGGCGCATCGACAGGCGATCTCCGAGCTTGGACCCTGCCCGATTCATCGACGGAGTTTCGCTCCCATCGCGCAGATGGTGGGTTTCACTCGTGCCCAGGGCGCTTGATTGTGGATGGACTGGGCGCACCGCGTTTTGCACCGCTGGATCCGGCGGACGCTTGATCAGTCTTGGGACCGCCAGCGCGATCCAGGTATGCCGATCAGCGATTGGAACCGCATGATCGGTGAAACCGGAGAGCAGTGCGTAGAGTCCTATCTCTGGCGAGAGGGGAAACGCGTGCTTTATCGCAACTTTCAGCCACGTCATGGCGGTGAGATAGACATTGTTTTCCGCGATGGCCCAACCCTCGTGTTTGGCGAGGTGAAGACCCGCAGCACCCGCTCAGAGTATCGGCCAAAAAGCGCGGTGGATGAAAAGAAGCGTCAGCTGATGCGACGCGGCGCTCGGGCCTGGTTGCGCATGCTCGACAGCCCGCAACGGGTGCCGTTCCGCTTCGATATTTTCGAGGTCTGGCTGATTCGTGGGGCACGGCCTAAGATCAACCAGATCGAGCGGGCTTTTCATCTGGAGAAGACACCGAAAGGCTGATTTCTAAACTTTTCGCGGCACCCTGTGGGATTTTTAAAAATACTAGAACGTCGCAGTTGACATCCGCCCACCTCTCGTCTACATGTCCGGACCGTTTTTGGGAACGCCAGCCTGAGCTGGTTATCACTTTCGAAACAGCAAGAATCAAATGGCATCGGTAGAAGTAATTTTGCGTGATAAGATCGACGGTCTCGGTGCAGAGGCTGACGTGGTAAAAGTGCGTCGCGGATACGCTCGCAACTTCCTCCTTCCTAAGGGCAAGGCCTACGAGGCGACCAAAGGAAACCTGCGTCACGTTTCTCACCTGGAAGAAGTTCGCGCCAAGCGTGAAGCGCAGGAGCTGGCCGACGCCGAGAATGCAGCTGCCAAAATCAAGAAGCTTCGTCTCTCGACAGAGCTTGCTATTGGTCAGGGCGGAAAGGCATTCGGCTCTGTCACGACTGCTGACATTGCTGAAATGATCAAGGAGAAGACCAAGATCGAGCTCGACCGTCACCAGCTGGTCATCGACGGACCGATCAAAACGACTGGTCGTTTCGATATCGACGTGAAGCTTCACCCTGACGTCCCTTGTGCCATCACGATCAACGTGAAAGCCGCCGATCAGGACGAAGAGGAAGGCGAGGAAGAAGAAGCATAAGCTCTGATCTCCACAACTGAAACAAGGCGGCTCGGGTTACCGGTCGCCTTTTTTTGTGTTCTGCGAGCAGGGTTTTCATAGATTCCGGTTTCGAATCGTGCACCAGGGGGTAAGATGCCGACCGGCTAGTAGCCGGGATTGTTCGATTCACGTCACGAATTTTCGATACCTATGGATGAAGCGATGACAGCAGCACCGCCGCAGGAGTTTTCTGAAAAAGACTCTCTCCGTGGCGACCGCAAGCGCAAGAAGGGCAGCCCCAAAGGAAAAGCAGAGGAAGCGCTACGCTCCATGCCGGTAAACTCCGATGCGGAGCGCGCCGTTCTGAGTTGTCTGCTGCAGGATCCGGTCAACATGATCCCGCGAGCGATCGAGACGATGCAGCCGGATTTCTTCTACATCCCCTCGCACAAGACGCTCTACACCGTCCTGCTCGACCTTTACAAAAACCGAAAGGGCGGCGCACTCGACCTCGTCGTCGTCAATACCGAGCTGGCGGATAAGGAGCTGCTGGATGCTGTCGGTGGAGCGAAGTCCGTTGCCGAGCTGCTCAATGAGGTGCCGACGACGGCTCTCTTTGACGACTACATGGAGTTTCTCAAGGAGAAGTTCATCCTCCGTCGGGTGATCTCTGACTGCACGCAATGTGTCGCTGGTGCCTATGAAAATGCTGAGCCACCGGCTGTTTTCCTCGATTCAGTGGAGAAACAAATTCTCTCGATCCGAAATGAAACGGAGCGGGAGAATAACATCGATGATATGCGCTCCTGCGTCAGTCGGGTGCTCGATCAGATCGATCAGGCCTACAACGGAAATGGCGCAGCGGGTCTGAAAACCGGATTCCATGACCTCGACGACATGACCAATGGCTTTTTCGGTGGGGAGATGATCATCGTCGCCGCCCGTCCGTCGATGGGTAAGACCTCGTTCGTCATGAACATCGTCGAGAACATCTCGGTGCGGAAGGACAACCCCATCCCCGTAGCGGTTTTCAGTCTGGAGATGAGCAGCGAATCACTGGTTCAGCGTGTTCTCTGTTCGCGAGCGAAAGTGAAGATGTCAGCGATCCGGGGTGGCATGCTCTCCAAGTCCGATTTCCCTAAGCTGATGGTCGAGGCCCAGGCACTCGCCAATGCACCCATTTTCATCGATGACACCCCTGGTCTCAGTATCGGTGAGCTGCAGGCGAAAGCTCGTCGACTGAAGAAAGAATCTGATATCCAGCTGATTGCGATCGATTACCTGCAGTTGCTGAAGGCGCCTGACGTAGCGCGGCGCGATGGTCGTGAAAAAGAGGTCGCCGAAATTTCCGGTGGTCTCAAATCGATCGCCAAGGAGCTGAACATCCCCATCATCGTCCTCGCCCAGCTGAACCGGAACCCGGACTCCCGTGGCGGTAAGCCGCGTATGAGTGACCTTCGTGAGTCAGGCTCGATCGAGCAGGATGCCGACCTCGTCGGGCTGCTCATGCGTTCGGAGGTTTACGCTGATGACGAGGAAGACCGCGAGGACAAGTCCGGCGAAGCAGAATTCATTATCGCCAAACAGCGTAACGGTCCGACCGGCGAGGTGCCTCTTGTCTTCCACAAGGAATACATGCGTTTCGACAACCGTGCGAAGGGCGAGGAGCCCTAACGAATACGTATGTCTGATCAGCCGGTCATCCGCGTGCAGGGTGCGCGGCAGCATAACCTGAAAGGACTCGATGTCGAGATCCCGCGCAATCAGCTGGTCGTCATCACCGGTGTATCTGGATCGGGTAAGTCATCGCTCGCCTTTGACACCATTTATGCCGAGGGGCAGCGACGTTATGTTGAGAGTCTTTCTGCCTATGCCAGGCAGTTCCTCGATCAATTAGAGAAACCGGATGTCGACTTCATCGAAGGGCTCACTCCCGCCATCGCGATTGAGCAGCGGACAACGGCATCGAATCCGCGCTCGACGATCGCCACCACAACAGAGATCTACGATTACCTGCGGATTCTTTATGCAGCGCTTGGCCAGCCTCATGATCCAGAGACTGGCGTTCCGCTGGTGCGTCATACGGTAGAGGATGTGGTGCAGCTTGTAGAGAGCTTCCCTGAGCGCACGCGCCTGATGATCGGAGTGCCGGTTCCCGTGCCCTGTGGGCAGAGCCTGGAGGAGACCCTGGAGCGCTATCAGAACCTCGGCTTTCTCCGGGTCCGGATTGATGGAGAGGTCTACGATGTCGATGATCGCGCGAGCCTTCCACCACGAGCGACCCAGCTGGAGGTGATCGTCGATCGACTGATCGTCAAAGAAGATATGCGCAGCCGGATCGCCGACTCTCTAGAGACGGGCAAGACGCTCTCCGAGGCAGAAGCGGCTCTCTTCGTTCGCACTCCCGATGCAGAGGATTGGGAGCGCTATGACTTTACCTTCGAATACACCAACCCGGAGACGGGCTTTCGGTTACCAAAGCTCACCCCCAAGCACTTTTCTTTTAACAGTCACCTCGGTGCATGTGAGGCATGTCAGGGTCTCGGCACGCAGCTGAAGCCGGACCCGAGCCTTATCGTCCCTGACTCCAGTAAAAGTCTGGCGGAAGGGGCGGTAAAGACCTGGTGGACGGGATCGAAGAGTAAGAAGGGCTACCACCAGCGGGCGATCGAGGATCTGGGGAAGTCTTTCGGGGTTAGCATGTCGGCGCCCGTTAAGGATCTGCCGAACGAGTTTAAGCGTTCGCTCATTTATGGGAATGATAGCTTCGAGGGGTTGGCACCTCAGGCCCTTCGCTTACTGGAAACCAGTAAGAGTGAAGTGACCAAACGAAATGTTCGTCGCTTCATGTCAGCTCATCCCTGTGAAACCTGTGGAGGCAAACGTCTCAAGGCCGAGATTCTCAGCATCACCCTGCCGCATGACGACAGTCCTTTGTCCATCCAGGCCTTCTGCGAGCAGAGCATCGAGGATGCACTGGCCTGGCTGGAGAACGTCGATCTGCCTGCCGGTGCCGAAGTCTATGCGACCGAGCTGCTATCAGAGGTGCGGAAGCGGCTGGAGTTTCTGCAGCGGGTCGGGCTGGGTTACCTCTCGCTGGATCGCGAGAGCGGCAGCTTATCCGGTGGAGAGAGCCAGCGAATCCGGTTGGCCACTCAGCTGGGCGCGGGACTGGCTGGTGTGACCTATGTGCTGGATGAGCCGAGCATCGGTCTTCATCAGGCCGATAATGATCGGCTTCTGGCTACGCTGATGGAGTTGCGCGATGCGGGGAATTCTGTTCTGGTCGTTGAGCATGATGAAGACACCATGCGGGCGGCTGACTGGTTGATCGATATCGGCCCGGGAGCGGGCGAAAAGGGAGGGGAGATCCTTGCTCAGGGGACGCCGGAAGAGGTGGTCGAGACAGCAGAATCGATCACGGGATCCTTTCTCTCCGGCCGCGACGAGATCCCCATTCCGAGCGATCGCGAGGTCGTGGCAGATCGGCGTCATCTGACGATCCGGGGCGCTCGCGAAAACAATCTGCAGGATATCTCGGTCGACATCCCGCTCGGGCAGTTTGTCTGTGTGACAGGCCCTTCAGGTAGTGGAAAATCAACGCTAGTTGACTCGATCCTGCGCCGCGTGCTGGCGCGTCACTTTCACCATGCTAAGGATGCGCCAGGCGAGCATGACAGCGTCGACGGCCTGGATGCGCTCGATAAGGTGATCATCATCGATCAGAGCCCCATCGGCCGGAGCCCCCGATCGAATCCCGCCACTTATGTTGGGCTTTTCAATCCTATCCGTGAGCTATTTGCTCAGCTGCCGACGTCGCGTGCTCGTGGTTATGGTCCGGGGAGATTCAGCTTCAATGTGTCAGGTGGACGGTGCGAGACCTGCCAGGGAGATGGGATGATCCGTATCGACATGCACTTCCTCAGTGATGTGTATGTGAAATGCGAAGTTTGTCAGGGCAAGCGCTACAACCACGAAACACTGGATGTGAGCTATCGGGGCAAAAACATCGCCGATGTGCT
>JAHDFZ010000009.1:23156-32673 GCA_020627905.1 Verrucomicrobiota bacterium
CATGACCGTCGACGAGGCGCTCGACTTCTTCCAGCGGCATCCGAAAATCCGGCAGAAGCTCGCTGCCCTGCGGGATGTCGGCCTGGGCTATCTGCGGCTGGGCCAGCCGGCAACTCATCTCTCAGGTGGCGAAGCTCAGCGCATCAAACTGGCTGCAGAGCTGGGGAAATCCGCCACGGGGAAAACGCTTTACCTGCTCGATGAGCCGACGACGGGGCTACACTTTGTTGACGTCAAGGTCCTGCTGGAAGTGCTCTACCGTTTGCGGGATCAGGGGAACTCGCTGTTGGTCATCGAGCATCATCTCGATGTCATCAAATGTGTTGACTGGGTGATCGATCTAGGCCCGGGTGGCGGCAAGCACGGTGGGAGCGTAGTGGCCGAGGGCCGACCCTCCGACATCGCTCGCCATGCAGATAGCGCGACGGGACGATATCTGAAACGGTATCTTGATTAACTGTGCGTCCTACCGATCCGCCTCCGCTTTTGCCTGGGCTTCGAGCTTTTCGAAGGTCATGCCGTGAGCGCTCGGCATGCCTGAGGCATCGAGATTGACGAGGACGATCTGCTCTACGCTGATGATCGAGTGGTGGGTCATCACATTCCGCACATCGCAGGCGAGAGTAATTGACGAACGACCCAGTTTGACCGTCTGCATGCCGATCTCAATGATGTCTCCGGTGCGCGCTGAGGACCGGAAATTGATCTCCGACATCAGTTTCGTGACGATGTAAGGTGACTTCAGCAGAGCGATGGCGAAGATGGCTGCCTCCTCATCGATCCACTTCAGGAGAGTGCCTCCAAAAAGCGTGCCATTTGAGTTCAGGTCCTCAGGCTTGATCCATTTGCGGGAGAGATACTTCATAAGTGTAGCAATAGCTTCGCCAGCCTTCTCTCTGCTGCACCGCAAAGCTTGTGCCAGAATGCACAGGTGGTCTCTTAAGAGGCGGAGGCCGGCACTTCCGGCGAGTGGGTGTAGTTCGCCTGTGTAAAGGCCTTCGCGACAAAGGCCCAGAAGCTGATCAGCCCGTAGCTGAGGCCGAGGACGACGCCGGTGTCGATGATGCCCACCCAGACCGGATCGGGAATCAGGCGGATGAGCAGGACGAGAATGAGAATGCCCAGAGTCAGCGAGATCGAAATGATGCGGGTCTTTTTCGTCGCAAAAAAGTAGCCCATGCAGAAGGCAGGGGCGAGGGCTACGTGGAGAGGACGGGGGTTTTGGCTCAGGTAACGCGCTCGGGCGGCAGTGCGGGGTGAGAATTTCTTCTGAAAACCGCGATATCCCTCGGCTACCAGCATGAAAAGGGCGAACCCTACCAGCGCAATCCATTGGACAGTGGTCAGCTCCGACTGCAGGGCGAAAAGGGCTTTCGGGCTCAATCGCACGATGGCGAATAGCAACAGCGCAGAAACGCCTGCGACACCCCAGATAGCACCTATTTTTCCCATGCCGCGAAGCAAGCATGTGGCAGAGAGCTTGTAAAGGCACCGTTTTCCGCTCGCATTCCCGCTCCTTCCTCCCTAGAATCGGGCCATCCGCTGGCCTATGGAGAACCCCGAAATAACAACAGCTTCCCTCTCGATGGATGAGGTGCAGGAGGGTGGCAGACCAGAGGCTAGCGAAGGCCGGACATGGTGCCGTCTATCCTGGTCGGGTGTCGCCCTAGGTGTGCTGGCGCTGGCCCTCTCTCCGCTGGTGATCGGTGCTCTTCCGGCGCTCGTCGGAGCGTTCCTGGCCACCTGGGGGTTTTTGAGGGGCCGCCGCATCAAGCAGTATGAGAGAGAGGAAGCCGGTGGATGGGCCTCTGTGCAGCCATCGCAGCGATTTCAGCTTGGCCAAGGGGTAGCCGTATGCGGGATCGTTTTATGCTACTCGGCACTCGTCGCTAGCGCTCTTGCGGGCGCGGGGCATCTGATCTGGCCGAAAGTGGCAGCAGAGCGGGCAGCCACCATGCGCGAAGACCAGTTGGTTCGTGCGGATCTCCACGCCGCTCGCCTTTACCAGATTTGCGAGGCCTTCGCGAGAGGGCGTAACGATCAGTATCCGGCGCAATGGCAGGAACTCCTCAAGGAGCGGGTGATCAGTGAAAATCGTCTCCTGCCGCTGCTCCATTCTGCCTATGAGTCGATACCTGAGCCGCTCACCACGGAAACGCTCACGCTCGCTTTCGAGCTGGTCAAACATGAGCGTCCGGTGCTCGATTCCATCGCAGATTCGGTCGTTGTCATGAAAGAAATCGCACCAGCAACGGTAGCAACTCGGGCCGTTGTCTATGCAGATGGATCGGTCAAGCGGAAGGCCAACCCGCGCTATCGCCCACCTGCCTCATGACTGGTTTTATTCTGCGACAATGCCATGGATGGCTCATAGGCCTCGTGATGCTGGGAGCGGGAATCGCGCAAGCTGAGATCCCGATTGTCAGTGTTTCGGATCGTGAAGACTTGCTGCAGCATGTTGGCAAGCCTGTGATCGTCACGGGGGTGATCTCTCATTCGGAAGAGGCCGCGTCGGGGACTCTGACAGTCCATTTTCTCGAAGGGGCTTTAACGCTACTCCGTTTTAAGAGTGATGCGATCCATTTTGAGAAGATGCCCTCGGCCCTGAAGGCTGGAGATCGCGTTGTCGTGCAGGGGACCTTGCATGAGTATCGGCGTCAGCTACAGCTGAAATGGCTGCGCCCAGCGCAGGTGCGCGTTCTCGCTTCGGGCGAAGCGTTCCCGAAGAATGATGTCGATGAGAGGCAGGTGGAGAATTCCGATGCAGCGGCTGCCGGTCGGGTGGATGAGGTGGATCTTCCAGCTGAGAGCAAGCCAAAACCCCCTGTCGATTGGCGGCAGTATTTTCCCCAGAAGTGAGCGGTAAGGTATGCTGCAGGCGTCAGAAATGTAGCCGCGACAGCTGAGCTGCGTAGCGTGAGATCGTGGAGTGGTCAACAGGAAGCCTGTGCTCGGAAAAGCCGCCTCGTTATCTCAGCTCATAGTGAGGAGGCGCGGTTGGGCGGATCTGCACTGAATGCTAATCACCCCATACATCAACGTTCACCGCAAAGGTCGCGGCATACATCGGCATCCAGCCCTGTAGTTTTGTCGATTCGGCATCCCAGTCATCTTCAAAGAAGTCGGCGATGGCTAGACCGGCAGCGCATTGTCCTCGGATCTGTTCCTCCCAGCTGTGGCTGAACTCCAGGCAGACCTTCGCATCAAGCTGTGCCTGTAGATCTGCAGGATCCTGTGAACTCAGATCGGAGTAGGGAAGCTTGTGTGCGACCCGTGGCTCCCCCGTTTCCTCTAGATGGTGGTGGTCAAACAGGAAGAAGGCTGGATTCACGAAGCCAGCGAGCAGGCGGCCCCCTGGCTTGAGCACACGGGCGCACTCGGACCAGATGCTGCTGATTTCCTCACAAAACACGTTCGAAACGGGATTGAAAATCAGGTCCTGTGAGTCGCTAGGAATGTCCTTCAGCGAGCGCATGTCGCCCTGAATCGCTCGCACACCCAGTCCATGGCGCGCGCAGGCTTCCTCATCCTTGGTCAGCTGCACGTCGGAAAGCTCGAATGAGGTGACGCGAGCGCCCGCAGCCGCGAGCAGCGGGACCTGTTGACCGCCACCGCAGGCGAGGGCGAGGACGTCCAGGCCAGCAACAGCACCCGAGCTGGAGAACCAGCGTGTAGGCACGACACGGTTTGGCGTGAGTCGCAGTTCGAGGGGTGCACCGCCTTTGACCAGGCTGATCAGGGCATCGGGAAAGGGAGTGCTCCAGCGGCAGCCTTCGGTCGATTGCGCATTCCAAGCCTTCCGGACGAAGCCGGGAATATCTTCCATCGCTTGGTCCTAATAAGGATCAGCCAGCTGGAGCTTCTTTGGCGGCAGCGGCTTTCTTTTCGGCCTCCTCTTCGGCAGCGCGCTGCGCAGCGTGAGCTCGAATGGTGATTTTGTCGCTCTCAACGAGCCGGCTCAGAGGCATCTGCGGTTCTCGACCATCAGGGAGGGTGAAGGTCACGGTCTCTCCATCAAAGGCGCTGACAGCACCGGAGAACACCTGCCCCTGATTTGTTTTCCATGCCTGGAGAGGGACGATGAAGTAGGTGCCCGTTGCTTTCGCCTCGGCTTTAGCTTTTTCCTCCGCTAGGCGCTTCTCCTCCTTTTGGCGCTCAGATAGCTCATAAAGTGTGCGTTTCACCTCTTTTTCCAGGCGAGCCGCCACTTCAGTCGGTCCTTCTTCCTTTAACTCCTCATAAGTCGCCTGGGCGATTGGGGTCTTGAGGTCTGAGGACAGAATGTAGACGTGGGGGAATGTTTCGTCCGCTTTTGGGTTTAATCCCGCGACCAGTGGCTTCAGGGTCTCCATATCACCCTTTCCCCGCCGGGAGGCCATCACGACTTTGCCGATGGATTCAAAGGCGACAAGAGAGTCCGAACTGACGCTGATCTTGGTGCTGTCTCCCGTCCCCGTATTGATTGCAACGATTACGATAGGCTCGCGCTCCATCCGCGCTTCGTCTGATACGTAGGTAATCTCATCCATTCGGAAGATTCCCTTTGGAATCTTCCAATTGGCATGAGCAAGCGTGCCGATTGCCAAAAGGCACGCGGAGAGAGCAGAGTAATTCAGGATACGTCTTAGGACCATACCCAACGATCTACTGTTACTGCTGCTGTTTCAACTTGTTTAGTGCCTCCTGGCTCTCGGCGGAGAGATCACTGATTTTGTAGCTGACGGCGCGTCCATTAGACATCACGAAAACGACTTCCTGCTCGCCGATCGATCGCACAGACGCTTTCATTTCCTGGCCTTTGACATTTGTCCAGGAGAGCACTTTTGGTTTCGTATCAGCCTCGTCTTCTGAATTTTGTCGGGGGTTCTCCCCGAGGTAATCGTGATTCGCTAGGGTCTTTTTTACTTCAATCATTCGCTCCTCAAATCCACTCTCGATCGCCTGATAAGAAACCGCATCGAGGGCAGTCTCACCATCGGATGAGGCCACTAAAACGAAAGGCATCTGGTTACCTGCCTTCTCCTGCATGGAGCGATAGAGGGGAGCTAACTTATTGATCTCGCCTTCATCGTGATTGACAAGAATCATTGGACCAACCTTTTCGAATTCTTCGAAAGAAGCGAGCGAGGCATCAATGCAGTGGTGGCACTCCGTTGTGGGAGAGGTATACACAAAGACCAAAGGCTGGTTTTTGTCGGAAGCCTCTTTTTTCGCTTCATCTAACTCAGCATAGGTGAAAACCGATTTTGGGATGTCGAGCTCAGCATGTAGGTGGCCCGTCACCGTCAGAGCAATCGCTGATAGGAGAATTAACTTTTTCATAAGAATCTGCGTGTTCGAAACTATTGCGCGCTTTGCAGGCTTGCTAACTGTTCCTGGCTTTGTGCCGAAAGGTCGGCCACTGCATACTCGAGCGATCGGCCATCCGGCATGCGGAAGGTTATAGTGTCTCCATCAAGCTGGACGGGGGTTGCCTGCATGGCCTGCCCGGCCTTGTTCGTCCAGCTCATTTCGACGGCATTTGCGAAAACGGTAATGGCTGAGTCGGGCTCCGTTTCCTCAGCCGCTTTGGCAGCAGCGCCTGAGACCAGCTCCTTCTCCTCGAGTCTCGCTCGGAGATCCTTGATCGAAGCTCGCATGTCTTCTTTCATCTCCTCATAGGACGCCGCATCGAGCGGGAGTTCTCCATCAGCGGTCGTCACAAAAACCATCGGGAAGGTGTTCCCGGATTTCTTGCGGAGCGGACGCACCAGTTCTGAAATCTGGCGATACTCGTCTTTACGGTCATCGACCAGCACAACAGTGCCTACACGACGGAAGTCTTTGAATGCTGCCAAACTGACAGACACGCAAGGACCTCACTTTGTCGCGGTATCGGTATAAACGAAAACAAGTGGTTCTTCGTCCTTGATGGCGCGTTCCTTCGCCTCATCAAGTTCCTCCATGGTGAAAACTGAGGAGGGAACGTCAATGTCCGCATGAGCAGGAGATGTCAACAAAAGGGCGGCCATCGCAGCCGCATTAAGCAATGATTTTTTCATAGGTTCAGATGTTCGGTAGAATCCCGACGAAGCAAGATTCGTCACATGTGATCTTGCTGTGACATTTTTTTACAACTTTTGTCGCGATCTGATCATTGCAATGCATCCCAAACGCGCCGAAAACTGGCTGTATGCCGACGGTTCTGGACACCATCAAAAAGGGCACGGAATACCTGGAAAAACGAGGGGTGGATGACGCCCGTCTCAGCATGGAGTTCCTCGTCGCCCATGTCCTGCGTTGCGAGAGATTGCAGATCTACATGGATTTCGACCGCCCTCTGCAGGAGGCTCAGCTGGAAACCCTGCGCGATCTGCTGAAGCGGAGAGGTCAGCGGGAGCCGCTGCAGCATCTGCTCGGCACTCTAGAGTTCCTGGGGTATGAATATCTGACAGACTCGCGAGCGCTCATCCCGCGACCGGAGACGGAGGAGCTGGCGGAATTTCTGTCGTCTGACGTTCTGCCTAAGCTCCCTGATGCGGCCAGAGTTCTCGATATGGGTTGCGGCAGTGGCGTGCTTGGTTTGTCCTTGGCGAAAAAGGCCGGCGAAAGGACGGAGGTGTCCGTCACACTCACGGACATCTGTCCAGATGCCCTTGCACTGGCGCGAGCCAATGCCGAAAAGCTTGAGTTGGATGAAGTTGAGTTTGTCCAGTCCGATCTCTTCCAGAACGTAGAGGGGCTTTTTGATCTCACCGTATCCAATCTGCCTTACATCCCTGACGGTGAGCGTTCAGAGCTGAGCGCTGAGGTGCAGCGGGATCCGGCTCTGGCCCTCTACGGAGGCCCCGAAGGCACAGAAATCATCGAGAGATTTCTCACCGATGCCCGAGAGCATCTCGCGGCAGGTGGTAAAATCGGCATCGAGCATGGTATCGACCAGTCTGAGAGCCTCCGAATCATCGCGGAGGACCTGGGCTACGAGGATGTCGTCACAAAAAAAGACCTCTGTGGTATCACGCGCTTCCTTTTCGCTGTAAAACCGTAAGAAAGCTGCTAGCGTCGGCCCAACTGAGCAGATTTGCCTTTCCCCCGACCCGACAGATCTGCGAACCGCAACGCAACGATCTATGGAGAAATTTATTGTCAAAGGTGGAGCCGAATTAGAGGGCAAAGTAACCGTCAGTGGCTCAAAAAACGCCTCACTGCCCATCCTCGCAGCCACCCTGCTAACGAGCGAGCAGTGTGTCATTCGCCGGGTGCCGGATGTCTCTGATACGAACTACATGCTGCAGATTCTGCAGAATCTCGGAGCAGACGTCGAGCGCGCTAGCGGCACTGTCACCATTCGCTGTGCCAATCTCCACCGCCACGATGCCCCCTATGACCTCGTTCGCAAGATGCGAGCCTCTGTTTGTGTTATGGGCCCACTGCTCGCCCGTCTCAACCGGGCCAATGTTTCCCTGCCGGGCGGCTGTGTCATCGGGGACCGCCCTATTGATCTCCACCTGAAAGGCCTGGAGGGCCTCGGGGCCGATGTGCAGGTAGATGGTGGCGATGTCCGTCTGGAGGCGCGCTATGGCCTCACCGGTGATACCATCGACATGCAGGGCAAATCCGGAGCCACCGTCCTCGGGACCGATAACGTCATGATGGCTGCCGTGCTGGCAAAAGGGACAACTGTCATCACTGGTGCCGCCTGCGAGCCGGAGGTTGTCGACCTGGCTGATTTTCTCAATGCCATGGGTGCGAAGATCACGGGTGCTGGAACGCCGCGTATCGAGATTGAAGGCGTGTCGGAGCTCGGTGGAGTGGAGCATTCCGTCATCCCCGATCGGATCGAAGCCGGCACCTTCCTCGTCGCTGGAGCGATGGCGGCTCGCGAGTCCATCACCGTCCGCCGGATCAATCATGATCATCTGGCGCGTATCACGGAAACCCTCACCGCATGCGGTTGCCCGATCGAAAAGGACGGAGACAATCTCATTATAGGCAAAGCCGAAAACCCGGTCGGTGCCAACATCATCACGCGACCTTATCCTGGTTTCCCGACCGATATGCAGGCACAGATGTGTGCGCTTTTCGCCACGACGGCCGGCACCAGCGTCGTGCAGGACACTATCTTCCCGCAGCGCTTCATGCATCTCTCCGAGATGAAGCGTATGGGTGCCAACGTCGAGGTCGATGATGGCACAGCTGTTATTAAGGGCGTCGACCAGCTGAGCGGAGCGCCTGTCATGGCCAGTGATCTGCGGGCTTCCGCCGCGCTTGTGCTGGCGGCATTGACCGCGAAGGGTGAGACGGAGATTTCGCGTGTCTATCACATCGATCGTGGCTACGAGCACATCGATGACAAGCTCGCCGACCTCGGGGCCGATATTCGGCGGCTGCCGGCTTGAGGTTTTGGCTGAGGTGAATTCGTTCATCCGTGACAACCGGGAAGCTGGAACGCGCAGCCGCGGTTCAACGCAGACAGCGGATCGGCCGTCCAGGGTGCTGTGGAGAACCCGCAAGAGGAACGGGAGAAGGACTGGAGAAAAGCAGGACCATGGGTTACAATAAGCTGATGGATGCCGATGCGATTACCTATGAGCAAGTCGAGGACGTAAGCCTGCAAATGGCTCGTCCGGACCGATCCCGCTTACTGGAAAGCCTTGATCACGATGATGGTCTCAGCCCTGAACGGTAGGCCGAGATCAAACGGCGCGTTGCCGCCATTGATGCAGGAAGGGCGGAACTTATTCCGCACGATGAGGCTATGCGCGTCGTCAGGCAACGGCTTGCGGAGCAGCGACACCAAGGTAGCGAATGCGGGTTGATTGCCACGATCTTGCCCTTGAAGAAGTGAGCGATGCTGCCCTTTGGTATGACGAGCAGGGAGGGGGTATTGGCTGAGCACTCTCAAGGGTGAGACCGTCTGTAATGGGATCCAGGTCGTTTGTAGTGATATGTGGAAGCCTTATCTGAAAGTGATCGCCGAGAAGCTGCCCACCGCTGTGAACATTCTGGACCGCTTCCATACCGTCAAAAAGCTCAATGGAGCAGTGGATCAGTTTCGGCGCGAGGAGGTCAAAAAGCTTCAGGCTGAAGGATACGAGCCGATTTTAAAGTATTTGAGATATTGCTTCGTCAAGCGGGAGGAAAACCTCACGACCCGTCAGCGTCTCAAGTTAGACGAACTCCTGAAATGCGAGCTGAGGAGTGTTCTGGCCTATCTCCTCAAAGAATCCTTCGATGCCCTCTGGAGGTATAAAAGCCCTTATTGGGCGCCCCAGTTTTTGCGTAAATGGTGCACTCAAACCATGAGAAGCCAACTCGATTCGATGAAGAAGTTCGTCAAAACCTTGCGTGCACATGAGGAGCTCATCCTGAACTATTTTAGGACCAAACAGCGCTACAGCAGCGGTGCTGTGGAGGGTTTGAATTTGAAGGTAAATTTGGCGAAGCGTAAAGCCTATAGGTTCAAGAGCTTCGAAGCCCTTAATACCAAATGAAAATTACTTTTAGTTCTTCCTGTGCTGAGTATGGTGTTTGATGG
>JAHDFZ010000233.1 GCA_020627905.1 Verrucomicrobiota bacterium
GCCATGACCCTCTAACGCTTTTCTTGCCAAATAGCGCTCAAAGTTCAGTTCATATTCTTCACCTAAAACCGAGCCGTTAGCCTCAGGTTTACAGGCGCTAACAAGTATTTTCAAACTCGCTTCACTCAAGGATTTCTGGACAGAAAGTGTTCGTAGAACCTGAGAGCGCACCATGGCATCTGGATCATCGGATACTGCCGAAAGTAGCGTTCCTAATTCCGTGGGAGAGCATGCCAGATTCTCTGCAGCTCGGGCAGCCTCTCGCCGGACATCTCTGTTATAGGAGGCGAGTAATTTCTCGACCAAAGTAAGTTCGAGACACGACATCTCTTCTAGCGTCCAAAGCGCCGAAAGGCGTGCATGAATATGCTGATCGCGATCTAGCACAATCGCCTCTATCTGGGGAGTTAGCTGGCGAAGTTCTTTATCAACAATCTGCTGCCAAGCTGTGCGAGACTCCCATAGGTTGGGAGACACGAGATGCTGCACTAATTGCTGCGGAGAAGCCTTTTTCAGGTTGGGTATCTCTCTGGGTTGCTGGCTCTCATGAGTAATACGCCAAATACGACCGTGCTGTTTGTCTCGATCCGGGTGCAGGTTCGATACCTCATTGTGAGAGATAATCTTGTTGTAGAAATCGGCTACATAGAGAGCACCGTCAGGACCAAATTCTAGATTAACCGGACGAAACCAATCATCATCAGAGGTCAAGAAGTCGTCTAAATGCTCGGCTTCGACGCTTCCGTCTTCGTTGCGGATAATCTTCACGGCATTGATAGAACTCGTTATTCCATTACCGAGAAAAGCTACATTCCCCCACTTAGCGCTAGGAAAGCTTCCGCTAGGATCATCAGCGAACTCAAGGGCCGAGATTCCCGTCCCCCCAACTCGGAAAGGGAATCTGGTATTCAGTAGGGGCTGATAGCTCCGCAACGGTGAGGAGGAGACACCCTGTGTAGCCGTGCCCGGCTCCCAGGGCATAATAGAGCAGCCCAGATCATTTGCCTCGGTGCCATACCACTGCCCACTACCCCGGAGTTGCATTCCCCACATATTATTTGGACCCTTGGAAATGACATCAAAGCTCTCGTGATCGAGTGAAAAGCTAACTTGGCACGAAGCATCGACGCGATGCTGCTGCCCTGACTTTACCGCAGTCACCAAACCTTTGTTCAAGGCTCCTTGAGAGAAATGAACTTCTCTCCCAGGTGCTCGAACAAGGAGGTGGCTCATGGTGTGGGTATCGGTGCATCCGAAGCCTGTGAGAACAGGCTCCATAGTATCGCTCCGATCATCACCATCTGTATCACGCAGCAGAAACAGCTCAGATCCGTGACAGACATACGCCCCATCCCCGTGTGGCAGAATACTCTGAGGCAATGAGAGCCCGTCCGCCCATGTATGAAGCATGCCAGAAGCGGGTCTGGAAGGGTTTTCATGGATGAGGATTTTATCAATCCCCTTCGTCTTAAGCTGGTAGAGATCACGAACTCGCTTAAACGCCGGGTGATTCGCTTGCTTCTCCTCGTCATTCATCAGCTCGAGCAACTGCTTCCACGAGATCTCATTGACAGGGTCCATAGGATACATCTGTGCCGTCTGGGTCCAGAGACGACCTTGAGCATCGAAACTAATATCAATCGGATTAATCACGCCATGTTCCTCCGAAGCGACAAGCTCGATTCGGAACCCATCTGGGAGGCTGAAGCCAGCTAGCTGCTCCTCGGGAGAGCGCGCCCCTGTTCGCTTTGAGCCCGTTTTCTTGGAGCCAGAGCTGCTGCTTGAGTTCGCCGACTCACTCGGCTTTTCCCAAAGTGGCGCGTTGGGTGACCCAGCCAGTTTTCGCAACTTTACATCTTTCATTGATACCCGCGCATTCCCACCTTTATGGATCTGCAGAGCAATGATGCCATCGCGAGGGATTGACTCGTCCGTCTCGTAGTAGTCGGTGACTAGAGACTCGTTGATCCAAACACGAATCCGTCTACCCTCCGCTAAAATACGGTAGTGATTCCAGCCGTAGAGATCTACGGATTCAGTGACGACGGTATCAGAAACCGGTTCCGCAATAACCTTATTCCTGCGGCCCTCATCGTAGATCCGACCAAACCACCCTCTGCCGCAGTCGACCTGATAGCCTTTCACATGAAATCCTTTTCCGTGCCTATGGCTACGGATCTGAATGCCGCTATTGATAAGGCCAGTTTCTGGGTCACCGGCACAACGGACACGCAACTGAAGCTCAAAGTTCTCATAAGAGTTATCTGAAACTAGAAAAGTGGTTTGAGGTGATTTGCTCTCGAGACTACCAGCGGTGACCTCGCCACTCTCGACTTGCCACACAGCCGAATCACCAGACCACCCGGAGAGATCTTTCCCGTTAAATAGCGTTTCCCATGCTCCGCTCTGATGGGCACTCAGCGTGCAGAATAAGATACTACTGATGCAGACAAACAAACGGTGGGGGAAACATTCTTTTCGCATGTCACACGATAGCTCAGCGAGAGAGCTCGAGAATGATCGAAATCCACCTTTACATGTAGTAATTGATACATGACCGCGCTCGGCAAGCCTCTCATCGGCGATAATCGCTGGGGCGGCGGCCAATGGTCCGCTTAAACGCATTAGAGAAGGTGAAGGCATTCTCATAACCCACCTGTGCACTCACGCCTTCAATGGTTTGCTCCGTTTGCACGAGCAGTTCGGTGGCGATCCGCATGCGGATCCGGGTAACTTGCTGCATGGGACTCACGCCGACAGTTCTCTTTGCCTCACGTCGGAGCTGCTCTGGGTGCAACCCAGCCACCTGGGAGAGTCTAGCCAAATCCCAGGGTTCACTGGGCGACTCGCCCACTCTCTGCCACAACTGCCAAAGTCTATCCCCATCTGAGTATGGCTGTGCGAACTGTTGGACCCTTCGATGCAAGATCGTAGTCCAGAGATGCAACAGCACCGGAGATGCCAACTCCTGATTTAACTCCTCCAGCAGCCCCAAGAAAGCATGCTCAAAGCCTTTAACTGAGCAGCTCTGAATAACTGGGCTATCGGCAGACAGCATCGGCGCTGTGTTGCGCGATTCGTGATAGCGTATCCAAACGAAGCGCCAGGGCTCCTGCCCAAAAGCTCGGATTCCTGTATCGGTAAAAGCTGAGAGGAAACATAATTGCGAGGGGAACACATCGCGCCACTTTCCTTCTACATGGACGTTCCCATGCCCCTCAAGAGAGGCTAAGATAAACGTTCCAGAGGTATTCGTTCGAAAAACTTCAAAGGGAGGATATGCCTCCATCAATCCCGCATGAGCGATCCCCAGAGAGCTGAACTCGGGGCACGGCATGGCATCGCTGAGCAGGGTTCGCTTCTCACTGACGTGCGGAGACCGAATAACCTGCCAGGAGGAGTTTTTGCTGATTTCTTCTCGATCGACCTCTTCCAAAGACAGCTTTTCACTCATATTTTCCCTATTAGGATAGGGAATCAGAGATAAGGCTTCAAGCAGCGTTTTCTCAGAACGTTCCGAAAATCAACCGGCTTCGATCAAGCACTGCCGACAATCTGATAAGGTCTCGCATCCCAACTGTTCCATTACTTGCTGCGCCTGTTTCTTCAGCAATGCTATCGTGTGCATTCCGCCGAGCTGACCAAGGGCCCCCACCCCATACATAAAGGTCCTACCAAGGAAGGTGAAATCGGCACCACTAGCGATTGCGTTCATCACGTCAGAACCCTCACGGATTCCACTATCCATCATTAAAGTAGTTTTCGAGGAGTATTCATCTCTCAGCTCAGCCAGCGAGGCCACCGCTGACTGACCTGAGTCGATCTGGCGCCCTCCGTGATTCGAAACAATCAGCCCATCCACCCCTAGCTGAATCGCCTTCTCGGCATCAACGGCGTTAGTAATACCTTTAACGACGAGTTTCCCCTGCCACTGATCACGAATGGCTGCGATGCGATCCGAGCTCAAACGGCCGGAGAAGGTTTTATTCATAAACATCCCCAGGTGTTTCATGCTCAGTCCTTTCGGGATGTAGGGTTTTAGCGTTTGGAATTCAGGAATCCCGGCACCCAGCTGAGACAGGGCCCAGGTGGGGTTCATCGCCATTTGCACGACGTTGCTCAAAGACATCTTCGGAGGGATGGAAAGACCATTCTTAATCTCGCGCGGCCGATACCCAAAAGTAGGAGTATCTGCGAGCAAAACTAACACTTTCATTTCTGAATCAGCTGCCCGTTGGAGAATCTTATCCCGCAGGTCATTTTCGGCAGGGTGGTAAAGCTGGAACCAAGCCCTACCCTCTGTGATCTCCGCGACGGTTTCGATGCTGGCAGTTCCGACTGTGCTGAGGACAAAAGGGATGTTATGCACCCTAGCCGCCTCAGCGAGTATCTCAGTGGCACGCGGCCACATGAGCCCCTGCAACCCAACGGGTGCTATACCAAAAGGAGCCGAGTAAGTTTCGCCAAAGAGCTCCGTCTCCAACGAGGCGCCCTGAAAGCTTTTCAGATACTCAGGGCGCAACAACACCTCACGCAACTCTTCAGTATTACGCCGAAGATTCCTCTCCGTATTGCACCCGCCTTCCAGATAATCAAAGGCAAAGGCGGGCATTCGACTCTTAGCGCGCCGACGCAGATGCGAAACACTCGGGAGCCGGGGGTCTATGTAGTGAGGGTCCTTCATTCTTTCTCTCAAGGCATAACAAAGTCAAAAACAACAACGCGTTTCAGCTTCGGAACAACGAAGTCTTTCACCTCCTCGTGCTTCGGGTGCGGAAGATAGGCATCTCGAGAATCCGCTGAGTCAAAGGTCATGATAAAGCCATGCGTGTAGCCCTCATTTAGCCCTTCGTCTGATTCATAAGGACCAAAATGAAAATCCAGCAAACCGGGGATCTCGCCAACCATTGTGTTCATTTTTCGGAAGCACTCCTCAATCTGCTCTTCGGAAATTTCTGGGTGAAACTCAAAGCAGCCATAGTGTTTGACTTGTTTTTTCATTTTATTTGATTTGTATGTTGAATAAGTGATAGAAGCTGGTCAGCACAGGCTGCTGCAAAGTCGGGATCGTTGATTGAAAGAGGCAAAACGCGCAAGTTTTCGGGCTGCTCAAGTGATTCCTGCAATTCAGAAAGGAGTGCTTCGTCCGCATCCGAATCATGAAAAGGTTGCCCATCTGTCCCAATGACGCTGAGTCCCTTACTGGGGAAAAGGACAGAAACGGGACCGTTGTAGGAAGATGCCGCGGCCCCGATACGCCTCCCAAGTTCACGACTTTCTTCGACTGATGTCCGCATCAAGGTTACCTGGGGGTTATGATGATAAAAAAGCCTGTCCCCGTATTGCGCAGGAACCGTTTCGGGTTCACCAAAATTTACCATATCCAAACAGCCCGGGGCAATGACGGTGGGAACCCCTGATTTAGCGGCGGCGCGAAGGCGGTCGGGACCTGCTGAAAGCACGCCACCTGCCACCTCGTCAGCCAGCTCGGTAGTCGTAAGGTCAAGAACGCCGGCGAAAACCCCGTCTGCGATCAAGCTCTCCATCATTTTCCCACCAGCTCCTGTGGCATGGAACACAAGAACCTCATAACCAGCCTTCTCCAACAACTG
>JAHDFZ010000234.1 GCA_020627905.1 Verrucomicrobiota bacterium
CGGCACGGGGCGCATCGACGATGCCGTAGCTCTGTCCCACCTCCACCGGATAGCGATGGGACCAAATTTCTTCACCTGTCTCAGCTGATCGAGCGATGACCTCCTCCTCTTCATCCAGGCGATGAATATAAACAAGGGCATCTCCGAAAACCACAGGGCCGGGGTGCCCATGACCTTTTTCCACTTCCCAGAGCAGCTCAGGACCTGATTCATCGAAGGGCACGATCGCCACAGGCTTGCCCGTGTGCAGATTCTGCTTAGGCCCGAGGAAATGCGGCCATGCGGCTGAACTCAAATCTCCGGCAGCAAGCCAGTTCAGCGATAAAAACGAAATAAGACAGAGCAGGAGCGCGCGCATATAGATAATCAGAATACGAAAGGTCTCTGACCATCAGTCAACATTTTGACTCTCACAAGGGCCTTGGTTGTTGCGATGACAGAGATCAGCCTCCTTGGTTGTTCAGAAACGACCATGACACAATCGACACTTTCTGGAAGAAACGCTCTCGTGACGGGAGGCTCACGCGGTATCGGCCTGGCTATCGGCAGATCCATCTGCGCCGCCGAGGCACGTGTCTCGCTCATGGGGAGATCTCTGGCGGATGCTTCGCCGGAGTCACTGGGATTCACCGATGAGGAATCAAGCCGAGTTTCGTTGATCGCCCACGACCTCTTTCAATCCGCTGCAACCCCTGAAGCCGTGCAGAAAGCGGCAAATACGATGGGCGGACTGGATATCCTGATCAATGCCGCTGGGATCGCGCGACAGAGCTCTCTCGTCAACGGCGACTCAGCTGACTGGCGTGACATGTTTGAGGTGAACGTCCTCGCTCTAGCCGAGGTGACGAAGGCAGCCCTGGCTTTGTTCCCGGACACCGGCCACGGCGATATCATCAACATCAGCAGCATGTCAGGCCACCGTGTGCCGGGTAAAGGCGGATGCTATGCGCCCACGAAATTCGCTGTTCGAGCCATGACCGAAGGATTGCGGCAGGAGCTGCGGGCCAGCGGATCGCAGGTGCGGGTCTCCTGCGTCTCCCCCGGCTTTGTCGACACGCTGCTGCTGGATGAGTATTTCACGACCGGCGATGATGGGAGCTTCCAGAAATCAGACATCGGCTACGAGATCCTTCAGCCAGAGGACATTGCCGAGCTGGCCATGCATCAACTCTGCGCCCCGGATCGGGTGGATGTCACCGATATACTGGTGCGCCCCACAGGCCAGAAAACGTAACCCCTGCTGCCGCTAATTTATGGAATCCATTTTTCAAACGATTGAACTCCTCTCTGCCTGGTTTTCGCTCCCGGACTGGACCACACCAGACTGGTTGAGCCTCGATAATGCTGTCGCCTCCATCTGGTGGGTGCTGGTGATTCTGCTCATTGCCGTAGGGCTGATCGGCTCTTTCCTGCCCATACTTCCCGGGACACTGATGATCTGGGCTGGTGCGCTGATCCATTACTTCGGCCTGGGGAGAGAAGCCTCCGGGCTCGCCTGGCAGGTCCTGCTACTGATCACAATTTTCTTCATCGCCGCCCTCATTCTCGACTGGCTGGCGGGCGCTCTCGGCGCTCGATTTTTCGGCTCCAGCAAATTCGGAATCATCGGGGTCATCGTCGGAGGAATTGTCGGCCTCTTCTTCGGCTTACCCGGCCTGATCCTGGGACCGATCGTCGGCGTATTCGTCGCCGAGATGATCTTTGGAAAGAAGAAGGTCAAGGAAGCCTCCAACTCAACGCTCGGGACCGTCCTGGGCGGCCTAGGTGGGATGGTTGCCCGCGGTTTGCTCGCCATCGCGATGGTGATCGCCTACACGGTTGATGTGTTTGTGGTAAACTAAGTTTCCCCTCGTTCGTCCCACGTTTCCGCCGGTTGAAGTTTTCCTTTCTTCATCGAACATCTGCCGCTTATGACCAATAGCCAGGACCAAACTGCCCTCTCCACACCTACCATGCAGGGGAACGGTCTGAAGATCCTCATCCTCATGGCCTGCCTGATCATCATCGGCACAGGCCTGAAGCTGGCTGCCAGCCTGTTCATTCCCATCATGCTGGGAATGTTCCTAGCGGTTCTCTCTATGCCGATCCTGCGCTGGCTCATCCACCTGCGCGCCCCTCGCGGCGTGGCTGTAGCCCTCACTGTCGGGGTCAACTTTCTCGTGCTCGGCGCGATCCTTCTCATTGCCTATGGGGTGATCGTGGAGTTCCAGGAGCAGAGCTCAGAATACCTCAGTAAATTTCGAGTGCAGGCGGCTGAGTTCTCGGACTCGATGGACGACCAGATCGAGCGCATGGTCGGTTTCTGGAATGACAGCGTGCTGCGGAGTGAGGCAGATGAAGACGACCCTTTTACCGATCCCTCGCTTCAGGTGGATGAGGGTTTTGATACTGTTTTTCCCGACCCGCACATTCCGACGTTTCGGGAAATCGTCGATCAGGTGCTCGATGAAGTGTGGGACTCGGAAAAGGTGCTCCAGCTACTGGGAGCCACCGATGCATTTGGGCGCCTCACCTCTTTCACATCAAAGGCCTTCTTTGCTCTGATCATCATGATTTTCCTCTTGGCGGAGTCGGGTCAATACGCCGCAAAAGTGCGCAGCGTGCTGAAAGCGCGTGGGCCGAACCTGGGGAGATTGCGCAATTCAGGCGCAGACATTCAGAAGTATCTGGCCATCAAGACTGGCGCCAGCGCTGCCACCGGCATTCTCGCCATGCTCACCTGCATCATCTTCAAAGTGGACTTCCCAGTGCTCTGGGGGCTGGTCGCGTTTTTCTTCAACTACGTGCCGGCGATCGGATCTATTCTCGCGGGCATTCCACCAATCCTGCTCGCGCTGGTGCTGAGCGGATTCTGGCCAGCGGCAGGGGTGCTGAGCTGCTATCTCGCGATCAATATCGCCATCGGTAATTTTATTGAGCCCATGTTCCTCGGTGACCGTTTCGGCCTTTCGACGGTCGTTGTTATCCTCTCCGTCATGGTGTGGGGCTTCATCTGGGGCCCCGTCGGCATGCTGCTGGCGGTGCCGCTGACGATGGTCGTAAAGGTCATGCTCGACAACAGCGAAGACTTTCGCTGGATCTCAGCGCTCATGGGTAGCCGCAAGAAGAAGGACACAATTCCCCCAGCAACCGCGCCGGTTGTCTGATCATGTCGCGGTTAGATCTCTGACGCGAACGGCAACCCCGTAGCCGCGACGGTCACAGCGTGGATCTGTCCGCACGCAAGCCTGTGCCTGCTGCGGGCCGTGCTCTTCGGTCCACGAGCTTACGCTTCCCAGCTCAGCTGCGCGGCTACATTTTCCCTCCGCTGCCGCTGGAAATCATATACGCCCTCGGAACTACTGTCCCTTAATTTCCTGGGCCAGCTGAAAGAGCCGCTGAGCCTGCTTCAGCGGCAGATGGGGCACATCGATGCGAGAACCATTCGTGAAGAAGATACTGAACACAGCCATCCCCTTGCCCTCTTCTTTCAGCGAGGTTCTTTCGATCGAGCTCCAATCATGCGCCTCGATTTCGTTACCAAACCGTTTACGCGACAGTATGTAGATCCCCTGATCGCAGATCACCGTGCAAAGCGTCGTCTTACTAAGCAGGGATGCACGCGCCTGGATCGCAATGTAATAGATGTTGGTATCTGGGCCGATGACATTCTCGATCTCACGATAGGCTTCGCCCACCTTTTCAAGATCTTGACCATCATCGATGAAATGTGTGATCTGCTCCTGAATATCAAAAACAGAGCTGATCGGCTGCCATGATGGAAGCCCTTCGAAATAAACCAAGTCGTCAGCATTTACATGCCCCGCGTTCAAAAGACTAAGCAAACCTTCCTGATCAAAGGTGCCCAAAGGTTGCTGGGTATCCTTTTTCAGCACCATGAAAGCGAGCGTCCCCGGCTCGGCAGGTTGCTGTTGCATCATGGCGGCCTCCGCTTGAGGTGCCTCGAGAACTTGTTCCGCTTGTGTGCTCATCGTTTTTGCTTCTCAAAAATAATAAATTTCCACCGAAATATCAATCACTTATTTCGGTGGGTCGCCTTCGCTAACCAGCCCCTTCCAACTAGCTGGCAATCGCTGAGGCTTACCTGTTTGGACGTTTAGGCAGGCGAGAGTTTGCAATGCTTTGACTCGCGGCACACCGTCAGAAGCTCCTCGCAACAGAATCTCGACGACCGCGCTTGCCCCCCTCACTGACACGAAACGAGCTGAAATGTCCAGCACCTCATCAATTTTCGCCGGAACCAGATAGTCGACCTCGGCGCGGCGGACAACGGCATACACGCCTGTTTCCACCATCGCCGCCGGAGTCATCCCTGCCTGCCCGAGTAGCTCGGTCCTGCCTTTTTCGACAAAGCGGAGATAATGCACGTTCGAGACGACTCCTCCGGCATCGGTATCGCAAAACAGCACACGTTCCTGCAGATGAATCTGTAAGGGAGCAATCATCCGCTAGCTTAGGTCAATTCTGCGACTCGCCAAGCAGCGCGTTTCCGTTTATTGAGAGAGAAAGAACTTGCGAAACTTGAAATCTGGATAGAGTCCCATCAATGAAACATGATTTGTTGATTTGTTTAATTTTAGGCGCTGTTTGTTCTGCAGCGATCGCCCAGGAACTGCCGGAGACGGTGGTCATTGATGACTCCAGCCCGAGCGCTAACCCGCGTGTCAGTCAGCCGCGAGCCATCAGGCGCCAGCAGGTCGTAACCCAGCAGAAAGTGCTGCCAGTGGTCGAGGCACGGACAGAGGATCCCATTGTGATTTCGGATGTGTTCGACCCGTCTGTTGATCGGGATCAGATTCAGGTTCGTCAGTATCAGGATCTGACGGATGTGCTGAATCGCACGCCCGGAGTGTCGCTCATCCAATCGGGAAATCGCGGCGCCACTGCCTCTCTCTTCATCCGCGGGGCCGAGAGCAACCATGCCCCGGTGCTGCTCGATGGACGCCGCCTTCCCGCAGGCTTAGCAGGACTCTACCAAATAGAATACCTAGGCGTATCGACTCTCGAAAGTGTCCAGATCAGCAAGGGAGCTGTTTCCTCACTCTATGGCGGCGATGCAGTGGCCGGGGTGATCGATCTGCGCTCCACAGACGCACGCGCGATCGAGGAAGACTTGATTGAGTCAACAGTCGAGCTGGGAAGCTTCTCGACCTTCACTCAATCGAATGAACTGCAGATCCGCGATGGGAAATGGGGGGTCGCCCTCTCCAACTACTATACGGACACCAAAAACGACCGCCCGAATTCCAATTACACCAACGAAAACTATCGAGCAAACATCGCATATTCGATCAGTGACGAGCTGGATTTTGACTTTCTGGCCTATGTTCAGGAGTCTACTCTAGGAGTCCCCGGAAGCGAAAACGGCTTCTCGTTTCCTGACAGCCAGATCAATGAGAATGATTCTCTGCTTTTGTCTCCGAGATTGCGCTGGCAGCAGGGTGACTGGGAGCTCACGACCTTCTACAGCTACACGGAGAACGAGCTTCTCGCCACGAATGCCCCCTTCTCTAATGACAGCAGATTGAGTCAGACTGGCCATGAGTTCGAGGCGGTGGCGAACTTCCGCCCTTCTGACGACCAGTCTT
>JAHDFZ010000010.1:0-336 GCA_020627905.1 Verrucomicrobiota bacterium
AATGTCAGTGGCGGCGCACGCACAGATGGTGAGGTGATTTTCCGCACCTCGAGCGAGCAGATCTCCATCGATCGCAAGCTGCTCGATGATCTGCTCGCTGACACCACACCGGCAAATCCGGAAGTCCTCAGCCAGCCGAAAGATAACGCCCAGGATCTGCTCGATGACAGTCTGGACGAGTTTGACCTCCTGGAAAAGGCCTCCACTGAGACCATCCGCATGTCACCAGTGGAGACACCTGAGCTCTATCAGTCAGCGCAGCAGCCGACGGCTGCCGATATCGCCCAGCAGGCAGCCCCTCAGCTCGATACCATCAATGTCGACTCCGTGCTCGCC
>JAHDFZ010000010.1:346-32129 GCA_020627905.1 Verrucomicrobiota bacterium
GATCTGAATGCTATGCGTCAGAACCTCATCGACTCCTCCGCGCAGGTGTCCGCCTCACAGGTCACCCTGCAGCTCAATGCCGGCACGGAAGTCGGGGCTGATGTCAATCTGGACGGGTTCCTGAAAGACGCCGCCGCCGCAGCAGGCACCCAGGCGCAGGAGGTGATGAAAGGCTACGCCAGCCTCGACTCCCTCATCTCACAAACAGGCGGCCTGCCCAAGGGCGAAGAGAAGATCGCACTGCCCTCGGACATTCTGTTCGAGTATAACGAATATGCCATCAAAGAGCAGGCCCGTCTCAGCATGATGAAGCTGGCTTTCCTCGTCCAGACGAACCCGGATGCGCAATTCATCATTGAAGGGCACACCGACAGCATCGGTGGAGCAGATTTCAACGCCCGCCTGAGCATGCAGCGAGCCTCCGCCGTGCGGGACTGGCTGACCGAAAACCTCTCCATCGATACCGCCAACATTGTCGTGCGGGGTCTCGGCGAGCAGCGCCCCATCGTATCGGTCGATGGCACGGCAGAGGAGCAGGCGCTCAACCGTCGTGTCGAGATCATCGTCAAAAACGGTTGATCCCTCGGGTTGTTCGCGCCATCTGAGGGGCACGCACCAGAACCAGAACCTCCCTATGTCTTCTTCTACCCAGACCAAAGAGCTGACCCTGCTCGGCAACAGTGAAAACCGTCTCCCGCAAACGCCGGAAGAGGCTACGCTCGAAGTCTTCCCTAATCGGAACGCGGACCGCAATTACTGGATCGAGCTCGACTACCCCGAGTTCAGCTCGCTCTGTCCCGTCACCGGTCAGCCTGATACGGCTCACCTGCTCATCCGCTACATCCCGGATGAGAAATGTGTGGAGACCAAATCGCTGAAATACTATCTGGCTTCCTTTCGCAACCTCCCGTCCTTTAACGAAGACATCGTCAACCGCATCCTCGACGAGCTGAAAGCTGCCTGCTCACCGCGCAAGCTGGTGGTCCGGGGCAAGTTCTCACCGCGCGGAGGGATCCGCCTCACCGCTGAGGCGCGCTTCCCCGACATCGATCTGACGCAGGACGAAGGCTAACACGCTTCCTGCTGCTTCATCCCTATGAAAGCGATCGTCCTGCTTAGCGGGGGAATGGATTCCACCGTTGCCTTCTATCAGGCGCGCGAGGAGGGTCATGAGATACTCGCTGGCTTGAGTTTTGACTACGGCTCCAAGCACAATCACAGGGAGATCCCTTTCGCGAAATGGCATTGTCAGGAAGCAGGCGTCCGTCACGAGACTGTCGAGCTGGCTTTCATGAATGAGCTCTTCGCCAGTGATCTGTTGAAGAGCGGAGGCGAAATCCCGGAGGGCCACTACGAGGCCGAAAACATGAAGCAGACTGTGGTGCCTTACCGCAATGGCATCATGCTCTCGATCGCCGCTGGCTTCGCCGAATCGATCGGTGCCGAGGGCGTCGTCATCGCGGCTCACTCCGGCGACCATGCCATTTACCCGGATTGCCGGGAGGAGTTCCTCGCCCCACAGGCCGAGGCCATTCAGCAGGGCACTTACGAGCACATCCAGGTGCTGCGCCCGTTTGTCAGCATGCGGAAGGAAGACATTGCTGCTCGAGGGCACGAGCTGGGGGTCGACTTTCGTCAAACTTGGTCTTGCTATAAGGGAGGCGATCGACACTGTGGCAAATGCGGCACCTGTGTGGAGCGGAAAGAAGCCTTCGCGCTCGCCGGCATCCCCGACCCTACCATTTACGAGGAAGACTAGCCGCCGCTTTTCTCCTTCTTCCATCCTGACGATCCCTCATGCAAAAAGGACTGCTTGGACTCAACCCTCCTCAGCGTGAAGCAGCTGAGCAGATCACTGGACCTGTGCTCATCCTCGCGGGGGCCGGGACAGGCAAGACGAGGGTGGTCACCACGCGGATCGCCAACATGGTGGTCCATGACATCCCGCCCGAGCAGATCCTCGCGGTGACCTTCACGAACAAGGCAGCCAACGAAATGCGGGAGCGTGTCTCCACCATGATCGAGGAAGACATGGTGCGTGCCCTGACCATCTGCACCTTCCACAGTCTCTGTGTGCGTGTGCTGCGGACGTCTATCGAACTGTTAGGCTACAAGGAGAACTTCACCATCTACTCTGCCAGCGATCAGGTCGGCCTGCTGCGCCGCATCATTGTGCGCAAGGCGGGGAAGGAGGAGAACCTCGAGCCGAAGCAGGCGATCTCTATGATCAGCCAGGCGAAAAACCGTGGCGATCTACCGCATGAGGACCCGCAAGCCCTTATTAACGAGGTCTATCATGAATATGTGAAAGAGCTCAAGCAGCTCAATGCCGTCGACTTTGACGACTTGCTCATTCTCGCAGTGAAGGCGGTCGAGGAGCACCCGGAGGTAGCCGCCATGTGGCAGCGTCGTTTCCGCTATGTCATGGTCGATGAGTTCCAGGACACCAACAGCCTGCAGATGCGCCTCCTGCGCAAGATCGTCAATCCCTCCGAGCAGAACGTCTGTGTCGTCGGCGATGATGATCAGAGTATCTATGCGTGGCGCGGGGCGGACATCACCAACATCCTCGACTTCGAGCGCTTTTTCCCCAATCCGAAAGTCATCAAGCTGGAGGAGAACTACCGATCGACCAACAGCATCCTGCGTCTGGCGAACTCTCTCATTCGGCACAATCTCGATCGACGCGAAAAGACTCTGTGGAGCTCCAAGGGCGATGGCGAGGTCTCCCGCGTTGTCTCCATGCCTGATGCCGAGACAGAAGCGGACTGGATCATTGCTGAGCTGTTAGAGCATCACAACATCCGACAGCGGGAGTATAAAGACATGTCCATCCTCTTCCGGATGAATACACAGTCCCGCGTCTTCGAGCAGAAGCTGCGGGAGGCGGGCATCCCCTACAAGCTGATCGGCGGGCAGTCCTTCTTCGAGCGGCGCGAGGTGAAGGACATCCTTTCCTACCTCAACCTCTTTCTCAATCACGATGACGATGTCAGTCTGCTGCGTGTCATCGCCACACCGCCCCGGGGGATCGGTCAGGGGACAGTTGCGCTCGCGACCCAGTTCTCGATCGATAACCGGATGAGCATTTTTGATACGCTCAACGACTTGCAGTTCCTTTCTGAGCTATCGACACGGGCGCAGAAAGCGATTGAGCGCTTCACTGAGTTCATTCATCGATACAGCGATGTTGCACACACGGAGTCGGCGAACTACGCCAACATGACCGAGGAACTGATCAAGGAAATCGAATACAGCGACTTCCTCAAAAAGAACTGCAAGAATCAGGAAGAGATCGACACCCGTCGGGCCAACCTCGGCGAGTTGATCGAGAGCATGCACGCCCACGTCGCGCGCAAATCATCGAAGGGCCTGCGAAGTTTCCTCGATGGCGTCGCTCTCATGCAGGACAAGGAAAAGGAGAAAGACGAGGCGCAGATGGATGGCGTCTTTCTCATCACCATGCACGCGGCGAAGGGGCTGGAGTTCCCCATCTGTTACATCGTCGGAGTCGAGGATGGCATCCTGCCGCACTCTCGCTCGATCGAGGAAGGCTCCCGCTCAGAGGAGCGGCGTCTGTTCTACGTGGGCATCACGAGAGCGCAGGAGTCCCTCACCATCACCTGGTGCAATGCTCGCAAACGCTACGGTGACCCCATGCCCTGCCAGCCCAGCTCCTTTTTCAAAGAGCTCTGTGAAAACGAGCACGTCCGTGAGGATTACGAAGAGCTCGAAACCCGCCCCGTCGATGACGATTTTGCTAACGACTACTTCGCCAAAATGCGCGAGATGATCCAGGGGGATTGAGGTTTTTCTTGTCCTGTGAGTGTGACTGTCGCTGCGAGAGTTTCGGACGCAGGGGCTCCCGTCCCTGCATGCACTAGCTGGTGCCGAAAGCCAAGCCGGGGAGTTGGGAATTTATTCCCATGGCAGAAGCCTTGAGCACAACCTAGCCGCCGCGGGCTGCTCTTAAAAGATCAGCTGGACACGCTCTCTATCGCAAGCTCACTCGGCACCGCATCGCTGCGTCGGCGGTCATTCCGTCGCACGGCGAACAGCACGAGGCCGACACTCGCGGCGAAGCCCAGTAGCCCTATGGTCGCAAGGGTGCTGGGATTGCTCAGCCAGAGGCTGAAGCGCCGCTGTCTCGCTAGAAACGGCTCAAGGTCCATTTTGCCGAAGCCTCCGGAGCCGATTCCCATCACCAGGCCCTCGGGAGAAATCGCGTAGTAAGTGCCGGAGTGGATGTAATCCTGCATCCCGTTTTTTGTGTAGAAGTAGTCCAGCTGGTTGAGCAGGGTTTTTGTCCCCGATTCATCACCCACCGCATAGACCCACTCGCTGGGTAGCTCCGTGAGGGTCTGGAAGCTCGCTAGATCTTCGCGGGTGTCCTTCGGCTCGAAAGAGAGGACAACGATCTGCACGTCTTTCCGCAAAGAGGTCGGTAGATTGGTATAGCTCTCCGCTACCGTGCGTGCCAGCGTCGGACATACGGTCGGGCACTTTGTATAAACGGGGACGAGCAGCGTCAGCCGATGCTGTCCGCTCAAGGTAGCCTCCAGTGTTTCCGGCTCAGGGTTGTGCAGCTTCTGCAGAGTGAGTGCCGGCAGCTTGCCGAAATGCTTATCTCCGTCGGTAACGACGATTCCGGCATAGCTGGTCTGTGCCAGACTGCCTAGCAGATAGGCAAGGGCGGCACAGAGGAAGAGAGGGCATAGTCTTATCATTGCGGGATTCCAGGTTGATTCGGAGCGAAGCGAGGAGACGGGACCACTTCCTGATCCACTACCTGCATGATCGCGGGTGTGTAGGCAATGGCGATCAGCACGACCGCTGCGAAAATCCAGGGGCCGAAGTTTTTCACCCACGGGACGTTTTCATTGTGCAGTGGCTCAGAGAATTCGAGGCTGACTTTCTCTTCGTGGCGTTTCTGGAAGATCGCGATCACCTGACGGCTGAGGACAACGAAAAAGAAGACCATGGAGAGGGTCATGAGAATGGCACCGATACTGGTGAGATGGCTTCCCCAGGCCCATTCGGAAACGAATTCCTCACTCTCAGGGTTCAAGTAGCTCATCCCGGTGTTCGTGCGTCGTGGGGCACCCTGTAAGCCGGTGATGAACATGCCCATCGACATGAGCATCACCCCGATCGCCCAGAAGTAGGGGACGGAGATGGCCAGTTTCGGCATGACCAGCTTGCGGTGCGTCCAGACCTGCAGGAGCAGCAGGGTCACGCCGAGAATGACGAGGAAGACCGGTCCCCCAACGGTGAAGTGGAAGTGAGCGGGCACCCAGGCCGTGTTGTGCACCACGGCATTCATGTTGTAGGAGGCATTCACAATCCCAGTGGCTCCGCCAAAGATAAATATCAGCAGGCCGCAGAACAGATAAGGGAAAAGCCAGCGGCTGCGATCGAAGTGCGGCAGCTTGGCCCACCAGCGGAAGAGTCCGTTGCCCTCATTGCGTCGCGCCGCGAATTCCAGGGAGGCAGCGATGGTGAATGCTGTCATGACGCTGGGCATGGAAACGAGGGCCGTCAGGGTGGTGTGCACCGCTTTCCACTTCGATGCGACTCCTGGATCAGCGAACTGGTGGTGGAGACCCAGTGGCGTTGAAAGAACGAGAAAGACGAGAAAAACGAAACGCCCGGCAAAGTCGCTGTAGAGTTTTCCGCCAGCCAGCTTAGGCAGTAGTGCGTAATAGGCGGTGTAGGCGGGAAGCAGCCAGAAGTAAACAAGTGCGTGGCCGAAGAACCAGAAGAGCGTCCGGGCGAGCAGGCTGTTGATGGTGTCTACCCAACCTAGAGACCATGGGATGAGCATGAAGAGTAGCTCGTAAGCCACTGGCAAGGTGCAGATCTGCCAGATGATGAAGGTCGTCAGGATACCGACCACCGCCATCGGCGTCTTCGCTCCGGGATCTTCCCGTCTCCACTGACGATAAAGCGGAATCCAGGACCAGAAGGCAATCCAGCTGCCGACGACTGCGACGACCAGACCGATGTAGAACATGGGGTCAGCCTTCAGCGGAGGGTAGAAGGTATAGAGCACGGAGGAGTTCCCCATGAAAATGGCGATCGCCGTCATCGCCGATCCGACGACCATCAGGCTGGTGGACCACCAGACCCATTTGGTGGGAATGGCTTTACCGAGGGCTTCCGATATGATCGTATGGCCGAAAGCGACGGCAAAGAAGGTGGTGAGGACGATAGCATTAAAGACGCCATGGCCGGTGAGGCCCTCGTAATATTCGATGCCAAGGAATGAGTCCTCGCTGATCCAGCCGGCACGGAAGAGCGCCTGGATCAGCCCATGGTAGATCCCGAAGGCCAGCGGTAGGAGGGGGAATAGCAGAAGAACGAGAAGAGGCTTCTGGAGAGAGCGATTGACGAGCTGCATGAGGGAAAGCGGTTAGTTTTGTGCAGAAGACAGGGTTTTTAGGTAGGCGAGAAGATACGCGACCTGTTCTTCATTCAGTGGAAGGGCAGGCATCATGTTAGGTTGGAAGCCTTCGACGATTTTCTCATTTGGCGAGAGGATGGATTCTTTCAGGTATTCCTCATCTGCCTTGATGCTCTCGCCGCTGGTAGTCGTGATGTCACGATGGTAGATCCCGGCGAAACTGGGACCGACTAGTTTGGTGCCATTGGTGCTGTGGCAGGCAAGACATCCGAACTGGGTCGCGACCTCGAATCCCTTCGCCACTTCTGGAGCCAGTTCCCCTCCGGCAGCGGCTAGATCCGGCACGTCTGATGGGAGACCTTCGGTTTCAAAACCCTCCAGGCCGTCAATGACCTCGATGCTGCCCACCATGTTGTGATGGCCTGAGCCGCAATACTCGTGACAGATGATGGGATAGGTGCCTGGCTTATCAAACGTGATTTTGGTATCACCGACCGTGCCGGGGATGGCCATGAGATTGGCATTCGTGCCTTTGACGAAAAAGCCGTGGATCACATCACTGCTGGTCAGGAACACTTCCAGAGAGGCCCCCGTCGGGATGCGCAGCACAGATGGCTCGAACTGCCACATCTTCGCCACGTAGAGCGCCTGATAGGTATTCTCATCCAGCTGCTTCACCGATGGTTCGAGAGTCTTCGGGTCATCTGCGAGGCAGGTGGGCACGTTGATCTTCAGCTGATAGGCGGCGAATGCCACCAGAAGCAGATGTCCCCCGGCGAGGCCGAGAGCGACGATGAGAAGCTTTCCCTCCAGAGGCGGAAAGCCGAGCCTGACCAAAAAATCGCTTAAGCGTTTCATATCGATTGTGTATCGAGGTATTGTTGATCAGGCTCGATCAATCATGATGTAGAATACTCCGAGCCAGATGGCGGCAAAGGTCAGTAGCAGGGCGACGATGAAGGCAATCGCACCTTTGGGTTTAAATTCTGTCTCCGCTTCGTGGCTTTGCGTGGGCTGGTTTGGTATCTGTTGGTTCATGACCTCATACCTTCGCGAATCGGACAAGGTTTGCTCCGCACGGGTTGATTCGACTGTGCAGATATTGACAAAACCGGAAGCAAAGGTAGCCTTTCTGGGGCAAGTAATATACTAGCAATGCCAGATTCGCCGATCGCTGAAACCCTTCGTTCCCTGGAAGAGAGCTGTTTTTATAAGAGGTTCTCTCGGGCGTTTTTTACGGCTACGGGCTATCGGATCGGTGTCGATTCTTTGCCGAATATTTGTGAAGAGAATGTAGACGGTTTGGGTGCAGGAGTCTGTGCTCCTCTCATGTTTCGGGGCAAGAAACTGGCTCAGCTTTGCTATTCCTATGAAGCTGGCGATGAGCCGTCTGAGGAGGTAGCCGAGGCTGCGTTGACTTTGCTGAGCTCAGCCGTCCCTGAGTTGGAGCGACGCCTAGGCGCATTGATCCTTGCGAAAGAGCGAGTCATGCCAAGGAATGTGGTTCGCGCAAAAGAGTGGATCGCGAGGAATCTGTCTGAAGATTTGAGCCTGGCTGTCGTTGCCGACCAGCTTGGAGTGAACCGCTTCACCTTATGCCGCCAGTTTAGGGCTGCTGGCGAACAGACGTTGACGGAATATATCGCCTCTGCACGAGTGGAGGAGGTGAAAATTCAGTTGAGGTCTACCTCCAAGCCCATCACGGAGATTGCCTATGAAGTGGGCTTCCGATCCCTGTCTCAGTTCAATCGTGCCTTTGCACGACTCGAAGGCGTCACCCCGAGTCAGTTCCGCAAGTCCGACGGGAAAGCGAAGGTCCTGAGCTCTACGAAAAAAGGAGGGACGAGCCACAAAAAAATCAGAGCTCGCAACGGTAGTTTGCGAAAGCCATCGGGCTGGCATCTGGATTTTTCGATCTAGGGGGGGCCTGGGAGGCGTGGCACAAGGGTAAGCGGGGTGATCGGCAGGTTTGATCGACGCTCCTTCCTATGGTCCAAGCGCTCGAGACAGATGCGGTCCGCGAATGAATTCGCTGTTCCATAGCAGGAACGATGCGAGCTATGGAGGTGGGACTTCAGTCCCACGCGAAAGCCCTAGGGCGCCTGTCTTGGCATTTTGAGAAGGTCGCTTCCTCCTTCTCTTGGCCTCACCTTTCATCGCGAAATATGCTTACCCTTGTATGATTCACCTTAGGACGTGTCGCATGTGCGCTTTAAACGTTTAGAGCGCCCTTCATGGATCTTCGGGTTTCGGAACGCCCAGCCATTGTGGAATCTTCTGTGCTAGTTGGCAGACTCCCACTGCATACAGAATGATGTCAGCAGCCCAGAACCCGGTCAGGACGAGTCCGAAGATTTCCAGCTTCGCAGGATCCCCGACGCGTGAGAAGAGGATCGTTTGGCAGAAAAGAGTGAAAACGGCGAGACAGGCCGAAATGCCGATGAGGAGAAGTGGCGTTATTCGAGTGCGGCGATAGGCAATCAGACAGAAGCCTGCGACAACACAGTTTGCTGCGATTGTCAGGACGTGGAAGAGAAAGTCGATTGTTTGGATGGCGGCCATACGATTCAAATATCAAAAGCGATCGGAGAAGACAAGTGCAGACAAGGGACGTTGTCGGAAAGCATCGGCTCGAATGCACGCAGCAACTGACGAGGCTTGATGCGAGCATGGAAAATGGATTCAAGGCGATTTGGCGATAGCTTGCAGAGTGGGATCGCATGTAAGCGAGATATTCAGGAGCAATGATAGTCTCGCAGAACCTCTAACAATGGTGTCGAAAGACCAGACTTCGCATTTGCCCACTTCTTGGCGCTCGACATTATCGCATCAACCGTCAATCGATTGCAAATTTCTGATTGCAGTGCAGTGAGCAGCGACTGTATGCGTGGGTTCAGGGCCACGCGAGACAAGATCGATAGATCCGAAAGATGATCAATTGCCATTGACGGCGGCCGTCATCTTGAAAAGGCTATAGCAGTTTTCATTTTTCCAATTTTTTCCACCATGGGTGTCTACTACACATTGGTCAATCTCACCAAGAAAGAGCAAATTTGCTTCGAGAATTTGCCCGTTGCTAACAAGCGAGAGATTGCAGGTAATCCTGCATCAGCCGCGATTGTCTCATGGTATCTTTTAGAAAATGCGGGCGACACGATCTTCTTCGTGGGGGACGATATTGAGCCGCTGTTCCATGGTGTTTCTTACGCGGAAATTAATTCGTTTAGCGATAAGACCGCACAGCTCATTGAGACACTTGTAGAGGAGGGAATATTGATCGACTGTGGCCGCTTGTGGCAGGATGATGATGAACCCGAAAGGTTTTTGCGAGATATACGGAATGCTTACATGCCCGTCGAACTCCTATTATCGGATCAGGCCGCGGGTGATGGAGGTGCGGAGGACTGATCAGCGTTAGCGAAACTCGCCGGTTTGTCCGGTCTATCGCGACGATCACTCTTAATTTCATTGTTGCGATCCCTGCAGTCGATCGCATCGCTCCAAAATCCAACTAGGAAAATGAATCTCCCAATAGATATTGTTCGAGCAAGTCTTTGCTCAGATTTTTATCATCGATTCAGTCTTGGAGACACGATCTCTCTTCATTTCGGAAAATGCGTTCTCGTTGCACAGGAGATATGTTTTTGTAGAGAACATGCGATCGAATCGGCGCTTCGGAAAGTTATACCTGAGATTGCGCAGGTCGTGGATAAGGGCGATGTAGCCAAAGCTGCCGTTCTTGCTGCCACGCAACGCAGTGTCGTCGCCTCCGTTGATTTAAGTGAATGTTCGGCACTTCATCTTACTTTCGAGAATGAAATGCAGCTCATTTTCCCAACGGATACCGACTTGGTCGATTGGCAATGGGCATTGACTAAATCCGGAGGAAATCCCTACATCGCTTCTGAGTTTGTCGCGGGTGTCTTCTTCAACACTTTAGAGGCTTGATTATAAAATGGTGACTACGCGTTGCAGTGTTGGAAATGCTTTGAACTGATCACGATCGTGAATCGCCCCTGCCTCATTCAGCTTCTAGTTGAGAAATGACAATTGCCTCTGCGCGGAGGTGATGGTATCGTTTTCAATGATTGCTCCCGCCAACAATGCTAGTCTCCCAGTGGATAAGCGTGTTGAGTGCATGGAAGTGCTTTGGGATTGGCTTCGGAAGGGGTCTCCGAAATCGCCGGAATGGCACGGGCTGGTCCTCAATGAACAGCGTGCAAAAATTGAAAGTGAGGAGGCGGTTTTCATTTCCGGTTCGGAATTGAGGTGTCGGCTCCAGGCTTGATGCCTTTCGAGCTCTGGGGGCGTCGCGAGGTTAGAGCATGTAATTGACAGCTTTCGCCTGACGCCGTGTTGCGCTTTTCTTAAGCCCTCGACCCGAGACAGCTGATCTTGTGGCAACCGCTCGCCTGTTGAGGAACCTCTATATACGGTAACAACACCCTACCTCAACCGCAACAGCACCAGAAACCGAAGCGGCTCGAGCTCGAGCACCTGATTCGCTGTCACGGTGCTGCCCGACAACAAATCGGTAAACATCCGCCGCATTCCCATCTTCCTCAAATGCTGAGCAGGGATTAATTGTGTCTCGTCACTGAAGTTTGCCATGCAGAGGACGTTCTGCTCGGGGGAAGTGCGGAAGTAGGCGAATACATGTTTGTTCCCGGAATCGACGATCTCCGTTTCACCGGTGGCGATGGCGGAGTTGTTGACCCGTAGCTGCGAGAGCTGCAGGAGCCCTTCGAAAATCTGTCCCTCGACGGTTTCGCTATCGCGTCGGTTTTTGGCTTTCTCCCAGTCGAACGGGGGTCGATGGAGCCAGCGCCCATCGAGTTGTTTCTCTGGATCATCGAGGTAGCCTTCGTAGTTCTCCATTCCCAGCTCCTCGCCTAGAAAGATCAGAGGGATGCCGCCAATGGTGAAGTTGATCCCGTGAGCGAGAAGGAGGCGCTTGATGCTTTTCTGCAGTTCGTCAGGGTCATCGAGCTTGATCGCCCGTGAGACGCCGGCGAGGGAGGCGCTGGTGCCGCAGACTCTGGCGTCGCCGGAAATCGGGTCCTCCTGGAAGAGGCTTCCTTCGGCGAAGGAGGATTCGTGGGTGCCAGTGTAGAAGGCGTTGAGGAATTTCCGGTGAGCGGCTGGGTCGAGTCCGACTTCGCGGGCGTCGTCGTTGTCGAATCCCCAGCCGATGTCATCATGGGAGCGCAGAAAATTCAGCCAGCTGCAGTCATCACTGATTCCGAAGCGCTTCTGCATGGAGTGATGAAGGAGTGTCGCGTCGCGCGTGGCGAGGGCCTCCCACACCACTGACATGAGCAGGGGGTTGTAGGAAATCTGGCATTTGTTCGGCCCCATGTAGCGAACGATCTCTCCAGGAGCGACGATGGCCTCTGATTTAAAGACGACGCCGGGGCAGACGATCTTTGTCACCGCATTAAAGGCTTCAAGCAGGCGGTGGGCGCCGGGGAGGTTTTCGCAGTTCGTGCCTTTCTGCTTCCAGATGAAGGGCACGGCGTCCATGCGCAGAACCTCTGTTCCGATGTTGGCCACGAAAAGCAGCTCCCGCACCATGGCACAGAAGACTTCGGGGTTCTGATAGTTGAGATCGAACTGATAGTTGTGAAAAGTCGTCCAGACCCACTTTTTGATCTTATTGAAGTAGGTGAAGCTCCCATGTTTATCATCCGGGAAGATGGAACGCAGGTGCTGCTCATATTCATCCACCTGAGACTTCTCAGAGAACATGAAGTAGTAGTCCTGAAAGTCCTGATCGCCGGCCATCGCAGCTGTGGCCCACACGTGCTCGTCGGAGGTGTGGTTACAGACAAAGTCGAGGACGAGGCTGATGCCGTGGCGTCGCAGCTCGGAGGCGAGTCGTCGCAGATCGTCGATGTTCCCCAGGCCTGGGTCGATTTCGCGGTAGCTGGTCACGGCATAGCCACCGTCGTCATCTCCATCCGGGCTGCGATAGACGGGCATGAGATGCAGGTAGGTGATGCCGAGCTCTTTCAGGTAGGGGATTTTTGCCTCGAGACCTGCGAGGTCGTCTGCAAATTCATCGACATAAGCCATCGCTCCGATGAGGTGGCCGGAGCGATACCATGTGGGATCGGATTCGCGGATGGCATCGAGCCCGCGGAGTTCATCGGGGCGCTGGATCCAGCACTCGGCTAGCACATTCGCCAGGCTTTCCAGATGGTAGTGCAGGTCGAAGCGGTCACCGTAGAGATGATAGAGGGCTTCGAAAAGGTCGGAGAAATGCTGATTGAAACGAAAGCAGAAAGCCTCCCACTCAGGCTGACCCTCGCGATCTGCAAAGGTGTTAGCCAGCGAGGCCAGGAGGCGTTTTCGGGTGACGGTAGCTTTCTCTGCGATCGACAAGTCGTGCATAAAATTCTTTGAGAGGGCAATTGGCTTTACTCAATGACAGCCACGCGGGCATGCGTGTCAATGGCAACGACTGATTCCATCGAGGCGTCCTGCTTCTCATCAGCAGTCGGCAGCTTGATTTCATCGAAGAAGCGATACTTTCGAACGCCATCGAGCAGGCCTGCGTAACCAGGGCGCTCAGAGAGGTAGACTCGGGGAAGGAAACGTGCCTGCTGGAGCTCCACCTTGTGATCTTTCGGCAGGACGGCGAGCATAGTGCCGGAGAGGGCTTCGTAGTCGCTGCCTCTTCGCGCGAGCATGAGGGTGTTTTCCGGACTGATGCCCCACTTCATGAGCACGTTCCTGATGGCATTTCCTTTACCAGAGCGTGGCGGGATGATGTCGATGGAGCTCTGATCAGAGAGGATGACCTGTGCCTCGATCCCCTCGCTGCGGAGACGGCGCTGCAGTTTCTGGCGGGTGAGGGCGCAGTCGCTGTCCCAGTGATAGGAAATTTTAAACTGATGCTGGTGTTCATCTTCTTCCTGCAGACGCAGCCCCTCTTCGTTCTGCAGCAGGCTGACGATCTCATCGCGCTGCCAGCGGTGGTTGATGTGTCGCTGCCAGGCGGTATCCGGCTCCAGGTTGCGGCCATAGTGGATTTCACCCCCCAGGTGAGAGATGACAACATCGGGATGCGGCAGGCTCTGCTCCCGGTAGAGTTCGAGCGCCTGGTTGAGGCTGCGACCGGTCGCGATGCCGAATCCGACAGAGCGATCACTGTCGAGCATCAGTTGTTTCAGCTCGACGACGGCTTCTGACTCCTCCAGTGAGGAGAATTCATCCTGCCCCGTAAAAACCAGGCGATCGCGGAACAACAACGATGATTTTTCCTCGGGTGCGATGGAGAGAAAGCTGGAGGACATCCGATTTACAAGAGGCTCCACTTCCTTCAGGTAGGTATCCACATGGCTGCGCCATTGGTAGTGATCGCGCACCCCTTGAAGGCCGTTTTCGCTCAGTCGTTTCCAGGCGAAGGGATCAGAGAGTGTTTTGAGGATTGCCGTCCCGATTCCCTCAGGATCGAAGGCCGAGATCAGCTCACCATTCTGGCAGTTGGCGATGATGTCGCGCGGGCCTCCGTCATCGGTGGCAACAATGGGTAGCCCTGATGCTGCGGCCTCGATGAGGGTAAGTCCGAACGGCTCAACAAAAGCCGGATTGACGAAGACGCCCTCGGTCTTAGCGGCATAGCGATAGAAGTGGGGGATCTCATCGGGTGTATGGAATTTCGGGATGGAGATGGACCCATAGAGGTCGTAATCGTCGATCTGTTTGAGCAGATCCGTCCAAACACGACGGGCTGCCGTCGAGAGTGATTCCAGCTTGTCGCGGTTCCCGGCGATGATAAGAAGGTTCGCTTTTTCTCTGAGCTCAGCGTTCTCCCCGTAGGCTTTCACGAGAGAGGAGAGATTTTTTTTCTCGTCTGCCCGTGCAATGGCAAGAATCGTCGGGAGCTTGGGGTTGGTGTAAAAGCGCTCAATGCGATCGCTGACTTCGGTGCTGACGTCTGCTTCGGCAGGAGATTTGAAACGGCTGAGATCGACTCCCGGTGGGATGACTCTCATCTGCTCCGGCTGGTAGCAGGCATACTGGGCATACTGTTCATCACGCTCCTGGCGGGTGCTGGTGCAGATGAGCTGCGCGGAGTCGAGCGCGTATTCCTCTGCCTCGATCCGTGCGTTGAGATTGTATTTTTTCTCGGCGCGTTCTGCATCCATGCCCGACTCGAGCAGGCGCTCCAGCTTGCTTTTGCCCAGGGAGTGGCCCGTGAAAACAAATGGCCGCCCTAGCAGTCGTGCGAGCCGAGCGCCCACGTATCCGGCGTCTGCGTAGTGGGCGTGAATGACATCTGGGATGGCCCCCTGCTGTCGGAAAAATGCCAGGCAGCGATCAGCAAAGACGTCGAGATAGCGCCAGAGGGATTCCTTACGAAAATAACGTCTCGGCCCTGCCTCGATGCGAAAGATATTCGCCTTCTCGTTGAGCACTTCATGCAGTTCGGCATAATCCGGGGAGACCTTCGGATCGACGATGCGACGGGTGAGCAGATCGACGCGTTCGACATCAGGGTGCTCTCCCATGCATTTTGCCAGCTCGACCACGTATTTGCACTGTCCGCCGGTGTCAGAGTCTCGGCCCAATTCCAGATTTTCGCCTCTGATGAGACCATGAATGCTAAGGTGCACCACGTATAAGCCGGAGCGGGCAGTAACTAGGGGAGGTGAGTTGTCATCCATGGTCTTCGGTTTCTGTAATGGCTTGGTTCTTTGTCTTCAACGGCTCACGCAAGTGTCCTGCCAGAGCTTCTCCAGCCCCTCAATGACACCGGTGGCGCATGCCCCGGAGGCCTGGAAGGATGGGAGATCTTTGATCGCAAAAAGTAGGTCGGCGTGCGCATTGGCGGGGATGATCCGCTGCACATCAGGCAGCTCAAACATCGCGGAGTCATTTCCCGAATCTCCCGCCACTACAGCATCTCTCAGTGAAAAACCGAGAGACTCACAAACCCAGCGGAGCGCTCCCCCTTTTCCACCATTCGGCGGTAGGATGTCGAAGTCTTTATTCGATGAATAAATCAGCTGATGGGGAAGGCCCTCCTCAGTTAATTTTCGCGAAAGCTGTTCGCGGACTTCTATCTGGGCATCGTGCCAGTAGTAGCTGATTTTTGCCTCGCTCTGGCACCGAGCTGGCTGTCGCTCGATGTCAGGAATCCAGTTGACGACAATGTCATCGATCCTCTCCCGATCCCATTCCGGTGGGATGAGGTGTGACTCCCAGTCGGATGGAGTGATCTGTTCGGAATGAATGGTCGTGCCGACATCGCTGATCAGCAGGTCGGGAGAGGGTAGGGAGGTGCTGCCAACCAGTTCCTCCACGCTTTCGGCACTGCGGCCGGTATTGTAGATGAGAAAGGTGTCATCGAGAGAGCGTGAAAGCTCGGTCCAGCCAGAGGCAAAGATCTCTGCATCCGTGTCTGATTCATAGATGGTTCCGTCGATGTCAGTAGAAAGGATGTGCATAGGTGGGGGGGCTTACGAGGGCTTCTCTCACGGTCTAGACGCATATTATGTGCCGAAATTTCATACGAAATAGAATGGCTAGAAAACTTCGGCCGAGCGGCGAGCTCTCTGCTGTGCTATCTTGCTGGGTATGAGATACCCCCGTTCTCTGATCTGCGCAGTCCTCAGTGCTTTATGGGCAGTCGCTAGCGCGCCGGAGGTGCAGGGCCAGCTGAGGCGCCCCGGCATTACCAAGATCAAGGAAAGCCCCAACAATGACTCCGGACTCTCAGAGGAGGCTGGAGCAGTCTACGTGGAGGATCTCTCCCCGAAACCCTTTCGCATTACGATCAACCAGACAGTGCCGGCTTATCGGACGCTGAAAGGGAAGCACTGGCTGGGGAACGTGCTGGCACCGCAGAATGGTGAGCTTGTGGCGATTTCGGATCGGGCCTATCGCGTGAGAGCGAAGGCGGCGCAGGGAAAGATTTCGGGCTGGATTCGTAAAGACGCTGTCGGTGGATTGCCACCAGAGTTTGACGAACAGTTGAAGGCGTATGTCAAACGCCAGGAACAGGTAGAGCAGCTGATCGCCGAAGAGCGAGTGGCGCTCGGCATGACGGCTCTTGAGGTCGCGCGGTCTCTCGGGCCTCCTGACAAGCGTTCGAGCAAAATTACGGAGCAGTCACAGAGTGAGACCCAAGAGTTCATCCACTATGAGCTGGTTACCGAAACGATCCTCGAGCGGAATATCCTCGGTCAGGTCGTTCCGGTTTCTGTTCAGCGGGATGTCCCTGCCGGCAAACTCCTCCTGACTTTTCAGGATGGTGTTTTGACCGAGATTGAGGAAGAAGAGGGCATAGACCTTACCCTCTGTTACTCCCCGCAGCCCTTACCGCGGCCGGTGATTTTCTCCGGTTTCGGAGGGGTTTTCCTCCGATAGCGGAGGGGCGCGGACTGTGTAAAATCGTCCCCCTTTGTTCGCCAAAGCTTTGACAAGAGGCGTAACCCTTGGCTGATTACCGCCCATCCTAGCCGGGATCTTCTGACTAGATCCCCGGAGCGGGTATCAGCTAACTGAATCTAACTTCATTCTTACGCATACAAGACTCATGTCATACGAACTCCCAGCGCTTCCTTACGCGCCAGACTCTCTCGAGCCGCACATCGACACGGCAACCATGGAAATACACCACGGCAAGCACCACGCCACCTATGTGAGCAAGCTGAACGACGCCATCGGCGGTGAAGCTGCGCTGGCTGGTAAATCGATCGAGGATCTCATCAGCGACCTTGGAGCAGTGCCGGAAGGTGCCCGTGGCGCCGTCCGAAATAACGGTGGTGGTCATGCGAATCACAGTCTGTTCTGGAGCATCATCGGCCCCAACGCAGGCGGTAACCCAAGTGGTGACCTCGCGGCTGCGATCGATGCGGCTTTCGGATCCTTTGACGCTTTCAAAGAGGAATTCAAGAACGCTGCGCTTACACGTTTTGGATCCGGCTGGGCCTGGCTCGTCGTCAAATCCGACGGCACTCTTGCTGTCACTAGCACACCGAATCAGGACAACCCCATCATGGGAGAAGCCGCTGGTTGCTGCGGTTGCGCGCCCATCCTGGGACTGGATGTCTGGGAGCACGCCTACTATCTGAACTACCAGAACCGCCGTCCGGACTACGTCGACGGGTTCTGGAATGTGGTGAACTGGGACAAAGTGTCCGAGCTTTTCGCGGCAGCGAAGTAGCAGGACGGTTCACGATTCGAATTCCAGCCGAGTCTCGCTGATCCGATCAGCGGGCTCGGTTTTTTTGTGCCTGATGCAAGGCAGGGCGCCGGTGCTTCCGAGGTCTGCCGCAAGCCCAGCTATGGAATCGCGACTTCAGTCGCGGGGCAGAATCCTGCCGCTCACTGTATGGGTCCCGAGCCAGATGTCGCCCGCGAATAAATTCGCTATTCCCCAGCGCGACCGATGCGAGTCGGGGAGTTGGGAATTTATTCCCATCCGAAAGCCGTGCACGCTAGCTGTTGCCATCGCCCCGACCTTTCTTCTTCCATCGGCTCCGCCTTTTAACCTCGCGGGGTTTCCCTGGATCCAAATCTAGGGCAGTCGCCAGCTTGAGCGCAGGCTCTTGTATTCAGCTTTTGGCAGAAGGACGTAGAGCGGCTTCTTCCCCGGATCGACCCGGGCGATGAGATTGCGCAGGGAACTCTCTGACATGGTGGTGCACCCAGCCGTTGATTTGCTGCCGCCGCCACGCCAGATGTGGAAGAAAATGGAAGAGCCGGCATAGGGCTGAGTATTCGGGTAGGCATTGTGAGCGATGAAGAGCTTGAGCGAGTGCGCGTGGTCTCCCTGCTTCATCTGCGCTTTCTTTTCCTCACTCGTTTTCGGATTGTGAGGGATGCGTCGGTATTGGTTGTAGAAAGGGGAAGAGGAGTCCTCATACCAGAGGCAGCGGGGTGTCACCTGGATGTAGTTGAGAGCGGGGTTTCGCTGGATGGATGCATCGTAGCCCCAGGCTCCACCCAGATGAAAGACGCCCGCCGGTGCGCGTCCGTCTCCCTCCCGTTTCATTGTCGCGCCGCCCGGCACAGGGTGGATGCCGCGACCCCAGGCAAGTCCGTTGCGCCCGAGTCTGCCTTTCCAGCTTTTCCCCACTTTCTTCCACGAACCGGAGCCGGATCGCTCGTAGAAGGTCAGCTCTACATAACTGGAGTTCCAGCTGGCCGCCTGGCCCACAACCAGTTGCTGCGAGCTGGCCGGGAGCGAAAACGCGAAGGCCGCGGGGGAAAGAAAACACGCGGCCAGGCAAATCGTGAAAAGGAGAGTGATTCGTTTCATGCGCTCGTAAAATTTAAATGGGCGTTCAGGTCTGCTCAGAGAGTTACAATCACCTAGACGATGAAAAGATGCGTTGAGTCACTCTCTTTCGCAAATGAGTTTTTGAACAGTTGCGCGAATTTTTTACGATTTTGATGAACAAATCCTTTCGGCGTGCGTCTTATTTAATATGGAAGAGATTTTATCCGCTCAATGGCATGACTGGCTGCGGGAATATAGCTCACGCTTGATGCTCTTCTCCCGCCAGCAAACTCGCTGTGAGGCCGACGCCGAAGATGTCCTGCAGATGGCGCTCGTCCGCACATGGAAAACCCACACAGGCGCTCCCGATCGAAAGGTCCTCAGCCTCGCCTACACAAATATCCGTCGTTGTGCGATCGATCTAGCGCGCAGCATGGACCGTCGCCGTCGTCGCGAAGACTTGATGGTGGCTGATCAGGGAGAGCAGGTATCGTGGTTCGAATTGCCTGATGACGATAATTCCCGGGCTCTACAGGTCGCCATGGCCAAAGTTCCGGAGAAATTTCGCGAGGTGATCACCCTGAAAATCTGGGGTGAACAGACTTTCGATGAAATCGGAAAATCGTTGGAGATTTCGCCGAATACAGCTGCTTCCCGCTACCGCTACGGAATGGAGAACCTGCGCAAGCATATTGCTCGCGACCAGGTAGAGTTGAAGGCTTAGACTGCCCGCCATCACACCCGCGCCTTATTAAAGGGTGAAACAGAAGAGCGCCATTTCCATGGCGCTTTTTTCGTTCTCCTACAGCCTCCGCCATTCGTGGCCTTCAGAGGCGAGAAGGGCATCGGCTTCCTTCGGTCCCCAGCTCCCGGCGGCATATTCTGCCATGCTGGGTGGGCTGGCAGCTTTGTGCCAGGCGTCCTCGACCTGATCGACCCAGCGCCAGGCTGTCTCGACCTCATCTTTCCGCGCGAAAAGCGTGGCATCGCCTGCCATGGCATCGAGCAGGAGGCGCTCATAGGCCTCCGGGCTGCTCTTGCCGAAGCTCGTCTGGTAGCGGAAATCCATTTTGACGGGCTGCAGGGTCGCTGCAGGTCCGGGGCGCTTGGAGCGAATGCCCAGGGAAATTCCTTCATCAGGTTGGATGCGGATGACGAGCACGTTGCCAGGCATTGCCTCGGCACCAGCCGCTGCGTTGAAGAGCACATTCGGCGCTTCCTTCAGGTGGATGGAGATCTCAGTCCCTTTCTTCGGCAGTCGCTTGCCGACACGCATGTAGAAGGGCACGCCTGCCCAGCGCCAGTTATCGATGAAAATTTTGAGCGCTACATAGCTTTCGGTCATCGAGCCAGGATTCACGCGGTCTTCGCGGCGATAGCCGACGACTTCGTTCCCGTTGACCGTGCCGCTGGTGTATTGGGCGCGCACGACGCGTTCGCCCACTTCCTCGGCACTGCTGAAGGGCCTCATGCATTTGAGCACTTTGACCTTCTCATCCCGCACACCGTCAGCGCTGAGGTCTGCCGGTGGCTCCATGGCGATGAGGCTGAGCAGCTGCAGTAGGTGGTTCTGCACCATGTCGCGCATGGCGCCCGCCTTGTCGTAGTAGCCACCGCGTCCACCCTCCATGCCGAGGTCCTCGGCACATGTGATCTGCACCTGGTCGATGAATCGGTTGTTCCAGAGCACTTCGAAAAGAGCATTGGCAAATCGCAGCACCATGATGTTCTGCGCCGTCTCTTTCCCCAGATAATGGTCGATGCGGTAGGTGTCTTTTTCCTGGAAAGTCTCAGCGACCACCTGGTTGAGGTGTTGAGCGGTGGCGAGGTCTGTCCCGAAGGGCTTCTCTACGACCGCGCGGCACCAGCCGTTTTCGGATTCGTTGAGGCCTGACTCTTTTAGATTGAGGAGGATGTCGTCAAAAAACTCCGGAGCAGAGGCGATGTAGAAGAGGCGATTCGGGCTGGCGCCGTTCTTTTCCATTTCCTCCAGTCGCTCGCGCAGGCGGGCGTAGCCTTCCTTCTCGTTGAAGTTGCTCTGGTGGTAATGGATGTTTTCGCTGAATTTCTCCCACAGCTCTTCATCATGCCCCTGGCGCGAGACTTTCTGATTCAGCTCACGGAGGCCTTCGCGGAATACCTCGTCACTCTTATCGCGACGGGCAAAGCCGACCACTTTCAGGCCGGCCGGCAGGTCGCCATCGAGGGCTAGATTGTAAAGAGCAGGGACCAGTTTCCGGTGTGTCAGGTCACCAGTGGCACCAAAAATCACCACCACGCAGGACTCCGGACGGTTGCGCAGGCTGAGGTCAGTTTCGCGAAAGGGGTTTTCTTCCATAGTATTCTTTCCTGCTACCCGAAAGCAGGTTGCAGGCCATTGCAAATAAATAGCAGCGCCATTTTTGATGAACGCCGTTCATGCGGCGCACCAGCCATTTAGGGCCTCCTATTTCCGCTCCAGCACGACGACGCACTCCAGGTGGCGCGTGTGGGGAAACAGGTCGAAGGGCTGGATCGCCGTGATGGCATAGTGCTCTTTCAGCTCCTCCAGGTCGCGGATCTGTGTGGCCGGGTTGCAGCTGACATAGACGATACGCCGCGGGGCGAACTCCACCAGTTGCTTGAGGAAATCAGGATTGCTACCCTTGCGCGGCGGATCGATAATCACGGAGGTGCGGCTGGCCGGAAAGCGGATGTCTTCGAAAATGCGGGAGGCATCTCCCTGAATAAAGTCGACGTTTCCGATGTCGTTCTGTGCAGCGTTCCGCTTCGCCCAGTCGATGGAGGACTCGCTGACCTCGACACCGGAGACGCGGTCAAAATGGGCAGCCCCTGAGAGTGAGAACAGCCCCGAGCCGCAATAGGCATCCACGAGGTAGTCACTGGCAGCCGTGGTGCCTTCACCGCGAGCTGCGCTGATCACGTAGTCCACAAAGGCAGGGAGAATGTGCGGATTGTTCTGAAAGAACTCCCCTGCGTGGAAGGAGAAAGTGATGTCGCCCACCTGCTCCTGGCACATCTCAGTGCCCTCCGTGCAGACGGTCCCGTCTGATGATTCACGGAGGAGGAGGGTAGCCCCTTTTTTGTAGCTGCCAGCCTGCTGAGTGACCTCCTTGCGCAGGCCCTGATAGGTCTCATTGATCGCATCCGAGGCGATCGGGCAGCTGGGGACGTCGACGATCTGCTGGCGTCTCCCCTGAATGAGGAAGCCGATCGGACCCATGACGCCCTGTTTGGGTTTTTGAAAATGGGGCGTGATCTTGGATCGGTAGCCGTAGAGCTGTGGCGAGGCGATCACTTCATCGACCGGGTGGGTGATGCCCGCGCGGCTCTCCAGCAGCTCAGCCACCTGCTGGCGCTTCCACTTCAGCTGCTGATCGTAGCTGAAGTTCTGATACTGACAGCCTCCGCAGGTGCCGAACAGATCACAACGCGGTTCCTCGCGATGCGGGCTGGGCTTGATCACCTCCACCAGGTCACCTTCTGAATAATTGGCGAAATTGCGGAAGATCCTCACTTTCACCCGCTCCTCAGGCAGCGCGAAGGGCACCATGACCACCCAGCCATCCTCGCCATGGCGACCGACTCCGTGTCCCAGGTTCGTCAGGGAGTGGATTTCGACCTCGATTTCCTCGTGATAATCAAAGGGAGTCGGTTGGAAGCCTTTGGGTGGCAATGACATATGGCATCGATGCTGCTCAGGTGAAAAGCGCGAGGCGACCATTTCCAGACGGAAAAGCCACGCGGAGGAAGGCCACAACCATAGGCAGGATAGGGGGTGTGCAAGCTCTTTCGATTCTCCACCTCAAGGCCCAGCCTTTCCCATTTTTTATCAGGAAAAATCTCGCGAAATAACAAAGCTCTCGTTTAAGTAAGATAAGCAGCCAGAAATACCCATTTTTTACGCCACAATCGTTCCCATGTCTCTTGAAGCCACTTTCAGCCCCACCGATCAGATCCACCAAGTCATCGAAGCTCGTCACCCGGATCCATTTTCCTTCCTGGGGCTGCATGCAGATGAAGAGAACGGGGGGTGGATCCTCCGGGTCTTCGCTCCTGAGACCTCCGGTGTAGACGTCGTCTTCGATGGGAGCGGTGACCGCTTCAGTCTTTTCCAGGTCGATGATGCCGGCTTCTACGAGTCGAAATTTGAGTCTCCTGAACGCCCGTCCGGTTACCAGCTGCAGAGCTTTTACGGTCCTCATGCAGATCCTCTTGTGCGTGATCCCTTTGCGTTCGGTCTCCTGCTTGGCGAGCAGGACCTTCATTATTTCGGCGAGGGCACCCACCGCAAGCTCTGGGAGGTCATGGGGGCGCATCCCTGCTCCTTCGGCGAGACCGAAGGTGTGCGTTTCGCAGTCTGGGCACCCAATGCGCAGCGGGTGAGCGTCATCGGTGATTTCAATGGCTGGGATGGGCGTCTCCACCCCATGCGTAATCGCCATGGTGTCTGGGAGATCTTCGTTCCGCATGCGAGCGTTGGCTGCCACTACAAATTCGAGATCGTCGGCGCACATGGCAATCTTTTCGCCAAAAGCGATCCGTTTGCCTTTTTCTCCCAGCATGGTTCTGCTACCGCCAGTCTGGTCGCAGAGACAGGCACTTACGAGTGGCAGGACGGCGACTGGATGCGGCAGCGGGAGAAGACAGATCTCTATCACGCGCCCATGTCGGTCTACGAGGTGCATCTCGGATCCTGGAAGCGGAAGTTCGAAGAAGAGAATCGCTTCCTCAGCTACCTGGAGCTGGCCGATGAGCTGGTCGAATATGTGAAGAAGATGGGTTTCACGCACATCGAGCTCATGCCGGTGGCGGAGTTCCCTTTTGATGGCTCCTGGGGCTATCAGGTGTGTGGTTACTTCGCCCCGACCAGCCGCTTCGGCACGCCGGATGAGTTCCGCACCTTTGTCGATCGCTGCCACCAGCATGGCATCGGTGTGATCGTCGATTGGGTGCCGGCCCATTTCCCGAAAGACGCCCATGGACTCGCGCAGTTCGATGGCACCGCTCTCTACGAGCATGCTGACCCACGCCAGGGAGAGCACCGGGATTGGGGCACGCTGATTTTTAACTACGGTCGCAATGAGGTGCGCAACTTCCTCATCAGCAATGCCCTCTACTGGCTGGAGGAATTTCACATCGACGGTCTGCGAGTGGACGCTGTCGCCTCCATGCTCTACCTCGATTATTCCCGCGAGGACGGTGACTGGGTGCCGAACGAGCACGGCGGACGCGAGAATCTCGATGCCATCGAGTTCCTCAAACAGCTCAATCAGGCCTGCTACGAAACCCACCCAGGCATTCTTATGATGGCAGAGGAGTCTACCGCTTATCCCGGCGTTTCTCGCCCCGTCGCCAGCGGTGGCCTTGGCTTCGGGTTCAAGTGGAACATGGGATGGATGAATGACTCGCTCAGCTACATGAGCAATGAACCCATCCACCGGAAATATCATCACGGGAAGGCTACCTTCTCCATGATCTACGCCTATCACGAGAGCTATGTGTTAGTGCTAAGTCATGATGAAGTGGTTCATGGGAAGGGCTCCATCGTTCAGAAGATGCCGGGCGACCGCTGGCAGCAGATGGCGAATGTCAGGATGTTTTACGCCTGGATGTTTGCCCATCCGGGGAAGAAGCTACTCTTCCAGGGATTGGAGTTTGGTCAGTCCGAGGAGTGGAACCACGCGCACTCCATTCCCTGGCACCTGCTGGAGCACAAAGAGCACAACGGGATTCAGCGTCTCGTGCAGGATCTCAATGCCCTCTACACCAGCCAGCCTGCCTTGTATGCCCTAGACCATGAGCCAGGTGGTTTCGAGTGGATCGACCACAACGATGCCAAGCATAGTCTATTCACCTTTATTCGCCGGAGCCAGGACGGGCAGACCATCGTCATCGCTGTCAATGCCACGCCGGTGCCACGGGAGGGCTATGCACTGGGAGTGCCGGAGGCAGGTTTCTATGAAGAAATCTTCAATTCCGACTCCGAGATTTATGGAGGGTCGAATCTCGGGTCCGCCGGTGGTGTCGACTCGCAACCACATTCGGCGCACGAGCGGGAAAACTCCATCATGGTTACCATTCCGCCGCTGGCTACCGTGTTTTATCGGCTTGGACAGCGCTAACGCGCTATTGAGCTGGGGCCGTGCAGGCGTGAGGGTCGAGGGATGAAACTTCTTCCTTTGATCTGCTGGATCGCTTTCTCTTCCACCCTAGCGCTAGCCGAAGAAATGCACGAAACATTCCCTCTCTGGCCAGAGGGAAAGATGCCGGTAGAGCAGACCTCCGAGGCGAAAAAGCCCTTGGAGACCCCAAGCTTCATTGCCTACTCGACGAAGGGTTTTGATAATCACACGGGCGCGGCGATGATCGTCTCTCCCGGCGGAGGCTATGGCGGTCTCGCGAAAGATCACGAAGGTCATCAGGTAGCCCTCTGGTTTCAGAAACGGGGCGTGACGGCTTATGTGCTGACCTATCGTCTGGCCTCGCAGGGCTACCATCATCCCGCTCAGCTCTGCGATATCCAGCGTGCAGTCCGTGTTATCCGTGCGCGAGCCGATCAGGATGGGATTGATCCTCAGCGAATCGGGGTCATGGGCTTCAGTGCTGGCGGACATCTCAGCAGCATGGCTGCCACTTTATTTGCCGAGCAGGCCTATGAGCCAGTCGACAAAGTCGATCAACTCAGTGCTCGTCCCGACCTCGCCGTTTTGTGCTACGCCGTCATCCTGGCGGAGGGCGAATACAAGCACGCCTGCGTCAGCACGATGGTGGGTCAGTCGCCCTCGCGGGCGGCCTACCTCAAGCTCACCTCTACCGATCAGCAGGTGAGTGCTGAGACGCCACCTACGTTTCTCTTCCACACGGATGCCGATGTAGCCGTGCATCCGATGAATGCCATTGCGTTCTACACGGGAATGAAAAAGCATCAGGTTCCTGGAGAGCTGCACATCTACCAGGAGGGGCCGCATGGCGTCGGGCTGTATCGAGGTGATTCCGTTTTGGGGTCGTGGACGAAGAGATTGGAAGACTGGCTGCGGGTGCAGAACTTTTTTGCCGCTGCGTCTGAGCACACCGTTGCGGTCAATGGGACCGTGACTCTCGATGGCCTTCCTGCTGGATGGGGAGTAGTTGAGTTTCAGCCCCTGGATTCAGGATTGCCGAAGGTGGGCGTGCGCCTGCGCAACGGGAAGTTTGCCAGCAATCCGAGACACGGGGCCGAAGTGCCCGTCGGTCGGTATCATGTGAGGGTAGAGGCCAGCTCCTTCGAGGCGGACGGCGATCGATCGAAAGATGCTGTCATCCGTCAGGTGATGGGAGTGAACGGTGAGAAATTGGTCGTCGAGGTAGAGGAGGGGATGGAGGGTTTGGTGATTGCGGTTGAGCGGTGACTTTTCTTAGGAAGCGGGACAGTTGATTTGCTACGGTCCGCAAAATAAGGAAGCCTTTCCTCATTGTTGTGCAGAAGTTAAAATGACCGTCCTGCGGGGCGGGGCTTCCGCAATGGGAATGAATTCCCAACGCCCCGGCTCGCATTGGTCCTGTCGGGGAGTAGCGAATTCATTCGCGGACGACATCTGGCTTGAGCGGGTCGAATTGGCCATCCTTGAGAAATCGTTGCGGCTACGATTCTCCACGATGCCGACGGAAGTTGCTCGTCCGCAAAGAGTGCGATGTAAGGCATCGAGGCGTTCGCCGTTAGCCTTGCTATCCTGCTTCATAGCGTCCAAGGCCGTTCAAAAAGCTGTTGGCGAGTTCATCAATCCTTCCCGAGCCAATCCTTCAGGATCTGCACCGTCTCTTTTTCGGCACTCCATAGGAAAAAGTGACCGTGCTTAGCAATCGTCTTCACCTCGGTGTGCGGTGCGTTCCGCCTGAGTTCTATCATAGAGGCCTTTACCCGTAGATCATGCCTGAACGATTCCTCGTCGCCGACCAGGATACGGATCTTCGACTCCTTATTTGCCTGTTTGATAGGGTCAGAGCTACCGAAGGCTTTCGGATAGGCGGCGAGGCAGATGTATTGCGCGTAGTGCTCTTCGTTCCCGATGTATTCGTGAAAGCCGGCGAAGCCTCCCGCTGAGATGCCTATGAGTGTAGGGCGGGTATTGAGCATTGGATACTGGTCTCGCACTGCGCTCAGACATTCTGTGAGGTAAAGGGATGGGATGCGAGGACCTGAGCTGATCCCATAGGCGGGACAAATGATCATAGCATCCGGCGAAGCCTTTATGAGGGTGTGCAGGTAAGCGAGAAAACTCCCGCCGAATCCGTGAAGAAATACAATTGTCGGCGTCGAGCTGCCGATCCGTTTAGGGGCATAAAGGGTGGCATACCCCTGCGGCAGGTGCGTTTGCCTGAAGCAGTAGGCCAGAGCAGAAGGGGCCGTCACGAACAGTGGGTCATTAGCCACTTCCTGATACTTCTTTGTTAGTATATGCTGCAGTTCTTGTGCTGAATCACTCGGAAGTCCGAAAAGCGGGGCGGCTCCTGCTCCGGCGATCTGCATGAGGGCAGGTTCCGTGAGGTGGGAGAGCCCGAAGCTCATCACTTTCTTCAGCTCTGGATGCTCGGGAAAGATGTCGACTACCGGAGCACTGTGCCGCGTTGTCCATGTGATCCCCTCGATCTTCTGGGCATCGACGGTGGGCTGTATCAGGAGGATGATCAGGCCATAGAGGATTGAGACCCGGCGCATGTTACCATCATAACAGAATCTTTCAGCCTTGGGAACAAGCATCCAGAGGCAAATCCTGCCACAGCCACTCCACGCAGTCCGCCTCTTCTGTCAGAGGGATTTCGAAGGCGTTTACCTGTCGATCGAGAACAGAACGAGGAACCGGGTCTTTTCGTTTCGCGTTTTGCTGCCGCGCTCTTTCCGGGTGTTGCAGGATCGCGTGGATACTGACGTGAGCTCCGTAGTCGTGGCCTAGAGAGATGATTCGCTGCCGATCTTTCCCTCGCAGCAGGGTGGCATCCCATATGACTCGACAGGTTCCCTGTTTCCGTAGTTGCTCGCGCAGGTTCTCCAGAGCTTGTTGAAAAACCTGACCATTCCTGGATTGGTCATCGCGCCCTCGCGCGATCTGGTTTCTGATTCGGTCGGGTGATACGACGCTCCAACCCTGATTTTCGAGAGCTTCGACATGGGTGCTTTTCCCAGAGCCGCTGGTCCCGCAAGTGATGATCAACTGGGGAAAACCGGACTGCCGTCGCTGGTGGGTTTTGGCGATGGCTTCATCCACGGTGTAAATGAGCCCCTCTTCGAACCAGCGCTGCGCTCGATGGAGGACGTAGTCGTGATCCAGAGAGGAGGCATCGGGAAGTCTCTGTCTGATTTCTTCCGACCAGTCCTGATAAGCTGGTGTTTCACCAGATACTTCGAGCTCGGCCATCTCCAGCGAGAGCAGTTCCAGCTCTTCAAGCTTCTGCTGTTTGCCAGCCGTGATCCGTCCTCTGATGTCTGCTGCTTCGAGATGGATCAACAGCCGTGGATCAACAGAGCGAGCGAATCTCATGATCGCTTGTCTGGGAAATCCTGCAGCCGAGATTTTTCCCGGATCATGATGATGAGCGATCAGCGCTACCAATCGTTTCCGATCATCCAGCGACAGGGGTGATCCTGCCAGGTGCAGCGCGACGTGAGAAGCACCCGCCAGGGCGTGTCGCGGCGAAACGATGCGCCGGATGCCGGCGATTTCTGCCTCCCGAGTTTGCTTTGCTTTACCCACGTCATGCAGGGCGGCTGCTAACATGAGAAGATCTGCCTCACTTCTTTTGAGCGAAGATCCCAGGTCTTGTGCTTCCTTCATGACCATAAGGGTGTGCCGCTCGACGTCTCCCTCGCCATGCCATTCCGGCTCCTGTGGTGTTGCGCCCAGTTCGCACATCCACGGAAATCTCATGGACAAGGCATCCAGAGACTGCTCGACCAAGCCTTGATGCGCAGCGACGATCAGGGCTGAGCCTGTAGCGTCTTCTCTCATTGTTTTGTGTTTGATAGCTGGTTTGGTGTGATGTCTCCATGCATCCAGTGCTGGTCAGTGACGACGTGGTTCGGTCGCACCCATTTTGCCACTGACTCTGAGAAGGCATGAAAGGGAAAGCGATCTGCCAGACGAACGACGATGCCCTCCTGTTCGTCAGTGCCCAATCGATCTGTCAGGTCGTGTATCAAGCTCTCATCCCATGGTCCCGAGTAAAGAACAGGCACAAGGTGCAGTCCCAGTAGCGTGCCCCACTCGGCCGTTTCATCCCATGAGAGACAGGTGTTGGTCTCGTCCCAGATGGAGAAGGCGTAGAAGTAACTGAGTAGGTTTTCGTATCGGAGCGAATGCTCGGCATAGAGATTTTCTCCACAGATGCGCCAGCCCTCAGGTATCTGATCGGCGAAGCCGGCATGAAAGGCCTTCAACCAGTCGCGGGAGGGGTGGTGACGGCTATCGACCGATCGGGCATGGAGGCCATCGCGATAGAGGGTTGAGTTCTCCCCATCCATTTTCTCAGTCACCACCACCTGATGGCCGGTGAAGTGATCGACACTGGATAGGATGGCATCGTCATTCGTAGCTCCCGGTGACCATGGGAGATGCCTGGTTCTTGGGTATTTCGTTCGGAGTTGAGCCATGGGTTGGTTGATCAAAAGTCATGATATGCTCGCGCAGCCCGGGTTTCCGAAAACAAAAAAACCCAGCTCGCAACGAGCCGGGTTTCTCTCGCGCGGCAATCTGCCTGCGCGATCGAATCGAGGATAAGAGGTAGCCTCTTACTCTCCGGAAACAGCCTTCTTGGCAGCTTCAGCAGCGTTGTTGATTGCGTTGTTTGTGGCGTCAGCGGCGGCACCGGCAGCATTGCCAGCAGCTTCCTGAGCACCAGCGGCCGCATTCGCAGCACCTTCCTTGACGGAGTTGGCTGCGCCTTTGGCACCTTCGACAGCGTTAGCCGCGCCTTCCTTGACGGAATCCGCAGCAGCCTTGGCTTTCTCGACAGCGCTGTCTTTTACAGCTGTGCCGACTTCCTTAGCTTTCTCGACGGTGGCGTCCTTTGCCTTGGTGGCAGCTTCCTTCGCGGCACCTGCTACGTCGGTTGAGCCTTCCTTAACAGCAGCTACGCCTTCTTTGACAGCTTCTGTGGCCGTTGAGCCGACTTCTTTGGCAGCTTCCTTAGTGGCCTCAGCCCCTTCGGCTACGACTTCCTTGGCGCTCTCCTTGGCGGATTCGACTTGCTCACCTGCCTTTTCGCAGCTGACGAATGTTGCGCCAGCAGCAAGGAGGAATGCGATGAAGAGTGGTTTCAGTTTCATACAGTTTGTTGGTTTTTGTTCAGATGTTTTCGGGGGTTTACCCTCCCTTAGAGGGAGTAAGCACCCGAGACCTTACGACCGCAAGCACAAGATATGCAGAGAATATAGCAATTTTCATACGAAAGAAGAGCTGACGCCTCTGTGGCGCTGTCCGATCTCTGCCGACCGAGCTTTGTTCGCCCGTCAAAGAATCCATTCCCTTCTGCTCATTCTGTGCTAGAATTGCGCCCCTTTTACCAAAACAACCTACCGCCAAAACCCATGAGCAAAAGCCTCTTCGAAAAAGTCTGGGATGCCCACACCGTCAAGCAACTTTCCAACGGTCAGACGCAGCTGCTCATCGGCACGCATCTGATCCATGAGGTGACTAGCCCGCAGGCTTTCGGCATGCTGCGTGATCTAGGTCTGACGGTGAAGTATCCCGAGCGCACTTTTGCTACGGTTGACCATATCGTTCCTACTCGGAACCAGCAGGAGCCCTTTGAGGACAAGCTCGCGCAGGAGATGATCCAGGCCTTGCGTAAGAATGCCGCAGAATTCGGTGTGAAATTCTTTGACCTGCGCAGTGGAGGGCAGGGGATCGTCCACGTGGTAGGGCCGGAGCAGGGGATTACCCAGCCGGGCATGACTATCGCCTGTGGTGACTCGCACACCGCTACGCACGGAGCTTTCGGCGCGATTGCCTTCGGGATCGGCACGACACAGATTCGCGACGTCCTCGCCAGCCAGACGATGGCCATGACCAAGTTGAAAGTCCGCCGCATCAATGTCGATGGTGAGCTGCCAGCCGGAGTTTACGCGAAGGACGTCTCTCTTCACATCATCAAGCTGCTAGGTGCCAAAGGTGGGATCGGCTACGCCTACGAATACGGTGGGGAGGTTTTCGACAACTTCTCCATGGAGGAGCGCATGACCGTTTGTAACATGGCCATCGAGGGCGGAGCGCGCTGCGGATACGTCAATCCTGACCAGACCACCTTCGACTACCTGGAAGGCCGTCCGTATTGCCCGAAGGGCGCTGACTGGGACAAGGCGGTCGATTACTGGAAGAGTTTCGCCTCCGACGCCGATTGCCAATACGACGACGTCGTGAATATCCGTGCCGAAGACATCGCTCCCTCGGTCACCTGGGGGATCTCTCCGGATCACGGGGTGTTTGTCGATGAAAACATCCCATCTCCAGCGGATGCCAAAGACGATGAGGAGCGTGCCTCTATCGAGGAAGCCCTCGAATACATGAAGTTGGAGGCTGGCAGCCCGATCGCCGGCACACCCGTGGATGTCTGCTTCATCGGCAGCTGCACCAACGGTCGTCTCTCCGATTTCCGCGAGGCAGCCAAGTATCTCAAAGGTCACAAAGTAGCCGATGGGGTGCAGGCAATTGCTGTTCCAGGCTCCGAGATCGTTGATCACCTCTGCCGTCAGGAAGGTATTCACGAGATTTTCGAGCAGGCAGGCTTCGAGTGGCGCGGCGCTGGCTGCTCGATGTGTCTGGCGATGAACCCCGACAAGCTGGTCGGAGATCAGCTCTGCGCCAGCTCCAGCAACCGCAACTTCAAAGGTCGCCAGGGAAGCCCGATCGGCCGGACCGTGCTCATGTCTCCGGTGATGGTGGCCGCGGCTGCCGTCACGGGAACGATCAGCGATGCCCGAAAGGTCTTTGAAGTGGAGCAGGTCGCTGTTGCCTGAAAAGGTGCGGCTTGGCCGTGCGTTCTTTCTCCCGCGATCTTGCGGGAAGAGAGAAGTGCCAGAGGACTGCGGCAAATGTGGACAAGCTACCGTTGCTGCCTTCCGGCCCTGGCGGGGTTTACCCGCCACAAGTCCACAGCCTCTGACGGCGCGA
>JAHDFZ010000235.1 GCA_020627905.1 Verrucomicrobiota bacterium
GATTTTCCTCGGCCGATGACAGAACAAGAAGGCTGTCTGAAAGCCTTCTCAAGCTGATGGAGCAGAACTATCTCGACTTCACTCGCACCTTTTCAGCACTTTCTCACGACCGGATCAGGAGTGAGGGCGAGTTCGCAGCATTAGCGGACTGGCAGGAGGAGTGGCAGGCTGCCCAGCAGACTATAGGTGTGAGCCCTGCAGAGGCGCAGAATTTGATGCAGAAAGTGAATCCGGTGATCATCCCTCGGAATCATCTGGTGCAGCAGGCGATTGAGCAGGCCTACCGAGGGGATGACGACTTTTTCCACGAACTCCACCAGGCGTGGGCTGCTCCCTACTCCTCGGACTGGCTGGAACACCCCTTCGCTCTTTCACCTAAGCCACAGGAGCGGGTGGCGAACACCTTTTGCGGCACTTGAGAAATGAAAGAAATCGGAACGATCGATCTACAATTTCAAGGGCATCCGGAAGCCATTGCCGCGTTTTTTATTGATTTGGGTGAAAGCTACGCCCTTATCGAGTCCGGCCCGTTTTCCACCTGGGAGACTCTTGAGATGGGTTTAGCCGCCCAGGGGTATCTGCCACAGGACTGTGCGGGGCTTTTTCTGACTCACGTCCATCTGGATCACGCCGGGGCGATGGGTGACTTAGCCATGCGTGGTGTGCAGGTTTTCGGACATACGAAGGCGATCCGGCATCTGGCTGATCCCTCTCGCTTAGTAGAAAGTGCGCGTGGTGTCTACGGCGAGGAAGCCTTCGATAGACTGTGGGGGAAAATGCTGGCTGCTCCGGCTAACCGACTAACCGCTTTGGCGGACGGGGAGGCGGTGCAGCTGGGTGATACGCTGGTGGAGGCGATGGAGACCTTCGGCCATACCTATCATCACCATGCTTACTGGATCGGTGACACCTGTTTCGCGGGCGATGCCCTAGGTGCCCGATTGCCCGAGAGTCGATGGATCTCGGTGACCTCTGCGCCGACTCAGTTCGATTATGCGGCTGCCCTTGCCACGATCGATAAGATTGAGCAGAGAGAACCCGAGCGGTTGTTTCTTACCCATTTCGGAGAAGTGCAGGATCCTGCTCAGCATCTGCTGCGTTACCGCGCGACGCTGGAGGTAGCGTGGGAGTGGATCTGTGAGCAGCGCGCATCGGGAGCGGCTGAGCAGGAGATCGCGCAGCATTATGAAGAATGGTCGCGTGTTCGTGCACGGCAGATGGATGTCTCCGATAGTCAGTGGGACATCATGGAGGCGATCAATGGAGCCGAAATGTGCGCTCTCGGTATGCTTCAGCACGCGGCGAAAGTCAGTTCGTAGCCGTTATTCCCTTGCAAGTTTCTCTGGATTGATAAGGTGCCCACCACCGTCATGGCCGAACCTTTGCGACCACTTAAGGAACTGGACTGGATTCTAGCGCCCATCGCTATCCTTCTTGTCGGTGTGTTGTTGTGCCTGATTCATGGGAGTTTCTACTTCCCACCGATTTTCGTGGAAAAGGGACGGGGGGTGGTTCCGGGTAGTTTTCAGGTCTCTCTGGATCGGGTGGGTAGCTATGAGCTCGCTCTTTACACGGCCGGGCGTCTGGATGGGAAAAAATATCATTCGCCGCCTGAGCTGCCGGAGGGATTAGAAATCCTCGTAAAAGAGCCTTCCTATCAACAGGCGCTATCTATCGAAAGGCTGCGACCGAAAGAACGAGTGTTAGAGAGTGGGGAGAGGAAGATAGCTATTTTCTCGTTTCGAGCGCCCGTCGCCAATGTGGATTATCGGATTGAGTCTGTCGGGATTTCTGAGCCGCTGCTTATAGGAGTTCGAGTGAGACCGTTTGTTCCTGTGTTGTGGGGGGTGTTGGCGCAGCTCGCGATCATCACGCCGTTTGCTGCAGCCGCTGTTGCCCTGTTTTTTTTCCTTCTTGCCCGGCAGGCAAAAAAGTCACCCTCCCGGTGAATTTCGAAGGGATTGTAGGAGCCTCAGCTTTTTGTTATTCCTGCAGAGCTTGAGCCTCTTCGAGCTGAGTGGTGAACTGAGCCATCAGAGAGGAAACGATTTCACTCTCTTCGCGAACGTCTGTCGGGAGTCGGTTCAGTAGAGAGATCGCCTGCTCCAGATAATATACAGAAAGGGCGCGCGATGAGTTCAGCTCTGGATCCAGGCACGAAGATGCGTTTGCATAGGCCTCAGATAAAGAAACGTTCACATCAGCATCATAGGGTCTGCGACTACGAAGTTCTTCCAGCAATCGGATCTGTTCGCGAAAGTCATCCAGAGCTTCATCCAGTTGGGCGAGGGAGACGTTTGCAATTCCAGAACCACGCAGTGCTGTAAGTTTGCTGGTAATGATCAGGTCACGATTGGTTGGGCTCACCGACTCGAGCTCAATGTTTTCGATTACCTCGAGGATGCTGCCATATGTTTTGAGCGCGGGTTCGGGTAACTCACTTTCCAACTGAACCGTGGCAGATAGCTCCTGCAGGCGGATGCCTTCGATTGTATAGGAAATACGGGCTTCTTCTGAAGCCATTGCTTCCTGTCTGTTCATGATCTCAAGTCCGCTTTGCAGCACCTCCTGGGCCTCTTCGACCTGCCCTAGCTGCACAAGCACGCGGGCATGGGCGCTGTAGATGCCGGCAAGGTTCCGAAGGCGCGAAATCTCTACGAGATTATCGAAGTCAAAAGTAGGGGTGACGATCGAGAGGGATGTTGAGTAAGCCTCAGAGGCTTCGATAAAATCTTCCTGCTCCTCGTGGATGCGGCCGATCGAGACCAGGTCACGACTGGCCAGATTGGCTAATTCCCGATCGCGGAATGTCGTATCTGCTAAGAGTTCAGAGCGGATCTCATACGCGGTCTGAAATTGCGCAAGAGCTACATCGAGATCACCACGTCCCTGAGCCTGACGCCCTTTCAGCGCTGCTGTCTGCGCGGAGAATCGCAGGATTCGGTTCGAGGCTCGACGGTTCTGGCTGCGGTTTTCCAGAAAGGTTTCCGAGTTTTCTGCGATGACGGCGCTGAGACGGTTTGCTTCTTCACTGGATAGGTTTCCTCGATTCAGCTCGTTTACGAACAGCAGCATCATATCCATGGCAGCGCCTGCATGCTGCTCGGACTCCTCCGAGACTTGCTCTGCCACCTGCACAGCCTCTTGTGCCTTGCGGGCCTGGACAAAAGCAAAGCCACAGGCCCAGATAGCGACCACCAGAAGAGTGGCGAAGAGGGTGCTTAATTGGCGTGCGCGCCGCACCTGTCGCTGCTGGTCGGCATGCTGCATCCGCAGATACACCTCCCGCATATCGGCAGGACGGTCCTCAGGATTGAGTGAAAGGCATTCTGTGATGAGTTCCTTTCGGGCTGTTGGGATGTAAAGATTCGTCGGCCAGCTGATGTCTTCTACCGCCTCCGTGAGGGTAGCGATCTGCGCAACGTCTATTTGGGCAGTGCCTTCGTTCAGGGAAGGGCCTAGAGCGGTCTCATGCAGAGTCGCATCCAGGTCTACGCTAAGAGGATCGACTTCGGAGATATCCTGCAGCCTAGGAAGTTTCCCGGTATAGAGTTTATATGCTAGCACTCCGAAGCTGTAAACATCCCAACGGAACCCTGCACCGTTCGCTGATTCAGAAGGATTTCGGAGCTGCTCAGGACTGGCGTAGAGAGGAGTGCCGGCGACGGCAAACTGTTCGGCAGCCAGCCCGCGGCTCTGGCCGAAGTCACACACTTTGATGTGATGAGGAATCTCATCCGTCAGCAGAATGTTGGACGGCTTGATGTCGCAGTGAATGATCTGGTGCTGATGAAGATAAGAAAGTGCATCTGCTGTCTCCTGCAGCAACCGCCATGCCTCCCGATGGTCAACTGTCCCGCAGAGGCGCTCGAGAGTTCTGGTCTCCCAGATATCCTCTTCATTCTGATCTGCATGCAAGCCCATCGAGTAGTAGGGCGGGTTGTTGAGGAGGTCAAAATCATGCAGGGTGACGATGCCCTGATGCTCGGCCACTGACGACAGTTTCTCCAGTTCCCTGGCCATGGCTACCAGGTCCACCGCACCGGGCTGGAAAACCTTGAGCGCCCGCTCGGAAATCCCCCGATAAGTAGCCCGCAGGACGACCCCATAAGCACCTCGCCCTAATGGGGGAAGGTGGATCTGGTAGTCCTTTATCTCTATGGATTCGAAATCGTTCACGGCTTTGCTAGGAGACTGTTGAGAAACTAGGTGAGCGATGCCCGGGTGACCGGAGTATGAAGCCCTGGTTTTGGCTGGCAAGGCGCGAGGCACGATGGTAGCCATGGCTACCTGAGCAACGAGGAACGCAGCCAGACGGAATCAGGGTTGCAGCCCGAAGGGTGAGAGCAGTCAAGGCGCCTTCAGTCGTGCCGAGATTAAAACATAATTTTCCACTCATCATCGTTTGCATAGTTTCTCAACGGTCTCCTGAAGAGTAGTCACTGAATCCCTATTTCGACAAGCTCTGAATCTCGCCTGCCCATCCTGCAGGTGGTGGATCGTCGCGGAAAGCGTGAGCCTTACCAAGGAGGTATTGGGTTGCGGGATCTTCCTCAGGTAGTGAGCTGAGGATGTCGATGGACTCATCCCATTTCTCCGCGTTGAAGCGCTCAAGAGCGGTTTCATATTGGCGGATCGTCTCATCATTGACTCCTGAGCCGCCCCATTCGATTGGAAGAACGAGCTCATAGATAGGGTAGCTTTGATCAAAACCCGCCGGGCGGATATGGCAGAGGCGGCGGAAACGTCGTTCGGTCAGGCCCTCGATCCGGCAGTAGGTCTCATCTGAGATGAGAACAGGAACTTTGAATTCCTTGGCTATGCGCTCCAGCCGTGCACCCAGGTTTGCCACAGATCCGAAAACGGATATGTGCCACTGCTGCTCAGGACCGGTCCTCCCGACAGCGATCCGCCCTGTGCTGATACCTATGCGCACCGCTGACATCTCACGACCGAGCTGGGGTTCATACTGCACGAGGGGGGCGAAGCGCTCAGCCATGGCTTCGGCTGCCTCAAGCGCTTTCAGGGCATGGTTCTCAGCATTTCCTCCGAAATTAGGCCATCCCCAGAGTCCCAAAGCTCCATCTCCAGCGAAGTCAGTGACGACGCCGTTGCTGTTGAAAATTTCTTCTGTGATCGAGCCGACGATCCGCTGGTTTTCATCCAGTCGATCGAGGATCTCTTCATCATTTCGCGCGGATTCCAGGATACGTGAATGGCCTCGCCGATCGGTAAACATCACCGTGCAGTCGACCATCGCGGGGCGCAGGATCGACTGGTCGGCTACTTTCATAATATCGCGTAGGCCGGGGGAAAAGTAAGCAGCCATCTGGTCCTGCATCCGTTGCTCTGAACGAGCAGACAGGAGCGTCGCCAGCAGTGTGGTGATGAGACGAATGAAAGGGATGTAGGAGGCTGCTGAGACGCTTTTGGAGTCGCGTGTCTCGATGTAGAGATAGACGGGGCGATCCTGCGAGTCCCGGTATACCGACTCCTTGCTATCTGCCGACAGGGATAACCGCGACCCAATCGACCTTCTCAGAAAAGCTGCCGAGGCGGTCAGCGCTGGATTGTG
>JAHDFZ010000011.1 GCA_020627905.1 Verrucomicrobiota bacterium
AGAACTGGAGATGACACGGGAAGATCAGGAACTACTGGAATCGATGGTGTTCTTCGAACCGATCGAACAGGTGAAGCGCGTCGTTTTCATCGCCACCCCACATCGCGGAAGCCGGCTCGCTGACCTCGCACCTATAGAACTTGTCGCAAGCGTCATCAAAGTGCCGCAGGTGGTGCTTCACATGTCGAACAGTCTCCTGAACGATAACAAGGAATACTTGACGCCCCTAGCCATGCAACTTCTGCGGAAAGGCGACACCGCGGTGGTAAACCTACAGGAAGGCACCGCTAGCCTCAGTATCAACTCGAATGCCTTCAATCTTCCCGAAACGATTCCTCTTCACTCTATTATGGGAAACATCCGCCCAAGTGGTCGCCGCGATAAAACCAAATCCGGAGATGGGGTTGTTTCCTACCGCAGCTCATTCCTCGAGGGCGTGCGATCTGAGAAAGTGATCAACGGGGTCGGCCACGCCCTTCACCGGAAGGATGAAACCTTTCAGGAAATCATTCGAATTCTGAAAGAACGGTGAGCCGCTAGCTTGCGGCGCGGCTAGGGAACGCAGGGTCAGGAGACCCTGCCTCCGGAGGGACGGCTTGTAGCCGTCCTTTGCGCTAGCTTCTGCGTCAGGGCTAGGGAATGCAGGGCTGCGACCTCCTTCGCCAAAGCTTGGCAGGTCCCGGAAGCCCTGCCTCCACGCTTATGATGTTATTCAGACGCTTCTGCAGACTCGGCTTCCTCGCCTTCTTCTCCCAGCTCATCGTCATTCACGACAAGAGCAACGTCCTGGATGAGTTCCCCTTCCTTGGTCTTCATCAAGATCACACCCGAGGTGTTTCGCCCGGCCAGGCGTGCTTCTTCCGCCTTGATGCGAACAGACTGCCCGGCGTTGGTCATAAGCATCAGCTCATCATCCTCGTTCACCTTGACGGCACTGATCACCTTGCCGGTTTTTTCCGTGACCTTCATGGTGATGACACCCTTGCCACCGCGCCCGCGCGTCGGATAATCTTCAAACGGAGTTCGCTTTCCGATTCCGTTTTCACTGATGACGAGCAGCTGATGCTCAGACTCCACCACCTCCAGAGAGACGAGGAAGTCGTCGTCTCCGGGACGAATTCCCATCACACCAGTCGAGGTGCGCCCCATGGAGCGCACAGTATCTTCACTGCAGCGAACGCAGAATCCGCTGTTTGTCACCAGCACGACTTCGTTGTCACCGGTGGTCAGTTTCACGTCGATCAGGGTATTCCCCTCCTCGATGTTGATCGCCTTGATGCCATCTTTCCGGAAATTCCTGAAATCGGACAGCTTTGTCTTCTTCACCTTGCCCGAACGGGTAGCGAAGAACACAAACTGGTCTTCCACAAAGGTCGCGTCCTTATCCTCCGCCCCCTGCGCGACGATCCGTAGCACCGAAGCCACCTTCTCGTCATTCTGCAGGTTGAGCAAGTTTTTGATCGATCGACCTTTTGAGGTCCGGCTGCCTTCAGGAATCTGGAACACACGCTCAACGAAGACTCGGCCTGTGTCGGTGAAGAACATCAGATAGTCGTGCGCGGTCGCCGTGAACAGGTGCTCTACAAAGTCTTCGACTTCATCCTCTTCACGTGCCTCGCGAGTCTCCATTCCCTTCAGCCCCTTACCGCCTCGAGCCTGCGTTCGGTATTCGGTAGCGAGCGTGCGATTGATGTAACCGCGGTGAGAAATCGTAATGATGTTAGACTCATTAGCGATCAGATCGACCGTAGCGATCTCGCCCTCGTCATGCGCGAAGTCGGTGAGACGTGGCGTTCCGTATTTCGTCTTCACCTCCTGCAGCTCCTCCTTGATGATAGAGAGCACACGCTCCTCGCGGGCAAGGATGTCGAGGAGGTCACGAATGCGCTCCAGCAGCTCGTCATATTCGTTCTTCACCTTCTCGCGCTCAAGGCCGACGAGTTGGTAGAGACGCAACTCAAGGATGTGATCTACCTGACGATCTGTGAAGACATACTTGCCGTCAATGATCTTCAGGCTGGGCTGATCACGCAGCAGGATGCCGAGAGCCTCAGCGGCCGATGCTTCGAAATGATAAGCCTTAATCTTGGCGCGGGCTTCATCACGGGTCTTCGAGTCGCGGATCATCTTGATGAAATCATCAAGGTTCCCGAGAGCCAGGAGGAAGGCTTCCAGCTTCTCCGCCTGCTCTTCCGCCTTACCCAGCAGGTAGCGGGTGCGACGCAGCACCACCTCACGACGGTGCTCGATGTAGCAGAGGATGGCATCCTTCAGGTTCAGCAGGCGCGGGCGGCGATGGTCGATCGCCAGCATGTTCGCTGAGAAAGATGTCGCCAGCGCCGTGTGCTTGTAGAGGTTGTTCAGGACCACCTGCGAGCGGGCATCACGCTTGAGGTCGACAACAACACGAGTGTTCTCGTCTGACTCATCACGCACCGCACTGATCTCAGGGATCACCTTCGTATTCGCCAGCTCAGCGATGCGCTCCACGAGACGAGCACGGTTCACGGCGAACGGGATCTCGGTGATGACGATCTGCTCGCGCCCTTTCGCGTCCTCCACGATGTTGGCACGACCGCGCACTTTGATGCTGCCACGCCCGGTTTTCGCATAATCATAGACACCCCGCGTGCCAAGAATGGTGCAGCCTGTGGGAAAGTCAGGGCCTTTTATGTATTCCATCAGCCCCTCGACTGTGATCGATGGGTCATCGATGGTGGCGCAGATTCCATCGACCACCTCACCGAGGTTATGCGGCGGAATATTCGTCGCCATACCGACGGCGATACCCGTGCCTCCATTAACTAAAAGGTTCGGAAAGGCTGCCGGAAAGACGACCGGCTCCTGCTGGGAATCATCGTAGTTGGAGACGAAGTCAACCGTCGCCTTGTCCATGTCTGACATCAGCACATGACCGAGGTGGGTCAGGCGTGCCTCTGTATATCGCATGGCCGCCGGCGGGTCGCCCTCGACGGAGCCGAAGTTCCCCTGACCATCGACCAGCGTATCCCGCATGGACCAGGGCTGGGCCATGTTGACAAGCGTCGGGTAAATCGTCGCTTCCCCGTGAGGGTGGTAGTTACCGGATGTATCACCACAGATTTTCGCGCACTTACGATACTTCTTGCCGGGAGCAAGATTGAGATCGTTCATTGCCAGCAGGATGCGGCGTTGCGAGGGTTTGAGGCCGTCGCGCACATCAGGAAGCGCTCGGGAAACGATGACGGACATCGAGTAGTCGAGGAAGGAATTCGACATTTCATCAGCCACGCTGATGGGTTCGATATCTCCGTGAGAAATGGGTTCGCTAGGGTCTGACACGGCAGGAAGCGGTTAGGGGTGATTGAAAAGGGTTTTCGAAAAAACTAGATCGATTACACGTCGAGGTTTCGGACGTTCAGGGCGTTATCCTCGATGAACTGTCGACGCGGCTCGACCACGTCGCCCATGAGAATGGTGAAGATGCGGTCAGCCTCCACCTGATTTTCCTCGTCCAGCTTGACGCGGAGGAGCTTGCGGTGCTGAGGATCCATCGTCGTAGTGAAGAGCTCTTTGGCGTTCATTTCCCCAAGACCCTTGAATCGGGCGATGTCCATGCCGCGCCCACCGATATCAACAACCGTATCAAGGATGTCCGGGATACTGAAAATCGGATGAACTTTGGCATTGTCACCAGAACCCTCGGTGAACTCGAAGAGCGGCTCATCTGGATTCGAGAAATTGTGAATATCAATGGTGAGTTCTTTCAGCTCATTGATGAGGCGCATCATGCTGCGCGACTCCCGGATCTCGACGACACGGATCCGCCGCTGCGGGCCATCCGTGGCGGCTGGTGCAGCGCTCGCTTCTTCGCCTTCGGCAGAGTCCTCGTCGTTCGTGGCGAGATTGAGCGACGGCTCATTTTTCGAAAACTCCGCGAGCGCGGCCTGATCGAGAAAGTATTTCACCTCGATGTCATTCCCCTGACGAATCTGCACGAGATATTCCGGCAGCTTCCCATCGATGGAGGCAGCGAGATAATCCTGAAACTCGCCCGAGTTTCTCGTGATGATTTTGCTGTTGGCCAGAAGCGTCTGCAGCTTGCTGAGGATCTGACGCAGATTCTCATCTGAGACCTCCACAGCATCGCCGGACTGATGATTGGTGAGCGTCACATCGTCAGCACCAAGCTTGATGAGGATTTCGCTCAACTCCTCGTCATCCTGCACATACTGCTCCTTTTTGCGCCGGGTGATCCGGTAGAGCGGTGGCTGGGCGATGTAGACGTAGCCGCGACGCACCAGCTCGGCCATCTGACGACAGAAGAACGTCAGGAGCAGCGTCCGGATGTGTGATCCATCGACGTCGGCATCCGTCATGATGATGATCTTGTGGTAGCGGACCTTTTCGATATCAAAGGAGCCCTCCATATCACCATCGCCGATTCCGGCCCCAATGGCGGTGATCATCGTCTGAATCTCTTTGTTCTGCAGCACTTTGTCGAGACGTGCCTTCTCCACATTGATCAGCTTACCACGAATGGGTAGAATCGCCTGGGTGCGTCGGTCGCGCCCCTGCTTGGCCGAACCACCGGCCGAGTCACCCTCCACAATGTAGAGTTCGCTCTCCTCAGGATCGCGACTGGAGCAGTCGGCCAGTTTTCCCGGCAGACCGCCACCGGACATCGCTGACTTACGGACAGTTTCACGAGCCTTGCGAGCAGCCTCCCGCGCGCGCGCGGCGTTGAGCACCTTCTCCACCATCTTCTTGGCGAGAGTTGGATTCTCCTCAAAATACTCGGAGAGCCCTTCGTAAACGATCGAGCTGACGACACCCTCGACCTCATTATTGACCAGCTTCTCCTTCGTCTGAGAGCTGAAGCGAGGGTTCGGGTGCTTGATGCTGAGAACGGCGATCAGGCCCTCACGACAGTCATCACCGGTGAGCAGAGGATCCTTGTCCTTGAGGAGCTTATTCGCCTTTGCGTAATTGTTGATCGCACGGGTCAGGGCACCACGAAGGCCCGAAAGGTGGGTGCCGCCATCACCATTGGGGATGGAGTTGGCATAGCAGAGAATGTTCTCGTGATAGTCACCCGTGTATTGGAGGACGATGTCGCCGTAGCACTCATCCTCGATCGTTTTGCCCGCGTCATCGATCTCTACCATGCGCTTGCCTGCGAGGACGATGGGGTTTTCATGCACGAGATCTTTATTCTCGCTGAGCTGCTTCACGAACTGGACGATGCCGTCCTCATAGAGAAACTCCGTCTTCGCCTTTGACTCCTCACGCTCATCCTCAAGGATGATGCGGACACCGGGGTTGAGGAACGCCAGCTCACGCAGACGGTGGCTCAGGTAGTCGAACTCGAAGTCGATACCACCTGTAAAAATAGTCTCGTCCGGGAAGAACGAGATGCGTGTCCCGGTCCGGTCAGCGTCCTTCAGCTCGCCCGTGACTTCCAGCGGCTTCGTCGTCTTTCCGCGCTCAAACTCGATGCGGTGGATCTTGCCATCGCGGAAAACCTCTGCCACAAACCAGTCCGAAAGCGCATTCACGCATTTAGCACCGACCCCGTGGAGACCACCGGAGAATTTGTAGGCCCCCTGGCCGAACTTACCCCCGGCGTGCAGGCTGGTCAGCACCAGCTCAACGGCCGGAATGCCTGACTTTTCGTGAATGTCCACCGGAATGCCTCGCCCATCATCCTCCACCGAGATGGAGCCATCGCTGTGCATCTTGATGGTGATGGTGTCGCAGAAGCCGGCCAGGTGCTCATCGATCGAGTTGTCCAGCACCTCGAACACACAGTGATGCAGTCCCTTTTTTGTCGATGGATCCCCGATATACATCCCGGGGCGCTTACGGACGGCCTCCAGGCCCTCCAGCTTATCGATCTGCCCGGCATCATAATCACCAGCGGGCTTCGGTGGACTCAGATCTTCGGCGGTTTCCGACATAAGAAAAAAAGTGGGTTTTTCCGAGCAAGAGACCCTCGCCCGACTGCCCTGATCGCTTCGGAAGGATGACGGCTACACATGCACGCAGCCCCCGTTCCATCAGGAGATTTCAGGTGCTCGCATTCTAGCGAAACCGCCACGGAAAGCAAACTTTTCCCCTAATTTGCAGGGGTTTTTATTAAGATTTCTTAAGTTCTGTAGAAACAGCGGCTTTTGAAGGGTGAATCGGGCTCTTCCTGCGTGAGACTGCGGCCAAATCAGCGCGCTTTCCGCATTGCAACGCGAGGTCCGATAGGGCTAGTCTGGGATCGTCCTTTCCTTATGGAGCCGATGAACGATCTATCCGCCGCCACTCCCGCCGTAGCCGCTCACTCAAAAGAGCGCGAGTATTGTAAGATTCTCGCCATCCTCCATTTTGTTTATGGGGCGCTCGCTCTTGTAACCATCGGATTTCCCTTCCTGCACTACACGATGATGTCGAGTTTCTCGGAGATGTCCGGGTCTCTTGAAATGCAGGAGGGGTCTGACCTGAGCGCGGAAGAGTTTCAGAAATCCTTTCAATCGGCGCTGGATGCTCTCATTTGGCTTTACATATCTGTGGGCGTAGCAAGCCTCATCGCGGGAATCCTCAACATCATGTCCGGGCTTGGGCTTCTGAAGTTTCGCTGGAAAGCGGTCATTTACGCGACATCAGCCTTCAATTGCCTCAATATCCCGCTTGGTCTCGTGCTGGCTATCTTCACCTTTCTAAATCTCGCCAAGCCTGAAGTTTCGAAGCTGTTCGAGAGATCGAAGAGCTAGAATGCGAAACGGGGGATGCGAAGAAAGGGTATTTTTCAATGCTAACTACTCCAAGTGACTCGCTGGATCAGCAGGAGCAGCCGCGCTCTCAGGCCCGCTTGATCCTCAGGAGAGAGGCCCGATTCTGAGGACACGGACCGCAAGTAGGCACAAGCTCAATCCGAGCAAAGGGGTCAACCGCTCTGGCACCCCCTTCGAGCGCCAGACTGCGGCCAAATCAGCGCGCTTTCCGCATTGCAATGGTAGGTCCGATACGGCTAGGCTGGCATTGTCTCTGCCTCATCAAAGCCTATGAACGATCTACCCACCGCGCCTCCTGCCGTAGCCGCTCACCCAAAAGAACGCGAGCATTGTAAGATTCTCGCCATTCTCCATTTTGTTTATGGGGCGCTGGCCATTGCTGCCATCGGGGCCGTTTTTCTCCATTACTCGCTGATGTCTTCTATGCTCGACTTTCAGGACAGTATGATGTCAGACCCGGACATTCAGAGTGAGCTGCAAGAGGTCGAGTTTGAAAATTTCATGAGCCTTTACAGCCGCATCATGATGTCAATTTATCTAGGCACCGGATTTTTTCTGCTTCTAACCGGGATTCTCAATATTCTCAGCGGCGTCGGATTGCTGAAATTTCGATGGAAAGGTCTCATCTATATCACCTCCGGCCTGAACTGCCTAAGCATCCCCTTCGGCCTTACCCTTGCTGTCTTCACCTTTCTGAATCTTGCTAAGCCTGAAGTGTCGAGGCTGTTTGAGCGATGGGAGAGCTAAAGATATCGAAAATAGTGCCATGGGGCGACGGATCATCATTGCAGCAGTAGGTCTCTTTACTCTCTGGTTTGTCGTCACCTTCTTCGTCGACGGCCCGCCGCCTGATGATGCTGATCTCGCATGGCCAGCACGCACCATTCCAGATGAGGAGAACGGGTATGCGAGGATGTTGGAGCTTTGGGAGAATGATATGGTGAAACAGGAGCTCAAACAACTCTCCGACCAGATCGATACTCGTTCACAAAAGCCTATCTCCCAAAAGCAGTTCGCCAAAATCGAATCAGCACTTGCCGGGCGATTCCAAGAGCTGGAGCAGCTGGCGAGCATAGAAAATTGGCAATCAACAGAAACCCCAACGAATTTACCAGGCAGCCCAAACGGAGCTGCTGCGTGCCTCCACCTCGTTAAGACACATCGTGCTAAGATTCGTTTCTTGATAGCATCCGAAAACATCCCAGAGGCACTTAAAGCAGCTGCCACCCAACTTAAATTTTCCCAACGCCTACAGTCGAGTCACGGAAGTATGCTCACAAATACGATAGGATCAGCTCTATACCGCCAGTCACTATCAGACCTCTCTCACATTGTCCTTCACTGCCCGACACAACACGAGCATCATGAAATGATTGCCTCAATGATCGAAGACTCTTCGATCAGCCAGGAGAGCTTTGCCGCATCTCTCCGCTTCGAATACCAGTATGCAAAACAGACACTGAAATCACTTACTAAGTGGTCTTTCGCAAAATCAGACCTCGTCCAAATGACGTATTCCAGCAAATTCGATCTACCCGAACCCCTACTGGCGCTATCCTTCAAACGGAATGACAGCGTGCAAAAACTGGGAGGAAAAACAAGAACAGCAATCTCCGCGCTGAAAGACGGACGAAGTCCAGAACGGATGTTTGCTACCCACTCTCTCTGGCGAAGGTTTTTCACTGGTGAGGCCGCTAGCTCTCGCGTAGCTAAGATCTATGCAAGCAGCCAAAATCTGCTCTTCGAAAATTTGCATCAAACAGTTACTTCAAGGGATTTGCTCAGCCTCCAGATTGCGTGTGAATCTTTTTATCTAGACCATGAGGAATATCCGTCCAACCTCGCTGATCTGACACCCGACTACGCGTCAGAATCGCTCTCCGCGTCTATCGCAACTCCATTCAGCCTTTATGATCCGGACCTCGGGATAATAATCTCTTATAATGACCCTTTTTTTGATTTAGAGGAGCTACGAACGAGTGAAAAACCACTGTCTCGCTCTCGCGCCCCCTTTGTCTTACTGAAGCACGCTACGAAAAGGAACTAAACCAACGGTCACACCCTATAGCATGACGAAACGAATCATCATCGCAGGGATCAGCCTGTTCTTCATCTGGTTTACTGTCACATTCTTGGTAGACACTCCGTTGGCGGATCATCCTGACCTCGATTGGCCAACTCGTGCGATCTCGAATCAGGACAATGGTCATGCTCAGATGGTCGATCTATGGTCGGATCCGCTACCAAGGGACAACTTTAAAGAAGCCGCTGACCTGTTAAAAAAGTCACCCGAAGATGATTTTTCTCAGCTCTCCCAATGCAACGAAATTCTCAAACAAGAGCTGAATGACTTAGACACACTCTTGCTCAAACCTGCGTGGCAGTTCTCTGACATGCCCTCCAGTGATCTAGGACAGGATTCTTGCGCGACCTATGGCCTCACAATGGTCAGACTTCTTTCAAAGAACGCTTCCTATCATCGAGAGGAGGGAGATTATCGAGCGAGCCTGAAGGAAGGGCTTTGCCTCCTCCACTTCGGTCAACGCCTGATTGAATCGGAAGGTCCGATCATCTCGCTTCTGATCGGATCCGCCGTCTTTAAGCGAGGATGCTCCGAGGTAATGCAAACGATTGCCCATCAATCGATCACTAAAAGTGATCGTGATGCGGTGAAGAGTATCCTCCTACCATCTCTGCAGCTCTACGGACACACGGTAGGCTCGATCCGCTATGAATACCAGAGTCTAAGCGCATTAATACGTGATCCAGCACTCGCCGCCGGCCTTTCGAGTCGGAGCGGCGCCTCACCGTTTGCAAATTCCTCTTTATTTTACAAAAAAAACCGAACGCAAAACAAGCTGGCGCAACATTTCCGTGAAGTCATCGACTTCACCGAGAAACGCTCTTTCAACGAATTCGTCACTCTCGATGAGCCGGATTCACGAAATCGAATCATTCAATTTCTAGGTGGCGCTTGGCGAACAACTGCTAACGATCGCCCCTCCAGCGCTCGGAATGATCCCAGCGAAAGTGCTCGAGTCAGCTATCCATGCCGACCTATTGCGCGTGCAGATCGCGTGCATCGAATTTGCAGAAAAGCACGGCGCGGCACCGCCCAACCTTGGCTCCCTTGTTCCAGAATACCTCTCTGAGATCCCGATCGATCTCTTTAATGGAGATCCATTGCGATACAACGCCAACCGCCGAACAATTTATTCTTTGGGCTTAACCCAATCTCCTATTGAAGCCCCCGACAGGACAGCTTCGCTTTCACAGGGGGGAACCATTCGGGCCCGATTCTGACGGAATAGGCTTACATAATCAAATTCTCCTACCGATTGCATCAGACCTTAGCAATCCATCACTAGCCCCCCCCAGACAGCATCGTGGTAAAATGAAAAAACGCTTCATCCTAACCAGCATCGCAATCTTCACAGCGTGGCTTCTCGCGACCCTCCTGCTCGACAGCAGCCCGTCACACTATCCGGAACTTACCTGGCCTCCAGATGCTATTCCACCTGAACAGAATGGCTACGAACAGATGTGCAAGCTCTGGGGAAACGATGCCACCGAGACGAAAATCGAATTATACGCGGACGCGATAAAAGATTTTCGGGAGACACCACCACCAGATGAACTCGTCACTGAATTCGAAAGCGCATTGGCGCCCCAATTTGCTGAGATGGTCCGTTTGGCCAACATGTCCGATTGGCAATACTTGGACAGTCGGGGGGAAGTAGGTAACGAACCTTTCTCAATCCAGGCGCCTCTTGATTTGATGCGTCTGCATTCTCAAAGGACTGAGTTCGCCCTGCGAAAAGGCCGACCAGACTTGGCGACCCAGCTTTCAACCGACCAACTCCTATTTTCGCAGAAACTTACGTGTGGCAAAGGGTCCCTTATTACGTTTATCGTGGGAGCATCCCTCTACGAACAGGCCTGCGCACACCTGTCTGAAGTCGTGCATCAACGCAAAACATCTCCCCTGGCAATTAAGCAAATCGGGGAATTTCTGAAAGCGACCTCGATTCCAGAAAAAGCCTTCTCAGACACTCTGCGAGCGGAATATTGCTTTGCAGTCAAAGAACTTTCGATGATCAAGCAGGAGAAAAGTCCATTGTCCAGTTTTATCCACGGGAGCGATAACGATTTCTACGACACATTTTTCCGACTCTCGATCAAACCGAACCAAACAGCTCATTTATACGCAGACCACTGGATTCGCTTTATCAGCGACTATGAGGCGGGAATCATCCAATACGGGGACAGCTCGAACGAAGAGAACTGGTCCCTGGGAAAGAAATTTATTTTCGGAAATTACGGAGGTCGGACACTCTATGAGTCTCTAATCGACTTACCCAGATGGCATCAGGTTGAAAAGGCGATTTCTCCCCGAGTTTGCAACGATCTCGTGCGGATCCAATGTGCCTGCGAGCTTTATCGGCTTGATAAGGGGCACTACCCGGAATCGCTGCATGATCTTAGCGCTGACTTTGCCAACATCCCCCTGAAAGACCGTTTCGGCTTAGCGAACTACGGCTACGATCCCGAAAAAGGGATTATTTACTCGATAGGCTCAGACCAGATCAATAGTAACGGTGTCCACCGCGAGGAAGAAAATAGCCCTCTGAATGATGATCAGGAGCTGGTGGTCTATCTGAGATATCCGCAAAAGTGAACCAGCCGGCCATCCAGGTTGCCCGCCCCTCAAGACAGATCCCCGTCAGCAAACAGATCGAGCAATTTGAGCGTCCAATACGCCGCCGTCAGCAGGACAACCGCTAAACAGCCAAGGAACATACTCAACAAAGTCGACGGCACCCTGAACTGATCGACAACAATCGCCTCAAACTATCCTGAGCGGGACCTCTTCCGAGCCCACACTTGCGGCAGATACTCCTCAGGATCTCTCCCCCACCGGCTCGGTCGCCACATCCCAGGCCAAAGAAAAAGCCATAGCGGGTAGACAAGCCACCAGAAAAACAAGGTGAGTAGAAACAGATGTCCACAGCGCTCCCCGATGCGCCGTGCCTGCGCACGTATGTGAAGGAACGCAATGCAGCCACAGAGAAAATACCAAACGTTTGGATCGGTGAAAAACTCCGCCATAGACGCCCAAATACTAGAGTTTTCGAAACTTTCACGCAAGCCTTGAACACCGAGTGACGTAGCTCGCGAAGTCAGCCACGATGAATGGCTCTGGGGATGCCTAACTCCGCTCTACCTCGCTGTTTCAATAGGACCTGCGTCAGCAGCGCAGGGCTTTCGCCATGGGAATAAATTCCCATCTCCCCATCCCTTGCTATCGACCTCGAGGGAGCGTAAAACTCCCCTCACAACCAAATCCGCGTCCATCCGTGAAATCCGTGGATCAAATTTTCGCAACCCAAGCCGCACCAGCATCCCAATTCGTGTAATTCGTAAAATTCGTGGATGTCTCTGCCCATCCCGAGCGCCCTTTCCCTGCGGATAAAGCCCTTGCGCATCCCCGTTTTCACCCGATACGGTTCGGCATGTGGAAAGGCCGTTTTCAAACTCAAACCTCCAGCCTGCTCGAACAATTCGGGGAGTCCATCTCCTTCGACTGGCGCTTGTATCCCTATGACGTGCAGGGCTCGATCGCTCATGCCGCCGCGCTGAGAAAAGCGGGCATTCTCACAGCAGATGAGGAGCAGGCCATCGCCTCCGGCCTCGAGGAAATCCGCGGTGAGATCGAGGCCGGGACCTTTGAGTTCCAGACCTCGCTGGAGGACATCCACATGAATATCGAAAAGGCTCTGACCGACCGCATCGGCCCGGCAGGTGCCAAGCTGCACACCGCCCGCAGCCGCAATGACCAGGTGGCGCTGGATACCCGTCTCTACTGCCGCGCCGAGATTGCCCGCCTGACCGACCTGCTGACCGGCATGCAGCGCTCGCTCGTCGCACTCTCCCGCCGTCACCCAGATGCCGTGGTCCCTGGCTACACTCATCTGCAGCGTGGACAACCCGTCCTCTTCGCCCACCATCTGCTGGCTTATGTGGAAATGTTCGAGCGCGACAAGCAGCGCCTGGCCGATGCGCTGAAGCGGGTGAATGTCATGCCTCTGGGATCCGGTGCGCTGGCCGGCTCCACCATTGTGCTGGATCGCGAGATGGTGGCAGAGAAGCTCGGCTTCCCCAGTGTCACGACCAACAGCATGGATGCCGTCAGCGACCGGGACTACATCGCAGAGATCCTCTTCGCCCTCTCGATGGTAGGCGTGCATCTCTCCCGCCTGAGCGAGGATGTCATCCTCTGGGCCTCCGCTGAATTTGCCTTCATCGAGCTGTCAGACGCGCACACGACGGGGTCCAGCCTCATGCCGCAGAAAAAGAACCCGGACATCGCGGAGCTGGCGCGCGGGAAAAGCGGGCGCCTCGTGGGCAATCTCATGTCCCTGCTGACAACGATCAAGGGCCTGCCAATGACCTACAACCGTGATCTTCAGGAGGATAAAGAGCCCCTCTTCGACTCGATCGATCATGTATCCATCGCCCTCGAGCTGTTCGCTGAGATGATGGATGCCGCGAAGGTGCTGGAGCAGAATACGCGCGAAGCGACCGATGACCCCTTTCTGCTGGCCACCGACCTGGCGGACTATCTCGTGCTGCATGGCGTGCCGTTTCGCGAAGCTCACGAAGTGATGGGGCAGCTGACCGCTTACTCGATCGAACAGAACAAGAGCTTTCGCGATATGTCTCTGGAGGAGTTCCGCCAGTTTTCCAATGCCTTTGAGCAGGATGCTTTCGACTGTCTGACGGTGGAAACGGCCTTGGCAGCTCGTCAGGGAATCGGTGCACCGTCACCGGCACGGGTGGCAGAGCAGCTGGAGCGCTGGGAAAAGCTGTTAGGTTAGGGGACGGGCATGGGTCGTCCATGGCTTTCACGCTGGGACTGAAGTCCCACGTCCATAGCTGAGCCCTTGCGCGGGAGATGCTGAAGCATTTCGTTTTGGACAGACGAAAAGCGGCCAAAATGCTTGGCTGCCTTTTCCGCTCTCGTGGGTGACCGTGGGTGATGCTGAAACCCGCGCTCACCCTTTTCCTGCTTTTCGCTCTCTGCACCTCCCTCACCGCTGAAGAGCGTCCGAATATCCTGTGGTTTGTCGTCGATGATATGTCGGCGAATTTCGGTTGTTATGGGGAAACTCAGGTAGCGACTCCTCATGTTGATGCCCTGGCGGAGGAAAGCTACGTCTTTCGCGATGTCTATGCGACTTCATCGGTATGTTCGACTTTCCGCTCGGCGCTGATCACGGGCATGTATCAGACGAGCATCGGCGCGCATCATCACCGCAGCGGTCAGGGCACGAGGCGAATCTCCCTACCGGAGGGAGTGACCATCTTACCTGAGCTGTTTCAAAGCGCCGATTACTTCACCTGCATGGGCAGCGGGCTGAAGGACTTTGATTTCCGGTCGCGGCCCACCAAACATTCTCGACTCGGAAAGTCTGACTACAACTTCGACTGGGATAAGATCGCCTATGATGCCACTGACTGGTCACAACGACCTGCAGAACAGCCCTTTTTCATGCAAGTGCAACTGGCCGGTGGGAAACTGCGTGGCTCCACTGAAAAAGGCTATGAGGCTATGGCTAGGCAGGCTTCAGAGATTCTCGGGAAAACCACCGATAGGACTACCGTCACCCTCCCTCCCCACTATCCTGACGATGCACTCTTTCGCCGGGATTATGCATGCTACCTTGACTCCGTCGCCGTCACAGACTGGCATGTTGGGCAGGTGATTGCTCGCCTCAAGGATGAGGGGCTTCTGGAAAACACGTGGATCTTTTTCTTCACCGATCATGGAATCAGCTCCGCCCGGGGGAAGCAATTTCTCTACGATGAGGGGGTGCACATCCCACTAATTGTCCGCCCGCCGGGGGGACTCGCGCAAAGCACAACGCGACCCGGCCTTGTGGAGCACATTGACATCGCCGCTACTAGCTTAGCTGCAGCCGGGATTCCACTTCCAGAGAAGATGCAGGCTGTCGATATCCTGGATGAGAAGTTTCGCGGTCGCGATTTCGTGTTTGCAGCGCGAGACCGATGCGGCGAGACCGTCGATAAGATCCGCTCGGTGCGGAATGACGAGTATCTCTACATTCGGAACTTTTACCCGGAACGCCCGATGCTGCAGCCCACTGCTTACAAGGACGAGAAAGCGATTCTCATTCGCTTACGGGAGTTACGAGATAGCGGAAAGCTGTCCGATGAACTGCTGGACCTCTACTTTCCCGATCAACGTCCAGCAGAGGAGCTGTATCGCTACGAGGATGATGAATGGCAGCTGACGGATTTAGCCGATCAACCAGCGATGGCCGAACAGCTTGAGGTCTTTCGAAAAGAGCTGGCCGAATGGAGCGAACGAACAACTGACGCAGGGACCGAGTCTTTCTCTGTCTACCAGCAGGAGATGGAATATCAGTTAGGGGCCATCCCAAAATCCCGGGAGGAGCGCCGTCGACTTGTCACCGAGACGATTGATAAGACCTTTCGATGGTATCGGGAGCGTGAGGCGAAAGACTAGCGGGAATTCTCTGCAGAGCAACTTTTGCTCTAGGCACACTAGCGTTTCACAGCTTGGTGAAGCAGGGTCAGGAGACCCTGCCTCCGTAGAGCTTCCTTTACTGGAGGCCCCAGGCTCCTTCACGATCTTTTTTGGCGATTTGCTCCAGATTCTGTAAATCGCGTTTAAAGGCGCGGGATTCCTTGCCGTTCGGGAGGGAGTTGCCTTTTGTGTGGATGCGACCTAGGCCATGCACCATCAGCTCTTCGGTCAGGAAGTTTTCTGAACCAGGCAACTGCACAAAACCATAATAACGCTCACCATCATAGACTCTTTCCCACTTAGTAAAGACGGTGAACGGCTTCCCGGCGAGGATCTTCGCCACATGATTTTTGGCATCCTGCCCGACTTTGACCGCATCATCGACGCTGATATCGAAATACTTGGCCTGGGCTGCCACCCGATCCCGCTGATCGGCATAGCGATCACTTAGGTATTTCTCAGGGGTATCGACAAAGTAGAGCCTCAGTTCAAATTCCTTCCCCTGATAATCTACGAAAAAGCTGTCCCCGTCGTTGTTTCGATGGTCGACCATCTTCACCCCGACCAGCTTATCAAAGCCGTTCACTTTTTCGGCCTTAATGGTTGAACGGAAGTCGAGGTTTTCCTTCAACTCCAATCCACCCGACTTCTGAACGACAGCTTGGTCCGATTGCGGCGCATCCTGCCCTTTATCAGGGAGAAAATTCCGTGCTACGAGTGCCGCCACAATGAAGACAGCGATGCGGATGAGTCTCTGCTTGCTCATGTCGGATCAGCTCACGTAGGAGTTTCCTGCTTTTTATCCTGAACGGTCGACTTCACGTAAAGCTCGCGCAATTGCTTAAAATCCACCTCAGCGGGACTGCCGGACATCAGGTCGACACCTTTGTTGTTTTTCGGGAACGCAATGACCTCGCGGATGCTGTCCTCCTTACATGCCAGCATAACAATACGATCAAGTCCGAGAGCGATACCCCCATGCGGCGGTGCGCCATACTGAAAGGCACCCAGAATGTGACCAAAGTTCTCAGCCTGCTCTTCGTCATCGATCCCGAGAGCACGGAACATCTGCGCCTGCAGATCCCCTTCGTGAATCCGGAGACTACCGCCGCCGAGCTCGTTTCCGTTCAGCACGACGTCGTAGGCGACCGCTTTGATTTCACCAAAGCGGCTCTCGTCTGCCAGCAGATCTTCCTGCTCTTTCATCGGGCGGGTGAACGGGTGGTGGACAGCGTTCCACTTCCCTTCCTCAGCATCGTAGTCGAGAAGCGGGAACTCGGTAACCCAGAAGAAATCGAGGATGTCCTCTTTCCCTTCATAGAGATTCGTCATATCAGCCACCTCCAGGCGGAGACGACCTAACACCTCACAAACGGTGCGCCACTCATCGCAACCGAAGAGGATGAGATCGCCGTCTTCGATGCCCATCTTGGATTCGAGGGCTGCCTTCTCCTCGTCAGAAAAGAATCTGACAATCGGAGACTTCCATTCCCCGTCTTTAACCTTGATGTAGGCAAGCCCACCCGCTCCGGCTTCCTTAGCCAGTTCTTCCAGCCGCTTGATTTGTCCTGTGGTCACGCTGGCAAAGCCCTTGGCGTTGATCGCACGCACCTTGCCTCCCTTAGCAACGGCTCCGGAAAAAACTTTGAAACCCGAAGAAGCAAAATCCTCTGACAGGTCAATGATCTCCATGCCGATGCGACGCTCCGGCTTGTCGCTGCCGTAGACGTCCATGGCCTCCTGGTAATCGATGCGCGGAAACGGCGTCGGGACATCGACCCCACGGGCGGCTTTGAAGGTCTTCGCGAGCAACCCTTCGGTGAAGGAATAGATGTCCTCCTCAGTCACAAAGCTGGCCTCGATATCCACCTGAGTGAACTCAGGTTGGCGGTCAGCACGGAGATCTTCATCGCGGAAGCAGCGAGCGATCTGAAAGTAGCGCTCGACACCAGCGACCATGAGCAGCTGCTTGTATTGCTGAGGTGCCTGTGGCAGGGCGTAAAACTTACCGGGATTGAGACGGGAAGGGACGAGGAAGTCCCGGGCGCCCTCTGGGGTTGACTTGGAGAGCACCGGAGTCTCGATCTCCAGGAAACCGTGGGCGTCCAGCTCATCACGGATCGCCTTGGTGATGAGGTGACGAGTGCGCAGATTCTGCGACATGCGCGGACGACGCAGATCGAGGTAGCGGTGCTTCATCCGCAGGTCTTCGTTGCTCAGCTCTTTATCCAGCTGGAAGGGGAGAACCTCTGCCTTATTGAGGACTTTCAGCTCCAGCGCGACAAGCTCGATCTCGCCCGTGGCGATAGCGTCATTCTTCGTGGAGCTTCCCTCTACCGTTGGCCGTTCGTCGACGCGCCCGGTCACCTGGATGACATCCTCAGAGCGCAGCTTGTGGCTCAGCTCCGCTGCCTCGCTGCTCTCCTCGGCACGGAAAACGCACTGCGTGACACCCTCTCGGTCGCGAATATCAATAAAGATCACTCCCCCCTGGTCACGCACAGTGTTCACCCAACCCGCCAAGGTGGCTGATTCTCCAGCGTGTCCGATGCGTAACTCGTTGCAGTGATGGGTGCGATACATGATTTCCTGTGGGGTTTGGCGGTCTTTTTCAGTTTTCAAGCAGGCTGAAGCCTGCTTGGCAAAAGGGCTGGAAGCTACAGGGGAATCGTCACAACGCAACCGCTTAGCCGCCCTCAGCTACTAGCTTTTTTATTGCACCAAAAAACCCAATTTGCTTTGATCGAGAATCCAGCGCGCCCATGAGTATCTTTCAACTTCGCAACGAGGAACTTCGCCGCTTCCCACGAGTGATGGGGATCGTCAATATCAACGATGATTCATTCTCGGGGGATGGCTCGCTCGATGTGGGCGAGTCCCTGAATCTGGCGAAGCAGATGATCCAGCAGGGCGCCGATATCATCGATGTAGGTGCCGAAAGCGCCCGCACCAACCGAGGCCCGATCACCATCGATGAGGAAATCGCCCGCCTCAGACCGTTTATCGAAGCTTACCCGGCACTCGTCAAGGCGGCACCCGCCCGCGATGCCCTGCAGATCCAGCGCCCACTCCTCTCGATCAACACCTGGCGACCCGAGGTCGTAAAGGCTGTTCTGGAGATGGGGGAGATCGACATCATCAATGATATCGGCGGACTGGTCGAGCTGGACAATGCTCAGCTGTGCGCCGGGACAGACGCCTCCCTGCTGGTCATGCACACGGTCGGCGAGCCGAAGGTCCCGCACCTCAGCCAGATGTATGATGATGTCTGGGGTGCGATGGAGGAGTTTTTCGATGACCGTCTGCACAAGATCGAAGGCTGCGGACTCGACCGGGAGCAGGTCATCCTAGATCCCGGGATCGATTTCGCGAAACAACGGCTGGATAACCTGCGCATCTACGCGGAAATCGAGCGGCTCTCCTCCTATGATCTACCTGTGCTACTGCCGATCTCGCGCAAAACAGTCATTGGAGAAACCCTGGGGATCGAAGAGCCACAGGAGCGGGATGCGGGGACAGTCGCCTGCCTTGTGCGCGGCCTCGCTGCCGGTGCCGACATCTTCCGCGTGCATAACGTGAAGGCAGTCGCCGACTGCATCCGGGTGGTCTCGGCCATTCATCAGGCGCGGCCGACAGCCTCCTCTATGTGATCTCACCAGGGCGGCTTGCTGGCTGGCAGAGCAACTTTCCTCCGCTGGACAGGTATGATGGTCACCCGCTCGCTGCCGTCGTGCAGGTAGGCGATCAGCACATAGTGAATCCCTCGGGCGATGCTGAATTCCTCGGACTGCCCGCCAGCAAGGGCAACGTTAAGCGTTTTGCCATAATCAACAGTCGATGATTGCGGAGCAAGAGGACGGATCGGCAGAATCTCTTTCTCCCCCTCCCTGACCACAAGCCCTGAGGAACTTGTGAAAGACAGGGTCGTGAGCTGCGCTCGATCAGGAGCGGCCTCTACCACGAGGAAGCGGGCCGCGAGATCTCCGTCATCACCAGGGAAGAGGAAGAGACAACCGGACCGTTCCGAAGGGATGAGACCTGACACTCGCAGGGGACTGCGCCCTTCGCGTGAAATGACGAGCTGCTGCTCGCCAGCGGGGACGCTCAACGCGGAAAACTCTCCGAATGCGGGAGCCGCGATATCGCGCTCTCTCATCTGAATGCGCAGGGTTTCATCCGCCTGGTGAGCAGAAAACACATAGAGAAAGCTGTAATCAGGAGTCGCCTGAGCTGCCGCTACATCCAGTAAGAGCCAGGCAGTAGAGAGAAAAGAGAGGGCCGATTTCATCGCGGAGATACAGAGAGCAGAACGGGAATGCTGTGGGTGAGACGGCCGGAGGGATCGCGCTGGGGCCGCATGAAGATCTGTGCCACTTTCTCCCGCCGATGCACGACTTTCCAGCGTTCCTGATCAAAAGCCTGCGCCTGCTCGACCTGCACGACGACATGGGCCCGGAAATTGCGACTGGATCGCTGTGTCAGGTTCAACACTCGGGAAAAAGGAGCCTCCCGCTCGGCATCGGTCGACGATCTCCGGTCATCCAGATCATCACCCTCCAGAGGCTGAGGCACGCCGCGATGGAGCGCGACTGATTCGGCAAAGACACGGGCCAGATGCGAGTCACTGACAAAAGGCCTGGCTCGCATGAGATCTGCGGCGATCAGAGGGATGCTCTCTTCCCGTAAATGATTCGACACGAAGGGCTCGCTCAAAACCGATGCATAGGCTGGCCCATAGGCATCGGAGTTCAGCCCCGTTCGCAGATGAGAAACGACAGCAGGGAATCGCAGCAGCAGCTCCATCTCCGTCTGGGTGGGGATTCCATTGATATTGAGCTTCCCATAGCTCCACTGATAATCGCCGCCAGCATGGAGTTCCGGCGAATAAATTCGACGAAAGGGAAGCTCTTTTGCACGCGTTTCATCGGCAGCAGACAGCGGCAGGAGATGTCGGCGAGGATCGGCCTGTTGGTAGAAATTCTCTTCTGACAGATTCACACTCTCCGTATCGCCTCCGGGAAAACCGACGTGGAAGAGATCTAGGAGGGCTGAGGCACGCAGACCGGGCTCATCAAAATTTTCGTGCTCCTTGCGCCCGATACGCAGGGTGTTCCCCCCACCCCACACATCGCTTGGCGAGGCATCCACTGGGATCGAATCCAGCATAGCCACCTGAGGCTTCCCATCGCCAGTTAATGCGGTCCATCGCCACGTAGAGTTCTTTGTCGGATTCTCAGCCATCCGCCACATCATGGGATCATGGATCCGACCCAGTTCTGCCACGGAGAAGAACCTCCCTTTATTCGACAGTTGATAGGGCGAGACCGCTCCCTCATTTGCCATAGCCCCCACGCGAGCTGCTACTTCGACCGGCGATTCTCCGTGATCAAAGAACACTCGGGGAAAAGGCGCGTCATGGCCCCCATCTGGCCAGTAGCGAGTGGCCACCTGAAAGTCATAACGATCCCGCCAATCCACCTTTCCGCTGTCGATGCGCGAGCGATGAGCATTCCGATAGCCCGGGGTGGCGTAAGAAATGTAGGACTGCACACTGGCCTGCGTGTTGATATCTCCCATCCTGGCAGGTGAATACCACGACATCAGCGGGTCTCCCAGGTAGCTCCCCCGATCACTTCCTCTCGGGAAAAGCGCTGGCTCCGTGGCCGTGTATACAACATCCCCCGGCTGAAGGAGCACTCCACCTTTCCGCACCGGCTGCTTCAGCCGCAAACCGACCGACGACGGATCGAGCCCCGACCGATCGAACCGCCGCCCAGCGGCATCCGTGACTTCATACCCCAGCTTCAGCACTGTAGACGACTGTCCGCGAAAATCCTGCACCACTGGACTAGGCGACGAGGTCCGAGGGAGATTCACCCGAAACCGCACCCGCCCCATTTCACGAACCTGAAAACCGCCTGGGTCGACTGCGATCTGATGGAGCTGTGTTTGCGTCGTATCCTCATCGATCACCCAGCTCCTGGTCAGTAGCGAACCTCCCTCAAGCCTGATTTTGTATTTTTCATGCCGGGAGAGAGGCATCAGAACGTTCTCCAATCTTGCTTCCTGATTGAACGGATTCCAGAACTCTGCGTAGACCTTCATCTCAAAGAACAACGTCCACTCATCATCTGGCGCCTCAAGATAACTGACAAAGTCCAGCCCGAGAAAAAGCTCGTTCACCAGAGGGAATGCATCGACGCCACGGAAGTCAGCTCCTGTCGTCGGAATGCTGTCCTCATCAGTATAATCCATAGCGCTGGCAGCCAGAGTGCGCAGATACGATACTTGCGAGGGTAGCCCGCCCCTGCGCCCGGCGGCGAAGTCAGGTAGATTCCTCGCGATGATATCGGCAAAGTCTTCTGGCGCAGAGCTGACCAGGCGGTTCAGCCGGTATGCAGGCGTCCCCTCATCAGCATACCCATGATGCAAGGGTATCAGTTTTCGTGTGAGATAAGAAGGAATCCCCGCGCGCAAATGCCCCTGTAAATCTCCACCACCATGGCCAGCCTCCAGAAGTCCCGCATAGGGATGACGGCTCCAGCCCTCAGCAGTGGAGCTCCATGGGACAAGAGCCAACTCCTTCGGAGAAAGCCCCCACTGCACAAAGTCATAAGCACGCTGCTGATTCGCCTCCGGCGTAAAGGAGTAAGAAAAGGGACCGCCGACTTCTGTTGGAAGGATCACCCCTGCCTCTCCCCTGGGGTCCGCACGCTGAAAACCAAAAGCAGTTAATTGACCGGGCGAGCCTACCCCCACACCGCTCGCCGCCTGGTGCACCTGCGGATCAGGCAGGCCCTTCAAGTCCTCCAGCCAATAGGCGTAACGGACCCTGACATTCGGCTTCCCACTAAGGGGAACAATGACAGATTCCACCGGGATACGCTCGCGCTCAGATAGGTAGCTCCCGTCTGCAGCTACTTGAGATGTCGGGTAGGGACGGATGAGCAGCGGATCCTGAGGCTCATCATGCCGCAATGGGACGAGTGGGGTCTGCAGAAGCGAATAGCCGGTCTGCAGGTCGACCCTGTCAGGCTCAACCTTGCGGATATCGGCGCCTGAAAACAGCGGTAGGACGTTCACCACTTCCGGTTCGGTCTGAACAGAAAAAAGCGTCCGATAGGGTCCATCCGCTGATTCTACGATCCGACTCGCGATCAGAAAGTCATCGTGAAAGGTGGCCCGTAGGAGCTTTGACTGAAGATCCGCAAAAGCGGCATCTTCTCCCAGACTCCCCTGTGACAGCCATTGATCATGGACAATATCCTTCTGCTGCCCCAGCCGGATCGCCAGAATAGCCGTAAGCACGATGATCGAGGCAGACACGATCATCAGGACAGATACGAGGGCCAGCCCTCGCGACGCTGATCTGGACTGGGACTGCCGGAAGGAAACTCTCACGGAGTGTCGGGGAGGGTGATGATGAACGACTGCCTCAGCACGGATGCGGAGACCTCTGCCTGCTTCTGCGGGATCGGGAAGGCTCCGGTCTCCGAGAGACGAATCCACTCGTCGCCGGAGTCGAGATCTTCTGCGAGGTGTTTCGGCAGTGCTGCAATTGTCACCTCCACCAGATCAGGCTGGATGAAACAGGGCCATTCGGTCTGGGTCTGCAGCCCTATCTCCCGGTTCAGCCCCTTCGCATCGAGCCGGATCGGCATGCCCTGCGCATCCCGCACAAGCCCTCCCTCCTCTTCCCGCCTGTAGCGATAGGGGGTAGCGCGAAAGGTAAAGACATTCTCTACCAATACACGATCCGGCATCACCCAACTGTGTGATATACTGGACGGATCTGCTAGATCCTGCTGATCGGGCGGATATGGCGCTAGATCCGGCGGTGGCAAAACCAGAGAAGAAGGGCTCGCAAACTCCGGCCATAGTGATGTGAGAGGCACCAGATCCGCTCCGTCTCGCGATCGGGCAAAGGCCAGTAGCCGCGGCTGGGATCGATTCATGAACAGCGATTGCCGGAAACTCCCCATCTCCTCAATCGCCGCGCCTGCACTGACACGCCCGATCATTTTGCCCTCGCAATAACGCAAAATCCCGTCTGCGCCAAAGTCTGTCGAATAGGAGCGGAAGGGCCGGAAGTGTCGATACAGGCTCAGCTTCTCCGATTCCCCGCGCGGCTGGGGAGAAGCCTGCGCCAGACCTACATAATAGGCTACAATACCCGAGGTCGTAACGAAGCAAACGCGATCGCAGCTAGCGACAGCATTCCCGAAGGGCGAGGAGGACTCTATACCCTCCTCACGATTAAACTCCATCAGCAGGGGGCGTTTGTTGTGCAGGTAGCGGCGCAGTGGCGAGGACACTCCCTCGCCGAGAGGGGTCCAGGGACTCGGCTCGGAGCTGTAGAGCTGAAGGAAATCACTCCTCACAAGATTCGCCGCCTCGCCCAATTGCTCCTCTATGATGGCTCCGTCACCCGCATCATCTAACTCGCCAACAATGAGGAAAAAGCCGCTACCTGCCACCCCCATAATGACCACAAACATGACCGTGGCCGTCAGCATCTCCAGTAGCGAAAACGCCGAACATCGCACTTGTCTATATAAAGCGGTTTCTGTTCTCATCACTTCGTCGGGACAGGAGAAACCTGAGGGAGGGTCAGGGGAAACACGCGAGCAGTCCTCGATCCTGCGGGAGCAGTAACTGGTTCCTCGATCGACACCTCAAAACGAGCCTCGGGCACATGCTCGTTCTCCATGGCATTTCGACGACTGATCGAGACCAGGAAAGATGGCTTTGTCTCAGCGCCAACTCCGGAGGCATAAGCTCTCTCATCGCTCAGGTAAAGAAACTCACCACCCCGGCTCATTAACAGGACTACATCGCCTCCGCCCCGCGGCCCCAGCCAGGCGGTCTCCTGCCCTAGATCCAGGCGCCAGTCCTCCATATCAAAATCAGGCTGTATGCCACGACGTAGCTGTCTCAGCACATGATAGTAGGCAGCTTCTGACTCCCTCTTTTCCACTCCCTGGCGGCTATCCCCCAAAGCAAGCAGCATCGTCAGCAAAGCAGCTGAAAGAATTGACATTGTGAAGAGGACTTCCGTAAGAGTAAACCCCTCTCTTTCGGCCCCATCCGCATGCAGGCACACTCTCATCGCTCTAACTCGACCAACCTCGCTTTTCGGGTTTGAGGGTGGATGAGGATAAGCTGCGCATTGCTTTCATCACCGACCATTCCACTACCACGGAAAGGCTGGAAACTTCCCCGTTCATTCAGCTCCCCCCGACCAATCGCAAACGCAGGAGCCGCCAATGCCGCCTTCTCATCGCCTGGGAGAACCTCTACCGCCAGCATCTCAACTGACTGAATCTCACTAGACCCGGCCATTCGCGCCCGAACCTCCACCCTCTCTGATGCATCATGGAGAGTCTGCAAACGATGCGGAGGCCGAAAGGCAATGTGGGAACGATCGAGAAAGTAGAACTCATCTGGTAAGGTAACCCAGGCGCTCGTCTGCTCCCATTGATGACCCTCCTTCGCGAAGGTCGCATAGCTGCGCAGAGCAAGGTTTCCCATGCCCCTCTGCTCACTTGGGAATCCGATGAGCGATGGTTCTCGGGTCAGCGCAGCCTCTTTCACCGCACGATTCCAAAAGGAGACGAACTGCTGCGCAGCCGAACGTGCCCCAATTGTAGTGCTGAAGAATTGGGGAAGGGTAAAAGCGAAGACGATCCCAAGGACAACGAGGACCGCCAACAGCTCTATCAGGCTGAAGGCGCGTTGTATGTTCAGGTATCGGGGAGACATCGGCGAGAGTAAGTATCAACCGCCTCCACCATTTCAAGCTATTCAGATAGCTTTTCGACCATCACTTTCAGGTGCTCTATGTAGTCCGCCTCAAAAGTCTCCTTCGAAACACCGAAGACTTTTTCTATATCTGTGATCTTGACCTCATGTGTCTCTTTTGAGTGAGCGATGACGTTGTCCAATGAGCCTTCGTAACTGGGATGGTCAGCCAGCATATCTACTAAAGCCGCCGCCTGCCAATAGCTGGATAGACTCACCCGCTCCATTCCCAGCAGACTGACCGGCGAAAGATATACTCCCGAGCCGCCATCGAGGTAGTTCTGGATCGCACCCTTCAGTCCGACCGAAAACATGTCATCCTGGATGAGCGACGCCACTCCCTCCTGAAGCCATCCATTGCGGGAGGGGATCCGCGCATGCAACTCGACTAGAGCGTGGATGTATTCATGAATGAATACAGGACGTATGGGCGTTTCCTCACTTCCGGAACTAGAAAACGCATACCCATCGAAAGAATACCCTCCTGCTTGAGGGGCAGCCGCACCAGCCATTTGAGCCTCTGCTACCTTCGGGACCAGTCGCTGGTATTCCTCATGCTCATTTGTGATGATAAGTGTGGGCTTCTGACCCTGCGTAGGAGTTTTGAAAAAACTCGGAAATCTCTCCCGCACAGCTTTGTCAGCCTCCTTCAGCTTCTTTGCTAGCTCGTCTAGATCGCCCTGCTGATCACCAGCCAGGATGATAAATTGTTCAGTTTCAATCAGCTGTGTGTTGAGGTTCGGAAGTGTTTCAGCGACAAAAGATTGCCAATCAGCTCCAGTCATGTAAGGGGCGTGCGCCTTCTCGCTTCGAAGCAATTTGATCGCCCCCAGGGAAACCTCTCCAGGAGTGCGGAACCCAACGGACATAAACGAAACGTCGAACCAGGAAGGGGTCAAAGTGCCTTCCTTTCGGAACCACTTGAGAGGAAGGCGATAGGCCTTCCAACCTGTGTGATCTACAGGGAGCTTGCGCCATAAGCGAGAAGGGAAACGCTCGATATGAAATCCCACCTCAAGGACCAATTCGGTGCCCGCAGCCGTATCGGGCCGATGGATCCAAAGCTCGACTTCACCAAAATTCAAGATATCGCTATCTATCTGAGCCCTCTGCCCAAAAAAGACCGAGCGGCCTTCCTCCGCCGTTATGCTCACCACGTGTGACCCCTCCATTTCCGAGGGTGCCGAAGACGGTCTCTCTGCCCTCTTGATCTTTAGAGCGCCCTGAGCACGCCAAAAGTTAGATAGTCCGGGAGAATCGAAATTATCGACGCGCAGGGAGCGCGGCTCGATCGCTGGCTTCTCAGGCTTCTTTACAGAAGCTTCCTTCGCTGCAGTTTCGTCGACCGTTTCTTCGAGCGGCTTATCCGCTTTCTTGCAGTGCGAGAGAAAAAGAGTGACCAGCGTCAAAAAAGGCAGGGTGAAAAGTAAGCGTTTCATAAAAGGAAGAGGTCAGCTGTAGATTGAAATATCGGATAGAGCCACGACTATAGAAGAGCAAAACACAGGTGACAACCAACATTGACAGGACGTAATCACCTGCCCCTTAGCGACGTCGTTCCTATGATCCTCGAAAGCCTCCAGCTTCATCAATTCCGCTGCTTTACAGGCGCGGCCTTGCATCTGGACGAGGGCGGGGCTGTTTTTCTCGGCGACAACGCCCAGGGCAAGACCTCGCTTCTTGAGGCCATGTGCATCCTCCTGCGGCTCCAGAGCCCTCGCACATCGCAGCTGGCCGATTGCGCGCAGTTCGGTATGAGCGGCTTTCGCTTGAGCGGGGCTGTTCGCAATTCTGAAGATCAGAATAGGCTGGAGGTGCAGCATCTTTCAGGACGTCGCCAGTTCGCTGTCGACGGAGAACGGCAGAAACGGTCCCCCGACTTCCTGCGCTACAGCGCCCGCGTCGTCTGGATGGGAAATGAGGACCTCACTCTCGTCCGTGGGGGTGGCGAGGGCAGGAGACGCTCCCTCGACTTTGCTGCCGGCCAGCTATTCCCCGGCTACCGCGCTGCTGCTAAGGCTTATGAAAAGGCGCTGCGTTCACGGAATTTCCTCCTGAAAAAGAACGCGAATCCCAGTTGGCAGCAGATCGATGCCTACACTGCCTTATTAGAGGAGCACGGGCGCATCATCATGACCTTCCGCAATGAGCTGATCGAGCGTCTGCGCCCACACGTTCAGATCGCTTACGAGGCGATCAGTCAGAAACGATCAGAGACCATCGGCTTCTCCTACAAGAACGGCTCAGGCGAGGATGGGAACCTGCTGCAGAAACTAGCGGACTCCCGCACAGAGGAACTCCGCCGCCGCCAGACGGCCGCCGGCCCGCATCGAGATGATCTCGCGCTGCTGCTCGGGGACATGCCGATCGCCCGCTTCGGGAGCGAAGGCCAGCAGCGGACCATGGCCCTCGCCTTGAAGCTCGGCCAGGCCCTGCTGTTTCAGGATATCTGCCGGACTCCCCCCATCCTGCTTATCGATGACATCTTCGGTGAACTCGACTCCAGCCGCCGAAATGCCCTCATGAAGGCCTGGCCCAAGGGATCGCAGAAGATGCTGACAACCACCAATCTCAACTGGCTAGACGATGCGGATCTCGATCTTGCTCAGTTCGACGTCCGCGAGGCCACTCTACACTCCCGAGAACCAATCAGCTAATTCTATCACCCATGAAAAACCCCAAACTCCAGACCGCCACCCTATACGGCATTCTTGATACCGGTTACTGCGATGCCTCCGCTTTCGCCAGAACGGCAGCAGAAATGGCCGAGGGCGGGATCGACATCGTGCAGCTGCGGGCCAAGGGCGCCGATGAACAAGACATCCTCAACTGGGCAAAACTCCTCAAACCGATTTTCGCAGATCATCAGGTTCCCTTCATCATTAACGACTTCCCGCAGATCGCAGCCGAAATCGGGGCAGACGGCATTCACGTGGGTCAGGATGATCAATCGATGGATGACGTCCGCACCATCGTGGGAGATGACATGATCGTGGGCCGATCGACCCACTCCGTCGAGCAAGCTGCAGCAGCCGCAGCCGACGAGCGAACAGACTATATCGGCTTCGGGCCCCTGTTTGCCACCCCGACAAAGCCGACTTATCAGCCCATCGGCACCGCCGAGATCGCCGCCGTGCACAGGGAGCATCCCGAACTGCCCATTTTCTGCATCGGTGGGATCAAGAAGGAGAACACGCCCTCTGTCATAAAAGCTGGGGCAAAACGTGTCGTCATTGTGTCTGGGATCTTGCAAGCACCCTCGATCTCTGCTTACGTCCGCGAAACAAAGTCGATCCTCTCAGCCGGATCCTAGCCTCCATCTGTATCAGTATTTATCATGAGTGTCCTCGTCTCAGGATCCATCGCTATCGATCACGTCAAAACGCAGAAAGCAGCTAAAGAAAATCTCCTTGGCGGCTCCGCCTCCTACGCGGCTATTGCGTCACGACTTTTCGCACCTACCGGCCTCGTAGCGATCGTCGGGAAGGACTTCCCGGAGGAACACATGGCCCTCCTCAAAGGTCATGACATCGATGTCAGCGGGATCGAAGTCAGCGATGGTGACACCTTCCGCTGGCACGGTGAATACATGGAGGACATGAACGAGCGCGAGACCTTGGATGTAGCGCTCAATGTCCTGGAATCCTGGCAACCCAAGGTTTCCGACGAACTTCAGCAGTCCACCTCCATCAATCTGCTGGCCAACGCACACCCGCTGAATCAGCTCGCCGTCATTGAGCAGCTGGGCGACAAACCGGCCTTCACTATCGCCGACACCATGGATCTCTGGATCCAGATCGCTCGTGATGACCTATCCAAGGTCCTCCAGGAAGTTGACCTCCTTGTGCTGAACGATACCGAAGCCAAGCTACTCATGGAGACCACCAATCTCGTCGAGGCAGGCCGCAAAATGCGGGACCTGGGCCCTGACTACATCATTATCAAAAAAGGCGAGCACGGTGCCATGATCTTCGGCGACGGCGAGTTTTTCACGGCTCCAGCCTTCCCTCTGGATGAGGTTTTTGACCCCACCGGTGCGGGCGATAGCTTCATCGGTGGATTTGCCGGCTATCTCAGCAGCCTCGGCAAAGCGGAGTTTAACTTTGATGACCTGAAGCAGGCGCTGGCGCACGGGACAATCGCCGCCAGCTTCACCTGTGAGAGCTTCAGCACGCACGCCCTCGATGAGTTGGAGAAGAGCACTTTCGATAAGCGCTTCGCGGACTATCTTTCTTACTGCCAGCTTTAACGCCTGTCAGAGAACGGACGAACGAGTCACACAGCAAGATGGATTGGTATTTCGAAGACGCCGGGGGAAACCCTGCCATGGCCACCCCTGAGGATATCATGGGCCTGGTCGAAGCAGGCGTTATCACCGCCGAAACTCTCGTGTGGAATCAGAATCTCACGCAGTGGCGTCCTGCAGCAGCCGTTCGCCCGGACTGGTTCGACGGCTCAGGTGGATCCAGCTTGCGTCAGAAAAAGGGCAGCACCAGCCAGGTGCTCGTCACCCACAAAAAGGGGACAAATACCCCGACGGTTACCCTTCAGCGGACAGCAAAAACCGCCATGGATCCGTTTGCGATCGCCGCTCTCGTCTTCGGCCTTCTCAGTGTCGCAGCCTCAGCGTTTTTCTGGTATGTCGGGATCGCCCTTGGATTAGTAGCTATCATCTCTGGCCACGTCGGACGCAAGCGGACGATCAAGGGTCTAGCCCGCACCCCCGGGGCGAAAGTTGCTGCGGCGGGACTCGTGCTCGGATACCTCGGGACGCTGCTTTCAATAGGATTGTTCCTCTGGTTCTCTCGGGGAGCTTAGAGATGGGTGAAGCTACCCACAGCACCCCAGGCTCGCATGATTCCTGCTAGGAATAGGGAATTTATTCGCGGACGGCATCTGCTGCGGACATCAAGTCCTTGTGCCGCCGGACATGAACAGCCAGCAGCGGGGCAGTGCACACAGCTTCCGCCTCGCGACTGAAGTCGCGATTCCATGGCCCGGCTATCGAACGGAGACACCGTCTTCAAAGCGAATTTCATTCCCAAATGCTGGGCGATAAGGTAATTCTACCTCATGCTCCTAACTCTAACTCTACAGGGCGAGCACGCCTCCAGACTGAGTTTCCTCGTCGCCAAACATCCAGACCGCTGTCAGTCATTCGACACCGGCTTTGGAAAAGCCCACGTCTTCTACCCGGAATGTTCGGAGAGTATCAGCACGATCGCACTGCTGCTTGAGGTCGACTCCCTCGGCATTGTCAAGACTCAGCACCGCAACGGCGGACCGCCTCTGCTGTCTCATTATGTAAACGACAGAGCCTACACGGCAAACTCCTTCCTCAGCGTCGCTCTCTCGAAAGTATTTGGCTCTGCCCTCAACGGCAAATGTCGCGAATTCCCCGAGCTCGCTGAAACTCCCCTCCCCCTGACCGCAACGCTGTCCGCCATTCCCAGCCGTTCCGGCGAGGCCTTTTTCGAGGAGCTCTTCAGCCCTCTCGGCTATGAGATTGAAACGGAACTCATCCCTCTGGACGAAAACTTCCCTGCGTGGGGCGAGGGCCATCTCTACCAGTTGACCCTATCCAAAACGACCACACTCTGCGAACTCCTCCGACAGCTTTACATCCTCGTGCCGGTTCTCGACAACCAGAAACACTACTGGATCGGCAAAGAGGAAGCGGAGAAGCTGCTGGAAAAAGCCGGCAACTGGCTACCGGAGCACCCGTTAAAAGAGGCAATCGTCGGACGCTATCTCCGCTACCGCCGCCGGCTGATGAATGAGGCCCTGCTGCGACTCGCTCCAGAAACAGAAGAGGACGAAGAAACAACCACCGATGAGCCGGAGGAGCGCATCGAAAAACCCATACGCCTGCATGATCAGAGACTGGAGGTAGCCACCACCATTCTGAAAGAGCATGCCGCTCACCGAATCCTCGACCTTGGATGTGGAGAGGGCCGCTTGATCGAGCGCCTGCTCACGAAACCATACGTGCATGAGATCGCCGGATTTGATGTCTGCACCCGATCTCTGGCAAAGGCAGAACGGCGCTTGCGTCTGGATCGGCGACCGGAAAAAATCAGGGAGAAACTAAGCCTGCGACAGGGAGCACTCACCTACCGGGACCCAAGACAGCGAGGTTACGATGCCGCCTGTGCGATCGAAGTGATCGAGCACATCGATGAGGAGCGCTTGCCCGCTTTCGCCGATGCCCTGTTCGGCTATGCCGCCCCTCAAACTATCATTATCACCACCCCTAACGCCGAATACAACAACTGCTACGAATGGCTCCCCGCAGGAAACTTCCGCCATCGGGACCATCGCTTTGAGTGGACACGAGAGGAATTCGAAAACTGGTCACAGGGCATCTGTGAAACCTATGGATACCAGGTGACATTCACCCAGATCGGAGACGAAGACGAAACACACGGCGGCCCCTCTCAGATGGCCGTTTTTACAAAACATCTATGAAAATTTCCATCCCGGATCTCTGCCTGGTTTCCCTGATCGGTGTCTCCGGCTCCGGCAAATCAAGCTTCGCGCGGAAACACTTCCTCTCTACAGAAACGGTCAACTCAGATCATTGTCGAGCGCTCCTTTCAGACGACGAAAACGACCAGAGTGTCACCGCCGAAGCCTTCGCCCTACTCCACCAGATCGCTGGTGCCAGATTAAAACTCGGCAGGCGCGTCGTTATTGATGCCACCAGCGTGCAGAAAGAATCCCGAGCCTCACTGCTGCAGCTCGCTCGTGATCACGACTGCCTCGCCGTGGCTATGGTCCTCAATATTGATCCCAAAATCTGTGAAGAGCGCAATGTCACGCGGACTGACCGGACACTGAAAACCCATGTAGTCCGCAATCAGCACCGAGCCCTCAAGC
>JAHDFZ010000236.1 GCA_020627905.1 Verrucomicrobiota bacterium
GTCCTGACAAAGGATCAATCACAACTCTTCACCGCGGACTGGGGTGGTCGTGTCGTCTCGATCGCCAGCCGAACGGAGGATGGTATGCTGAAATTTCTTCAGCCCTTTGTCCAGCTGCACATGCTCCCTGCCGGCACAGAAGCCCGGAGCAATGCTGACGGAATGACCATCGCCAAAGGAAACTGGCTGCTCACGGCGACGACTCTCGGTGTGCAGGTATCGGACAGTCAGGGACGAGTGCACCTGATCATGCCGATGCCATTGGGCGAAAGACATCCCTCCAATGTCACGCTCCACGGCAACACACTCTATGCCACGGCAGGCAGCAAGGTGTTCCGGCGAAAGGTGATTCTAGAAGGCAGTCAGCCGTGGGAATAGGAGATCCCCCAGGGCGGTTTCCCTTGTGCATTCTAGGAAAGAAGCGTAAGGGCAGCCCCTCACACCCATGACCTCATCTGACCAGTCTGCCGAAACGGGCACCCCTTCCACCAGCGACCTGCAGGGCGCCTTTCAAACACTCATCCCCCGCCTGCAGGAGGCTCTCGTGAGCTCCGGCTACCGGCAGCCATCCCCGATTCAGGAGCAGGCCATCCCTGTGGCGCTCGAAGGCCGCGATATCCTCGGGATCGCCCAGACTGGCACGGGAAAGACGGCCGCCTTCAGCCTGCCTCTCCTGCAGCATCTGTCCGAGACTCGCTCTCGTCCTGCCAAGGCCCAGCCCCGCGCACTCATTCTCGCCCCGACCCGTGAGCTGGCGGCGCAGATCGATGAAAGCATCGGAACCTATGGTGAGAACCTGCCGATTTCTCACACGGTGATTTTCGGCGGCGTGAATCAGAATCGCCAGATCAATGCTCTCAATAAAGGAGTCGATGTGCTGGTAGCCACACCGGGGCGCCTGCTCGATCTGATCAATCAGGGCTATCTCAAGCTGGATGCCGTTTCCTACTTCATCCTCGATGAGGTCGACCGGATGCTGGATATGGGATTCATCCACGATATCAAAAAGATCCTCAAGATCATCCCGAGCAAACGCCAGACTCTATTTTTCTCTGCAACGATGCCGCCTGAGATGGAGCGACTGGCGGGCACCATGGTGAAAAACCCCGTGCGGATCGCTATCGAGCCGGATCAACCAGCCGTCGAGCGGATCGCGCAGAAAGTCCTCTTTGTAGACAGCAAAGATAAAAATGAACTGCTCGGTCAGGTGCTCTCTGCCGAAAACATCAAACGCGCGGTCGTCTTCACCCAGATGAAGCACGTCGCCAACCGTGTGGTGGAGAAACTGGAGAAGCAGGGCATCACAGCTGCTGCCATTCATGGCAACAAAAGCCAGGGTGCCCGCGTGCGCGCTCTCAACGGATTCAAGGATGGCACTTACAAGGTGCTGGTGGCGACGGATGTGGCTGCTCGAGGCATCGACGTTGATGAAGTGACGCACGTCGTGAACTACGATCTCCCGGTGGAGGCTGAAACCTACGTGCACCGCATCGGGCGAACAGCTCGCGCCGGGTCCGAGGGAGAGGCGATCTCCTTCTGCACACCAGAGGAGCGTGCCTACCTGCGGGAAATTGAGAAGCTGCTCGGCAAGCCAATCCCCGCGGATCTGGAGCATGACCTCCACTGCGAAGCAGCCGTGCACTCCACCCTACCGCCTCCGAAACAGGGTGGTGGCGGCGGCGGTCGCGGAAGAGGTGGCGGCGGTCGCTCTCGACAGGGTGGTGGCGGCAACCGAGGCGGCAACCGAGGCGGCGGTGGACAGCGCAGGGGCAGTGGCAGCGGACGCCCACCACGGAAGCGCTCGAATCGCCGGCGGTCATCCAGTGGCTAGGAATGTGATTAAATGCTGGTGTGCATCGGTGGATGCCATACTAGCCCACTGAGGTTACAACAGCCGTCGCATTTCAGTGCATCCCTGTAGCCGCGTCACGCAAGTGCGTGGGACGGCGGCAGCCCACTGCTCAATCACAGGCGCGCAGCTACACCAAAACCTACCAGAACTTAGAAAAGGTCACTCGCACCTGGCGCGGTTCATAGGGGTGCAGATGCACATCCTCAACCCCTGCAGCGGCTTCGCCAGGCAGGCGTGAGGTGTAAAAATACTCGATGTCATTGTCATCGGCATCGAGCAGGTTCGTGACCTCCAGGGCCAGCTCCCAGTCTCCCTCGACCCGATACCCGAGGCGGGTATTCAGCTGAAAGGCGTCCTTAGACTCGACAGATCCATCGCCGTTGAGCGGTCGTGGCGAAAAGTAGCGCGCACGCAGCGAGGCAAAGGGTCCAGTAGCCTCGCCATAGGTGATCCCGCCGGAAAAGGAGATGGGCACGGAGTTTTCGATCTCTTCTCCCGTCTCACTGAATCGCGCCTCGGTAGCTGTAAACTCCGTATCGACGAGCCATCGATCATTCGGCTTCCAGTAGTTTGTCCACTCGATGCCGTAGCGCTCACTGGCCCCACCGGCCTCGATGTTGCCTGCATCACCGACGTAGACAAGCTCGGAGTCACTCTGCAGATACCAGAGCGCAAGACTGGAAGTCAGCCCGGGGATGGCCTGCGTGCGCAAGCCCAGCTCTGCCCCACGGGTGCGGACGAGAGCAGGACTCGACTCTAACGGATCTCCGGTCACGGGATCTGTCGTGATGGTAACGCCTCGCCCATCGTTGCTGTGAAAGCCGAATCCACCGTTCAGATAAATCTCCGTGTCGTTCCATGGACCAAACACAAGACCTGCTTTCGGGCTGACGATCCCATCCCACTCGGATCCGGAATTGAGCGCTGAGGTTTCAGAATCAACACCGAAATGATAGAGATCCCCTCGGAGCCCTGCCTGCACACGCAGCCAGTCATTCCAGGGAAGGTTCAGGTCTACAAATGACGAGATATTCGATTCGTAAACCTCGTCCTGGCGAACCGTCGAGAGTCGCTGTCGCTGGCTCGTCTTGTAGAGACCGATGTCATTGATGAAATCATGATGAGTCTGCAGACCGACTGTCAGCACTCCCTCGCGATCGAAGATCGAAACATCATCAAAGGTGTGCTCCAGCGCTGCTCCGACAAACCAGCGATCATCGAACTGGTTGAACTGATCCCCGTTCACCGGATCATCGAGGAAGAGGGTGAAGTTCGAATAAAGATCCATCTGGTAAGTCCCGGCATAGACCGAGCCTGTGGTCACTCCATTGAACCCTGTCCGCCGAAAGTCTGCCGATACGCTGTAGCGGTAGGTGTCTCCACCGACCGTCGGATCGACAAAGCCCAGTCGGTCAATCTGACCGGACTGGATCAAGCGCTGCGGCACCTGATCTGTGGCATTCCATGAGGAATCAGATCCCATGACGGTAAAGGATGTGTAGTCATCCTCGTCGCCCACTACGTAGCGGAAGAACCCGTTCCAGCGATTCAGTTCATCGGGCATCACCCAGGGGCCATCGTAGTAATTGTATTCGAGAGCAAAGGTGGCCACGCCTGGACCGGCCTCGATCGAATCAGCTACGAGGCCTCGATAGAAATTGTTCGTCCCGATGGTGAAGGAGGCAATGCCGGAGGGAAGCTCGCGATAATGACGAAAACGTGCAGCACCGGCCGAGCTGAAATCCCCGAAACGCGAAAAGTAAGGGCCTTTCACATACTCCAGCTCCTCGACCAGTTCAGGGATGAGGAAGTTGATATCAGCATACCCCTGACCATGCCCATGGGTGCGATTGTTGACCGGCATGTTATCAACGAAGATCGCAAAGTCGGTGCCGTGATCCAAATTAAATCCACGGAGAAAATACTGGTTCGCCTTTCCTCCGCCGCTGTGCTGCGTGACTGTGAGTCCCGGCACGACTTCCAGCAGTTCCCCCCGGCGTAAGAAGGGGCGATCCAGTAACTCCCGACCGCTGGCACGACCGCTGGAGGCGCTGGGCGCTACCGAGAGGAGGTTTTCCTGCTTTCCGGGGGCCACTTCTGCTTCGAAAGTCGTGACAGTAGGGGCCGAAACTCCAGTGACCGATCGTGAGCTGCGCGAGACAGGGCGCGGAGCAGGAGCAATGGCGGGCGACGCGGTGACAATCGTGGTTTCGAGACTACCCACCTCAGCTGCAGGTGGTGAAGTCATTATGGGGGCCGCATCATTGATCACCGGAGCTGCCGACGGGGATACCTCTGCATCCTGAGCGAAAAGACCGGCGCTCGAAGAAAGCCAGAGGGAAGCGATAAAAAACCTTTGGAGCATCATAAGCAAGAAACGGTGAAACTCGTTTTTTGAGACTGTCTAGGAATATATAAACAGCAACTCCAAACAGAAAAGTGACAAAAAGTGACAATCTGTAAATTCACCGCTTATCCTGGGTTTTCCTCATCCGGACCATGCACCAGATCGTTGCCACCACTCCGCCGAGGTAGACACCAAAGTGGATCCCTGCCACCATTTGATAAGGCAGAGACCGATCGTCAGATGGAGGAAACACGCTCCCCGAATACCAGCTCGCACCGAGGCCGAAATAGACGGTAACCCCGAAAATGACCCCACCGAACAGCCCGCCGATCCACGGAGCTGGCAGGCAGCGCAGGAGCTGCCGCAGACTGCCATTCGGCGCGTAGCGGGAGTGAGCGAACAAAAGCAGCCCGCCACAGAGAAAACCCGCTGTCACCCCAGCTTTTAAGGACAGGTTCACCACCTCCCACGCAAAGTTTTCCCGAGGCAGCCCTTTGGAATAAAGAAAATACTCAGGCGAAATCCGAGAAGTGACCTGATCGATCACAAAAGCGAATCCGCCTCCTGCTAGCGCAAAAGCGACCAGCACCAGATACTCTCGCCAGCGTCGAGCCTGAGCCCCACGCAGCCTATGCTCGACAAATCCGACGAGCCCAAGGACAACGATGAGAATGAGCGCGCGCCACCAGAAGGAGATCCCCAGACTTTCGAGAAAACTCCACTCCATCCTGCTGCGGGTAGTCGTCTAGTTTTCCTGATTCAGCTCGTCGAGGACTTCCGGGTCACGGACATCGGCCCAGTCGCCCTCCAGCTCGTAGGCGCGGACCTTTTCGCCAGCCTTCACCTGTGCCGCAATCGCATCTGTCAGCTCATACTCCCCGCGAGGTGATAACTCCAGCTTCGCGGTGAAATCAAAAATCGAAGGACGGAAGGCGTAGATCCCGGCATTGTAGTATGGGCTGGTCGGCTGTCCCTCTTCGGGTTTTTCGATCAGGTCTTTCACGTAACCCTCCTCGATGAAGACAGCACCACCCTTGCGGACGTCTTCATCGATTTTAACGGTCAGCACACCGTCATCACTACCAAGATTCACCAGCGGAGCATAAGCCTCAGCCGGAACGAGAATGTCACCGTAGCTGAGAATGAAAGGGTCCTCCCCTGCGAAATCTTTCCCCAGCTCGACCACTTTCCCGGTGCCGTCCTGAACCTTCTGCTCGACGTAGGATACAGCACAACCGAAGGCGCTACCATCGCCGAAGTATTCCTCGATCACTTCCTTTCGCCAGCCGACGACGATGAGGATCTCTTCCACACCATTGGCCGCAAGGCCTCGAACAATG
>JAHDFZ010000237.1 GCA_020627905.1 Verrucomicrobiota bacterium
CGCAGGTGATGGAGTGCTTTGATATCTCAAACATTTCCGATAACCACATCGTCGCGTCGATGGTGCGGTTCACCGATGGCGTTCCCGACAACCAGAACTACCGGAGGTATCGGATCAAAACCGTCAGGGGGCAGGATGACTTCGCCTCGATGGCGGAGGTCGTGCGTCGTCGCTATTCACGGATCCTTCTGGAGGCTCGTGAGCGAGCAGGGGATCGGGCTGATGAGACGCAGGAGGACCCTCTCGATGCCATGAGGCGCCTGGAGAAAGAAATTTCGGACGAGGTCTCTCTCAGTAGCGGTAAGAAGCGCAAGCCATTCGTGAGGCTGCCGGATCTGGTGATCGTCGATGGTGGCAAGGGGCAGCTCTCCATGGCGGTGAAAGAGTTGCGAAAGCTGGGTCTGCAGTCGCTGCCAGTCGTCGGTCTGGCCAAACAGAGGGAAGAAATCTTCGTGCCCGACCAGCAGGAACCCATACTGATCCCCCACAGCGAGGGGGCGCTGAAGCTGATGCAGCGGATCCGCGATGAGGCTCACCGATTCGCCAATGGCTATCATCAGCTGCTGATGAAAAAGCGGGTGGAGGAAAGCATTCTTGATGATTGCCCCGGCATCAGCCGGTCGCGAAAAGAGCGCCTGCTCAAGGAATTCGGCTCCGTGGCAGCCATGAGGAAGGCATCAGCCGAGCAGTTTTCGCAAGTGCAGGGGATCTCTGATGGTCTCGGCCAGGATATTGAACATTTCTTGAAAACTCACTGAATTGTGGGACGTATGGTGCGTCTATCCGAGCTCTCGCCGCCCCCGCCGGAGAGAGCTAACCTAGAACGAGGCCATGCGCTCTTTTCCTCTTACGATCTTCATTCTTTTCGCTCTTATTTTTACCGGTATCGCTTCCGGACAGCAGGTCGAGGTCCCCCCTCCAGTGCCAGTCGAAGTCGAGGCTGCTAGCTTAGAAGAGGAGGCAGACGCTGTAGAGTTACCGCCTGAGTTAGCCCCAAAACAGCGTGAAGAGGCAGATGAGGAGCCGGCTGTGGATGGAGTGAACGTCGATACGGGGGTCTCCGAAGAGGAGTCGACGGTGAAAAAGATCGAATCAGCTCCAATCTCAATCGCTCCCGTCTCAGCCGATGCACTGCGCTCAAAATCGCGTGCCGCGAAACCTGGCCAGCTAGGATCATCCGTGATGACCCGCACAGAGGCGCGAACCTTTAACTTCACGATTCCGGCGCCCCGAGGCCAGCTTCTGGATCGCAATGGATACCCGCTGGCGCAGAATATTGTTGTCAATTACGCCGCGCTGAATTTCCCTTTCCTGGGAAAAGATGTCACGGATGAAGCAATCCTGCGCTATGCGGGAGAGCGGATCGTCCATGTGAATCGACTGCTCGGGGAGGAATGGGACGTGGCTAGCAAAAGAGTCATCGAGCACTATCGCAAACGCCGCTGGTTCCCGTTGATCTTTTCATCAGTCCTCACGAAGGAGCAGGAGGACCAGCTCCAGCGCGGCCTCATGGAGGGATTAAAGCTGCACCCCGTCTACCAGCGAGTCTATCCCCAGAACCAGACGCTTTCGCACGTCGTGGGGTATGTGGGCAAAACGCCGCCACAGGCACGTGGAGAAATCGTCAATAACGAACCGCTGTGGCAGTCTGCCATCGGGGTCGAGGGTCTGGAGCAGTCTTTTGAGGCTGATCTACGGGGAACGCCAGGCCGCATCAATATTCTTTATGAGGCCGACGGCAGTCGTGCGCGCGAAAACCTGCTTCAGAAACCTCGCCCAGGGCACAACGTCGTCACAACGATCGACCTCGAGATGCAGAATCTTTGCGAGAAACTTCTTGAGCAGAAGGTAAAGCGCGGAGCCATGGTGATCATGGATGTTCGCAACGGGGATGTGATGGCTCTCGCCAGCTACCCCCGTTATAACCCGAATGATTTCATCCCGCGCATCAGCCAGGAGAAATTTTCTGAGTTGATCAATGATCCCGAGAAGCCTCTCTACCCACGCGCGTTTCGCGGGAGCTATCCGCCCGCATCCACCTACAAGGTCGTCACTGGATTGGGATTCCTCGACAGCGGGTTTGTCGGCGTCAGCGACGTCTATCCCTGTAAAGCGAAGTGGACGATCGGCGAGCTGACCATGCGGAACTGGAACAAGAAAAACGAGGCTTCCATGAATCTCGTGGCAGCGATCACCCGTTCCTGTAACACCTGGTTTTATGAGGTGGCCACCTATGCAGGTGCCGACTCTATGAGCTACATGTCGACGCATCTGGGGCTTGGCCAGAAAACCGGGTTGCCGCTCAATGAAGTGCCGGGTTTTATACCGAATAATCGATATTGGCTGAAGAACTTCGGTTACTCGATGGCTGACGGTGAGGAGGCTGCTATGTCAATCGGCCAGGGAATGGTAGAGACGACGCCCGTGCAGGTAGCCCGAACGATGGCTGCGGTCGGTCATGGGACAAAGCTTTTTAACGCTCGCCTCGTTTCACAGATTCAGGATGTTGATCACGAGGTGGTGCAGACATTTCCCCCGGATCTTGTCCATGATATGAGTATCGATCCCTATGACATTAAGGTCATGAAAAAAGGGATGTATGATGTGGTGCATGCCGGCAATGGAACTGGCAAGGCTGCTTACCACAAAATCACGGTTGCCGGAAAGACCGGAACGGGACAGTGGAAACCAGCGCAGAAGCAGAATATCGCGTGGTTTGCCGGATTTTTCCCAGCCAAGTATCCCGTCTATTCTTTCTCTGTCATTTATGAGGGTGATCCAGAAGAGGGCGTCAGCGGTGGTAAAAAAGCGGCTCCGGTCATTGGGGCATTTCTGAAGGAATATCTGAATGATGAAAACTACGCTGAGGTAAAGGCTGCCTCTGATGCCTTCAAAGCGGAGCAGCAGATGTATGAACCGATCGATCTAGGCTATAGGGAGAAGATCCGTGCGATTTATTCAGGAAGCGGTGGAGGCGAGAAGAAAGCAGCTGCTACCGCTGCAAAACCGGTGGCTACCCAAGCGGCCCCGGAGCCTCAAAAACCAAAGGGAAGAGGCCTCCTCCGCCGTATTTTTGGCGGGAATTAGCCTCTTAGGCTACAGATTCCCTCAGCCGACGGCTTGCGCTCGGCGTGATTCCTGCTCTGCTTGAAGCCAGGCACGGCGTAACGTGCCGTGTCTCTGCATCAAGCCCACCTCACCTCCCATGTCAGATCCCGCTCAGCGCGCCACTCCCGTCAGTCGCATTAAGAAAGAAGTCGTTATTCTTGGTGGAGGGTTCGCAGGCGTGTTCTGTGGTCAGAAGCTGGCGAAGGAGCTCAAGAAGTCCGGCTATCGTCCAGAGGATGCGGCGATTGTTTCAAACCAGAACTACATGGTCTTCCAGCCGATGCTGGCGGAAGTAGCCGGGGCCTCGATCGCCCCGCGCCACGTGATCAGCCCGATCCGTCAGCTATGCAAGGGGCTCAGCGTTTACCGGGGGATCGTAGAACACATCGATCTTGAGAAAAAAGAGGTTCATGTGGATACCGGCCACTACTCCGCCGATGTCATCATCGAATTTAATCATGTCGTGCTGGCTCTCGGTGCGGAAATCGACTTGAGCCGAGTGCCGGGGATGCCGGAGCACGCATTCCTCATGCAGAATGTGGGTGACGCCATGGTCCTGCGGTCGACCATTATTTCTCGGATCGAGGAGGCTAATGCGGAGCACCGCCCCGAGATCAAGCGACGACTGCTTACCTTTGTCGTAGTCGGCGGTGGATACTCAGGTGTGGAAACCGCGGGTGAGATCCTCGATATGCTGAAAGAAACTGTCGAGTTTTATCGAGGTGTCTCAGCTGACGATTACAAAGTGATCCTGGTGCACAGTCGAGATCGCATTTTGCAAACTCTGACGGAGGATCTGGGGAACTACGCGGGAGCTAAACTAGCAGATCGTGGTCTGGAATTGCGTCTCAATGAACGCGTGCGCGCCGTCACTGCTACCAAGGTTTACCTGAACTCTGGCGATGAAATCGAGACTGCCACAGTCGTCTCGACGGTAGGCAATGCCCCGAATTCCGCCATTCGCAGCCTGTGTGCGCGTGATGCCGTTCCGCATGAGCGAAATTGGATCAGTGGCGAGGCCACGCTTAAGGTGAAGGGTCTCGAAAACGTGTGGGCCGCTGGAGACTGTGCCAGCATCCCTTACCTGGCCGGGGAAGAAGGGGGGCGCTGCCCTCAGACTGCCCAGTTTGCGATGCGACAGGGCATCCTGCTGGCCCAGAATATCGGGCGTAGTTTGAGAGGAGAGGAGCTGAAACCGTTCACGTTCAAAAACCTTGGTGAGCTCGCTTCCATAGGGCACCACACGGCGGTGGCCAGCATTATGGGGATGCAGTTCTCGGGTTTCATCGCCTGGTTCATGTGGCGAACGATTTACCTCTCCAAGCTCCCGCGTCTCGATCGCAAGCTTCGAGTCGTGCTGGACTGGACTCTCGACTTGTTCTTCCCTCGCGATATCAATTTGTTGAACCCCAGCTACACAGAGGTCCTGCAGGAAGTGCACCTGGAGCCGGACGATATTCTTTTCAATTCTGGCGAGCCTGCCTTCTCACTTTATGTCGTTAAGTTAGGACAAATCGACCTGGTGGACAAAGAGGGGCGCATTGTCAGGAGTATCGAGGCTGGAGATTTCTTCGGTGAGCGAGCTCTAGTCCATGGGGGAGGATATCTTTACAACGCCGTTGCGCGGGGAGCGACTGAGCTGGTTGCGCTGACTGGGGATGTAGTCCTGCCGTTTTTCCACACCAGCCGTCGGTTTAAGCGTGTCCTGGCGAAAACGACCGCTCAGAGCTCTGCCGAGGCTGAGGTAGATGCGATCGTAGGGAAGCTGGATGCCGAGCTTCTTGCGAAACCGGTCGATGAAGTGATGCGCACAGACTTAGCCGTTCTGAAGAAGACGGATACGCTGGCATGTGCTCTCACAATGTTTCAGAAGCGCCGGTTTTCGAGTTACCCGCTTGTCGATGAACATGGCAAACTCAACGGGGTTCTCAGTCGGGAAGACTTTTTCGACTACCTGAAGAAAGATGAGGCAACATTAGAATCGAGTCTCGAAGACATTTCGCTTATGCACCTGCCGGTCTGCTTTGATACAGCGAGTGTTTCCGAGGCGCTTGAGTGCATGGTCCGCAGCGGCCGATACAAATGCCTCGTGACAGATAACGAACAAAAATTGGTCGGGATCGTTGCGGTGCTCGACCTCTTAGGCCAGCAGGCGGAAAAGGCGCTCGCAGCCCAATCCGCGCCAGCATTGGCGAAAGCGTAGGGCGAATGCCGCAAGGTTAAGAGGGGCGATCGGCAGTTTTGAGTCGACTCTCCTTCCTCTAGTCCAAGCTCCCGAGACAGATACCGTCCGCGAACGAATTCGCTGTTCCATAGCAGGAACGAAGCGAGCTATGGAGGTGGGACTTCATACCAAATGAAAATTACTTTTAGTTCTTCCTGTGCTGAGTATGGTGTTTGATGG
>JAHDFZ010000238.1 GCA_020627905.1 Verrucomicrobiota bacterium
GCAGCACTCTTGATCTGGCAGGACGCAGAGGCACAACTGCAGCAATTGATCGAAATCGAGCAATCGGCAGAAGTCACAGCACTTGCCACAGCGGTGCGAGAATGGGAGACATTCCTGGCCAACGAGCCAGCACCCACTTTAGCAGACGAGCGCCCGAGGCTTGAACGGATGCGGATGACGCTGGATGGACTCAGCTCCAGCTCCTCGCGTATCTCAGAAGCCAACAATCTGCTCGAAGCTCGCGCGAAAAAGCTTGAGGATTTGCAGATTCTCAAACAGGACCTTTCGCAACGACTCGTCGATGGGACGAGCAGCTCCCAGCTGGCCCCGGAATTTCTGCGTCAGCTCAGAGAGTTGCCACCTGAGTGGGAGAGTCAGGAGATCCGCTCAACCGGGCAGGCGATGCTGTCTGAGGCGAGGAACGAGCTGCTCCGTTTATCGAGACTCGCCACCGACGATACACGGCTGCCGGAGTCAGGAGACGAGAGCGACCTCAGGCCTGCACTAGAAATCGAAAACGCGGCTCTTTCACAGCGCCTGTCTCAGCTGGACCGGGAGCTTCGGGCGAAAGCGACCGAATTCTACAGTGATCTGGTGAGGGCCGCCGAGCGCCTGCAATTCACGGAACAGACCCTGGCTAATGAAGCACAGTCATTCCGCTCTTTCGCCATCGAGAATCTTTTCTGGGTGCCCAGCTCTGCCCCATGGCGTCCACGCGATCTCCCGGCCCTGCAGGAAGGCATCCGCTATTGGCTGGATGCCGAAAAGTGGCAGGCGGCGCTTGGCAACATTACGGCACGTCCCTGGTGGTCCCTCGTCGCCTATGCCCTGCTGATCGTCCTGGTGATAGCCGCTCGCCCGTGGGCCGGGCGACAACTGCGCGCAGCCAGCACCCTCGCGCAGAGAAAGAAGAAAGAAAACACCATCCAGCTCACCTACCGCGCTCTCCTATTTACAGCTCTGTTAGCCCTGCCCTTTTCCCTGATTCTGTATCTTCTGGGCACGATTCTTGAGACTGGCTCACGCTCGAACGAATTCGTCACGAATCTCGGAATCGCTGCCCGTGACATGGTGCTCTTCACCTACGGCATGTCGTTCCTCGCGATCACCTGTCACCCTCAGGGACTGGGGCCAGTGCATTTCAAATGGAACGGATCCGTCTGCGCTCGCGCTCGCCGATATGCCCTGCTCATGCTACCGATTGTCGCCTTCTTTTCGATCACGATCTCGGTGACCTTCGCTAAAACGGGAGTGTCCTTTACAGGGAGTTTAGGCAGGACACTGCTGTTTTTCTATGTGCTGCTGACCGGCTGCCTGCTGGCCTACCTGCTCTGGCCGAAAGGCGGCATGGCCGACCTTCTGGCCAGACAGGAGAGGTCCCTCTGGATGAGGCGTTTACGCTGGCCATTGTTCCTGGGGGTGGTGGGCGTCACCACCTATTTTCTGAGTCTTCTTGTCATCGGCTACACCTTTACGATCGCTCTGCTCTACAAGCTGATGCTGGAGTCTTTTCTGATTCTTCTGACAGGATTTCTGCTATACGGTCTCGTCATCCGGATCCTCTCCTATCACGAGAAGAGCATCGTCCGCTCGCAGCGGCGAAAACTGAGGCTTTTCGCCGAGGAGCAGCAGCGCGTGGAGCCGCAGATCCTCGATGAGTCCGAGTTGGATCCCGAGCCTGAACCGATCAGTCTGGAAGAGCTGGAAACCATGCGTCTACAGGTCCACCGCTTTATCGGGTTTGTGATCTTCGGCATCGTGCTCTTTCTTCTCCACAAGGTGTGGACGCGCTTTGACCCGATCATCCGCACTCTCGACGAGACTCAGATCATCGGCTCGATCAGCGTCATCGATTTTCTTCTCATCACATTCTCCTTTGTGATGCTCGTCGTTCTGCTGCGAAATCTCAGCGGACTGCTCAATCTCCTGTTCTTCAATCGCCTGGACATCCAGACCGGCACCAAGAGCGCGATGACATCACTGGTGCGCTACGCGATTCTAGCCATCGGAGGATTCTATCTCTTCCAACTTCTGGGCATCGATCTGTCGAAATTCGCCTGGCTGGCAGCAGCACTTGGTGTGGGAATCGGCTTCGGTCTGCAGGAAGTGGTGGCCAACTTTATTTCCGGCCTGATCCTTCTGTTCGAGAGACCCATCCGAGTGGGAGACGTCGTGACAATTGACGGGATAGATGGCTCTGTCACGAAGATGCAGATCCGTGCCACGACGATCACGACCTGGGAACGAAAAGAATTTATCGTCCCCAATAAAAACTTTATCACGGGAACCCTACTCAACTGGACGCGGAGTAATTCGGTCAACCGTCTTACCATCCCGGTCGGAGTAGCCTATGGATCTGACACCGCTAAGGCACGGAGTATTCTGCTTTCGGTCGTGAACGACCATCCGGCCGTCCTAACTGATCCCGCACCATCAGCGACGCTGGATGCCTTCGCCGACAGCTCACTGAATCTGACGCTTCGATTCTTCCTACCGGATATGACGAAGCGGCTGGAGGTGACGACGCAAGTGCATGAGGAGATCGCCCGTCGCTTTGCGGAAGCAGATCTGGAGATTGCTTATCCTGTGCTGGACCTGCGGGTCACGGAAAATGTTTCTATGGACGACCGGAGGTAAGTCTGCCGCAGGCCGTGTTCTCCGGTCCACCATCTTACGCTACGCAGCTCAGCTGTGGCGGCCGCATCCTTGTAGCCGCGCCGGTAACGGCGTGGATCTGTCCAAAGGCCAGCCTGTGTCTGCCGCGAGCCGTGCTCTCCGGTCCACGAGCTCACGCTCGCGGCTACAATCTTGCGTGACCACATCTCTTTAGCCGCGACGGTGACGGCGTGGACTTGTCCACACGCCAGCCTGTTGTCTGCCACGGGCCGTGCTCTCCGGTCCACGAGCTTACGCTTCCCAGCTCAGCTGCGCGGCTACAATCTTGCGTGACCACATCCCTGTAGCCGCGCCGGTAACGGCGTGGATTTCTCCAAAGGCCAGCCCCTGTCTGCCGCGAGCCGTGCTCTCTGGTCCACCATCTCACGCTACGCAGCTCAGCTGTGGCGGCTACATTTTTTTGACGAGGTTGCAAGTCGACTTATCAGGCATGAGAATTTCTTTCCCGACGAGTTTGGCTGTTAGTATCAGACTCATGCTGGCGTCTTTACTTCTAACTGCTGGATTATGCTGATCACACTCACCCGATTCACTCAAGACGCTGATGGGTCTGCCTACGCTGCCATCAGCGAGAGGCTTGCGGATAGAGCTCATGATTTAGCAGGCCAGCTAGATGATCTCATGGACGCAGAAACGCCCATCTGGATCCATCTAGAACGCGACCCGACAGACAAGTCCGATGCCTGGAATCAGCTGAGGCAATCTGAGATCTGGGCCTCTCTGCAGGAAGCCCTCCCTCTCCACCCACTTGCCTGTCAGGACGCCATGCGCGAGCGCCATCCTCCGAAATATGAGAGATTCCCCGATCATTCCTTTCTCATTTTTCGATACTTCGCCGAGACGGATGGCCATGAATTTGAGCTAGCCCCACTGAATCTCTTCGTCGGGCATCGATTCCTTGTGACCTTAGCGCCGAAGGGGGCAGGTTTTGTCGGACGGCTACAGAGTAAACTCTGTCGGGAGAATAGCATAGAAAACCCACCGCTCAGCCGCGCGGCCTGCCAGATGATGCGCAAGGTGATGGATGAATACATCTCCTATCTACATGAAATCGAACCACGTCTCGATGAACTGGAAGACTCCCTCATGAGCTCGGATGAGGTAGACGAGCACCTCAGCGAACTAACGGCCTACAAATCGACGCTGAAAAGACTTCGAAGAATCTTTTCCTATCAGAATGAATCGCTCACGGAGGTCTCGGCAGAGCTGAATAGCGAGGATGAGCCTTCCTTTTTCCCCGAAGAACTTCAGCATGAGCTGCACGACGTCTATGAGCAGCAGGAGCGGGCTTCCTCGCTCACACTCCTTTATTATGAGCTGGCGAGCGATCTAATGGAGGGATTCCTCTCAATGGCTTCTCATCGCCTGAACCAGATCATGAAGGTGCTGACCATGGTTACCTCGATTTTTGTTCCTCTCGGCTTCCTCGCCGGACTTTATGGGATGAACTTTGAATGGATTCCGGAGCTGGGCTTCCGTTTCGGTTACTTTTTGCTGCTCGGGGTGATGGGTGTGATCAGCGTTGGACTGCTGATCGCTTTTCGAAAGAAGCGTTGGCTGTGATAGGCAGAGACCGGCGCGGCAGGGCTTCTTGGGTGCAGAAGATCAATTCTCTCTGACTCGCGATCATCCTTGTTCCGATTTCACCCAACACACCTAGTTCAGGGCCTTTTATGTCATACTGTAAGGGTCCACGTCGATGGAAATGTGGACATCCTCTGGGAACGTCAGCGCCCCCATCACTTCCCGCACCGGTTTCGTCAGTTCTTTCGCTGTGCGCGCTTTGAGCAGCAGCTGAAAGCGCCATTGGTCGTGTGATTTGACGAGGGGCGATGGCAGAGGCTCTGTTAGAAAGATGTGAGGTTCCTCGGCCAAGCGCTGTTTGAGCTTCTTGTGAATCGCCTCCAGACAGAACTGAGCACGCTCCTGATGAGTCGACCGCGCCGTGATCAGCAACAGGTGAATGAAGGGTGGATGCTGAAACTGCTGCCGCATGAAGAGCTCCTGCTCCGCAAAACCCTCGAAATCATGATGACAAGAAAACTGAATCGAGGGATGATGGGGCGTGTAGGTCTGCACAATGACCTCTCCGGCCAGATCACCCCGACCAGCGCGTCCAGCCACCTGAGTCAGGAGCTGAAAAGTCCGCTCACCGGCACGTAGATCAGGGATGTGTAGGCCCGTGTCGGCATTGAGCACACCCACGAGGGTCACGTTTGGGAAGTGCAGACCTTTCGCGATCATCTGCGTTCCGATCAGGATATCGATTTTTTTCGCCCGAAAGGCATCCAGAGTGTCCTCCAACTGATTCTTTCTCCGAATGGTGTCGGTGTCGACCCGAGCGATTCGCGCCTTATCGAAGACCTGTTTCGCCATCTCTTCCACCCGCTCAGTCCCGAAGCCTGAATTAACGATAGAAGTCGAGCTGCACTCGGGACATTTGCGGGGGGGCAACTGCCGTGCTCCACAGATGTGGCAGATGAGGGCATCATCTTTCTGATGAAACGTGAGAGTGGTCGAGCAGCTGCGACAGTTCGCCACATAGCCACATTCCGGACAGAGAATATTTTTGGCAAACCCCCGACGGTTGAGAAAGAGAATGGTCTGCTCTCCCTCAGCGAGCCGCTCCTGCACAGCGTCGCGCAACTTGGCCGAGAATATGGTCAGCCCTTTCTGCTTGCGGCTTTCCAGCTTCATATCGATGACCCGGATAAGCGGCAGCTGCCGGTCATCAATCCTCTGGCGCATAGTGGCCAGCTCGTATTTCCCGGCGCCCGCGTTCTGCCAGGATTCAAGAGACGGTGTCGCGCTGCCGAGGACGACGGG
>JAHDFZ010000239.1 GCA_020627905.1 Verrucomicrobiota bacterium
GCGCGGCCTGCTGCGGCTACGGGACTGGCTGGAGCAGGGGCGGATCCCTTCGCAGATTTCGTTCATTGAAAGGATTTCTGTCCCGGCGACGCCGTTTTTCGGGCTGCGGAAGACCGTGGCAATGTCTGACCTGGAAGCGGAGATGGAGAAGGATCTCCTGCGGCTGAAAAACTGGGCTTCGCAAAACTCAATCGAGTCGACTGGGCCTGCTTTTTCTCTCTATCACAAATGGCAGATCGCCAAGGGGCAGTGCGATTACACGATCGCTCTGCCGGTGAACGAGGGAGCTGCTGACTCGACACCAAGTGGGTTCTATGTGGGACATCGACAGGCAACGGAGGCGTATGTAGCGGAGCACAGAGGCGAGTATCAGCATCTGGCCTCTGCCTGGTATGCCGGGATCATGCGGGCTCGTAAGAAAATCTTCCCGATGGCTAAGTCGCCCTCCCCTTTTGAAATCTACGAGCAGGGGCTCTGGGACGAAAGCGAGGAAAAACTGACAAAGATCTGCCTACCGCGTCGTTCCTGACACGACGTGAATGAGTCGCGATCGGCTCTCGATCCGGAGCGTCGCATCGATGGGAATGACGATCGCTTCTTCACGGGCAGCGTCTGGATCAGTGGTCAATGGCACGTGCACGATCTCCGCACGGATCACTTTGCGCGGGGGGACATCAAAGGGGTCAGGGATCTCCGCGACTTCGGCGACCTCGGCTGGTTCAGGTTCAACAGGCTCTTCCTCTGCTACTAGGAAGGTGAGGGGGAGGTTCAGCGTGCTCGTGTGCGTGAGCGGGTGCCCTTTCAGCCGATGCACATAGAGCTGACTGCTGAGGGAGGCGTCAGGGTGGAGCTGCGCGACCGTCTCCGGCGACCATGACTCGCTGACGGAGGCATCTAACTGCCCCTCCACAGATCCGCTGAGTAGAAAAGCCAGCGCCTGCTGCCCTTCCCAATCGCGTCCACCATCGTGCTTGCCCTCAAGGTCGAAGAAGAGAGGCCCCAACGGCAGGTCCAGCTCATCGCGCTGCACCTGCCAGCTCTGACCAGCTGTCGCACCCACGGGCGGCACGAGTCGAGCCACTCCCTGGAGGAATTGGAGGAGTTCGGCTCCCCCTACAGGCGCGAGGGATTGCTTGCTCTCGGCAGACGGCGAGAGACTGCGTGTGAAACTGGTCTCGGCGATTTCACCATCAGCATTGAGCATGACGTTCAATCGCTGGAGCAGGGCCTGCCGGAGGGCCGCTCCGAAATTCTGATCTCCGCTAGTGGCGGAAAAGGAATCGTAGCTCTCTGCCGACTCGCCCTGCCCAAAGGTGGCCTGAGATCGCTCGGTCAGCAGGAGGAGTCGATCCGCCTGCCCACCCGGACTAGGCCCGGAAGCTTCCACTCGGATCTGGTGCACCAGCTTGACGACTTGGGAAGGCTTCCCCGCAGCGAAATCAAGCCGCAGATCGCTGGTGACTTCATAGCGGTAGGTCTTCCCCGCCTCGAAAAACAATCCGTAGTCCGCAGCACGAAGGTGCGTCGCCAGCAGGAAGGGTAAGGTTGCGATGAGGAGGCCTTTGATCATTGCACGGAGCGTTGGAAAGCGGCAGTATAGCCCGAAAGACTTTCCCGAAGTCCACACATCCTGAACCCATGCTGAAGTTCTCGCAAGCTTGTCTTCTCCTCTGGCTCGGCGTGATCTGCCTTCTTCTCGCGATACCGAGGGCAGCTCTTGCTCACCCGGCGCACTCGGCCCCGATGAACTACCCAGTAGTGCTCGGATTCGAGCGCTTCTACAGCGGTCTGGACTCTGAGGAACGACTGGCCGAGGGCGGCCTGCTGCTGCTCAATGAGCTGAACTGCGTGGCATGCCACGCTCCACCGAAGGCATGGGCCGATCAGCTCTCGGGATCGCCAGGCAGTAATCTGGAGGGAGTCGGAGATCGCTATCGGCATCTGGATCTGGAGCTGATGATCCGAAGCCCCCGCCTGCTGAAACGCGACACGCTCATGCCGAGCCTCTTCTCCGGCCCCGATCGGGATCTGGTAGAAATCGAGGATCTGAAACACTATCTCGCGAGCCTGAAACGCCCCGATCCCTATCCCAAACGGCCGGAGGGCGACATCGATCGGGGGCGGACCTTCTATCACCAGGTCGGCTGCGTTTCCTGCCACGCACCGGAGGCGGACTACCGCCCTCCCCATCTCTCCCCGGAGACAGAACTGGACCACACCGGGCTGCCGCATGTGCCGATGAACCTAGCCGATGTCTATAGTGAGGAGGCACTGGTGGAGTTCCTGCTCGATCCGAATCATCATCGTCCCTCGATGCGGATGCCTGAGTTTGACCTCTCTGCGCAGGAAGCGGCGGACCTAGCCGCCTACCTGAAGGCAGGTCCGGGACTGACGATTTCCTCCGGCCTATCACAGGCGCTGGTGGCGATGCGAGTCTTTGAGCCGGACCCCGTTCGGGCCAAGCGGGGCGAGGCTGTCTTTGCGAAAAAGCGTTGTTATTCCTGCCACGAAATGGAGGGGGCTTTCGCAGAGAGCCGTCCGGTGTCTGCCCCACTCGCCAACCTCGCCGAAAGAGCAGCGGCAAGATTTCCTGAGGGTCTGACCGAGGAAGCCAACTTCGGGTGCCTCTCTGCGAGAGCGTTGGAAGGCGGGGTTCCCTACTACGGACTCGACGCCGTGCAGGTGCGGGCGATTCTAGCAGCCCTCCAGAAGCTTCATCCGGATGCCCCAAAACGCACGGCTCATCAGACATCAGAGGCGCGACTTGATTGGGAATGGCAGAGACTGAACTGCTACGCCTGCCATGAAGTGGATGGCAAAGGCGGCGTGGAGTATGGCCGCGATATCTTCTTCACCTCGAAAAATCCTGACAGTCTCACTTTTGGCCGGAATGGATTTCTACCACCGAACATCGCGCCCTATGAGAAACAGCTGACCGTCGAGTGGATCCGATCGAAGCTGGGGCATGGAGCACCACCGATGAAGGCGCGGCCCTACCTGCGCGCGCGCATGCCGCAGTATCACCCGCATGCGACTGCTGAGATGGTGGCGGTGTGGGAAAAGATCCTGCCAAAGTCAGGTGCCAGGCCTTCAGCGTTCGGTCAAAAGGAGATCAAGCAATTCCTCAAATCCCCGCAGGACTGGATCTCGGCGCAGGGGGCAGATTGTGCCACATGTCACGGGGCCACCGATGAGACTCCTCCAGCGGCCGTGAGACTCGATGCCGCCCCCCATAGGTTGCGCGTCGATTTTCTAGAGGCTTTTCTGAACGATCCCGTGGGCTCTCACCGCGAGATAGGGATTGATCTTGAGGCACCCGATCCGTAGGTTTGAGTTATGAATCGAAATCATCCCATCGGATTCGACCAGGAGCCTGATCAGAATCAACCTTCGGGAGACCAGGCGAGTGGCGGTGCCGCAGCTCGCTACGAGGAGGAGTATTACAGGAAGAAATTTGCAGAAGAAGAGAAAGCTGCTGGCAGGAAGGGACGAAAAGGGGGCAAGAAAGGCTGTGGGTGTTGCGGATGCCTGACCTTTCTCGTCGTTGTCTTCCTGTTGCTGATAGCTGGGGCGGCTTATCTTGGCTATCAGCACAGCCCGATCCCCTATCAGAAGCAAGGGTATGCGGTCGTCCCGAGCCAGGAGCCGAAGTTTGTCATCACGGAGGCACCTGAAACCCCCACCTACTACCTCGGGGGCGAAATCGACTATCAGGTGCCTGTCACGGATCAACCAATCATCATCGCGGGTGGCAGCCTGGCCGTGCAGGGGACCTTTCAGAAAGATGTGAAGCTGGTGGCGGCAGAGGTATTTATCGCCGAGGGCACGGTTTTTGAGAGCGATATCGAGATCATCTCCTCCATTCTCCTTGACCGTCGTCTCCCGGAGAATGGTGAGTCAGAGACCGAGGAGCAGCCGGGAGTTGATGAGCCGCTGATTGTCCCCGATGAGGAACCTAAGGATTCAGGCGAATGATTTCCCAGTCTCCGCTATCGGCTGGGCGATAGATAAAGCGATCGTGTTTGCGCCCGGGGCCGCCCTGCCAGAACTCGAAGCTGCTGGGCTTGACCCGATAGCCACCCCAGAAGTCCGGTAGCGGCACACAGTCCGCTGCCCCGCTATCGGGAAAGCGGGCCTCTGCCTCGGCCGCTTGGGCCATGAGGGCTTCTCGGCTCTCGATCTCCTGGCTCTGGCGAGAGGCCCAGGCACCGATCCGGCTGGCATAGGGGCGGGAGAAGAAGTAGTTCTCGGACTCTTCGCGGCTGACTTTCTCTACCACGCCTCGGATGTGCACCTGCCGCTCGAGTTCTTTCCAGAGAAAGAGCAATCCGACCTGTGGATGGGCCGCCATCTCCTGCCCTTTGCGACTCTCGTAGTTGGTGTAGAAGGTGAAGCCTCCCTGAGGCTGATCCTTGAGCAGGACCGTGCGGGCAGTTGGTCCACCGTCGGCGCCGATGGTGGCCAGGGTCATCGCGGTGGGTTCCGGGAGACCGTCATCGATGGCATCCTGCAGCCAGATGGCGAACTGCTCGAAAGGGGATGCCTGCAGGTCACTGCGCCCGAGGCTATCACGCTGGTAGTCGTGACGGATGGAGTCGATGGAGGTGTGCTGGCTCATGGCTGATTATACGCGTGCAGGGAGGAAAACAATACGGGAGAACTTATGGGTTTTGCGGCTTAGCTCGGGAGGGCAGGGCTTGGGCCGGTGCAGGGTCAGGAGACCCTGCCTCCGTGACGCTGGCTGGGGGCAGGGCTTTCGGCTAGCGACTGAAGTCGCGATTCCATAGCGTAGTTTGCGGGATGTCGGAATCTCGCATTCCCATTGCCCCCTAGCTTGTTGCGGTTTTGCACTTTCTGGGTTTGGGTGCGCGGAAATCCATGGGCATTTTTACGAGCAAGCGCGGCCTGCGCGCGAACCAGATCGAGCGCGTCGGCGGTTGGCCGATCCAGATCACCGAGTTTTCGCTGGTGAAGGATCATGAATTCCGTGCGGTGCGCTTCCCGGAGATCTACCTGGTGCAGCAGGGGCACTTCCTCTTTGCCTCGGATTCCACGGAGTCTGCCCTGCGCGAACGCTCGGCCATCCTTGTTCACCCAGGTGAAAAGCATAGCGTGCTGCGACCGGAGAATGTGAAGCTGCTGCGTGTGCGCTTCATGCCGGAATTCCTCACTCCCGACTACTCCCTGACGGTGGGAGTGGACGCGGTGCTTTCGCTTTTCCTCGATCAGAGCTGGTTCCGCGTGCCGCGCCGCGACCGTACCCATCTTTTTTCTGTGCGCAAATCACGCTTCGAAGAGGTCGAAAACGAACTGCTCTACCTGAAACGTCGCCTGCAGGATCCTGGGCACAATCGCGTCGTCCTGCGGGTAGCGCTGCTCAAGGTGCTGCAGCTCTTCGCCGATGAATTTTTCGCCTTCTGGCGTGAGAAGGATGGCATACGCGCCACAGAAGGAGTGCGTTGGATCCTCGATCGGGTG